>JBEKEJ010000023.1:0-21557 GCA_050013895.1 Verrucomicrobiota bacterium | reverse complement strand
GCACCGGCAGCAGCACCGGCAGCGTGAATTTGAAAACATATTCCAGAAACGACGGCGCGGGGATTTTCCACTGATCGGCAATGGCCTTGACCATGAAATTCGGGCCGTTGCCGATATAAGTGGCCGCGCCAAAGAACACCGCGCCAATGCTGATGGCGATCAGGCTTGCCGCGTTTTGATGCAGCAACTCCGGGATTTCCTTCGCGCCGGTCACGCCGAAAAGCGCATTCAGAAAACCGAGATATGTCGGCGCGTTGTCGAGCGCGCTGGACAAAACGCCCGTGCCCCAGAAAAAAATCCCGGGCGCGGGCCGGTCGCCAAGCAACGAACGGGCGTTGAGATTCAGCCAGTCGAGCGCGGGCATCATCGTGGCAAAAATGCCGGCGAAGAGGATGGCCACCTCGCGGAGTGGGTGAAAATGAAAATCGTTTGCCGTGTGAACGGATTTTGGGGTGGTGAACCAGGAGCCGAGCGCGGCGGCGAGCATTAACGCCTCCCGGAGAAAAATCGGGCGATTCACAAAAACCGCGCCCAGAATGACCGCGAGAAAAAACAGGTTCGGCAGGCCGTCGAAATGCCATGTTTCCTGCGCGGTTTCCGGTTCGCGCGCGGTGCGCGGTGCCCGCAGGAAATTGATGCGGTCCACGGCAAAAAAAATCGCCAGCAGGATGCCAACGCCCGTCACCCACATCGGCCAGCAATTTTTTGCGATCCACCAGAACGGCACGCCTTGCAGATAGCCAAGAAACAGCGGCGGGTCGCCAATGGGCGTGAGGCAGCCGCCGGCGTTGGCCACAATGAAAATGAAAAAGACGATGTGATGCGCCATGATCCGGTGCCGGTTCATCCGAATCCACGGGCGAATCAGCAGCATGGCCGCGCCGGTTGTGCCCAGAACATTGGCGACGATTGCGCCGGCGAATAAGAAAATGACGTTGGCCAGCGGTGTGGCCTCGCCTTTGACACTGATATGGATGCCGCCGGAAACGACGAAGAGCGAGCCGATGAGCGCGATGAAACCGGCGTAATCGTGCCCCGTGTGCAGCACGCGCGGCAGGTCCCGCAAAACGAACAGGTAATAACCCAGCGTGACCGCGCCGAGCATCAGGCCGACCTGTGCGTAGTGCCGCAGCCACCATTGAGGCGCGCGCAGCGGTGCGAACACCATCGCGCCGAGCAGGAGCGCGAACGGCAGCATCATCCAGGGATTGGGCGCGGCCATTTACGCGCCAGATTGGGCGGGCGGAGGAAACCGGGTCAAACAGAAACGCCCAAAATTTGAGTTGAATTCGGACAGGTGGTTCTTATGATTACGTGCCGTTTGCGGCGTCTCACGGGAAACACAAAATCAACAGTCTTTGAATTTATGGTTATGAACAAATCCATTTTGAAAATGGCCGGTCTGGCCGCGGTGCTCGCGCTGGGATTGACGCAGGATGTGCCGGCGACGGAAAACGTCCCGCACGCGCCTTTCGCGGAATGGGCGGACCTGCCGCAGCCGGGCCAGTTGGTCGCGGGCCTCGTGTACCAGGAATCTGAAGCGTATCACATCTGGGCGAACGGCGGACAGCGTTCCGACATTGACTTCATCAAGAGCGGCGAACACTACGGCATTGACATCAATCAGGGCTACGTCGCGTTGCAATACGGCATCTCCAGCAGATGGGCATTGGATTTGAACATCGGTTACACGACGTCCGGCTGGCGATCGTTCAGCAACGATAACAACACCCCGGGCGACGTCAAATCCACCACCGGCCTCATGGATTATTCCTTCGGCGTGCGCTACCAGATTTTCAATGAAGTCACCGACACCAATTCACCGTGGATCCCGACGCTGACATTTCGCGCGGGCGCGGTGCTGCCAGGCACTTACAGCGAGGATCTGCCATTTGGTCCAGGTGTGCGGTCGGCGGCGATCGAGCCGGAATTGCTGGCAAAGAAACATTTCGGCTGGCCGGGCTTCGGCGCATACGGCGATGTGTTGTATCGCTGGAACCGGACGACGGCCAACGACCAGGTCATCGCCTCGGTCGGTTTCCTCCAGCAAATCAAAGGGTGGGAACTGGACGCGGGTTACCGGCATTTGCAGACCCTGGGCGGCTACAACCTTTCTTACGATCCCAACACTCGCATGCTCACCACTTCGGATCCCAATGACAACACACGAGGTTTCGCCGAACTGCGCGAAATCAACGATTCCGTCGAAGCCGGGTTCAGCTACACCACCTCCAAACGGCACATCAAGTATGCGTTCTACACGCGCACCGTTTTCAACGGCAACAACAGCGACCAGAAATTCTGGATCGGCGGCGGCATCTCGATGCCTTTCCAGATTTTCAAGCGCGACTGATGGCAATTCCGCTTGTCTCGCGGCGGCTGATTTGTTCAATTGCCGCGCATGACGCCGCCCACTGTCGCGCCGACCGCGCCATCCGGACTTTTTCAGCGGCATTGGACCTGGTGGTTCATGGTCGCGGTGCTCGTCATCGTCGCCGCGGTCCGGTTGCGGCTCCTGAATCTTCCGCTCGAGCGCGACGAGGGCGAATACGCCTGCGCCGGCCAGCTCATGTTGCAGGGCATCCCGCCCTACGAACTCGCCTACAACATGAAATTCCCCGGCGTTTATGCCGGCTATGCGGTCATCATGACGCTCTTCGGCCAGACGCCGGCGGGCATCCATTTCGGCGTGTTATGCCTGACCACGCTGACGGCGCTGATCCTTTTCTGGTTCGGTAAGAAAATGCTTGACCCGACGGCGGGCATCGTCGCCGCCAGCGTCTATGCCGTGCTGGCGGCCAGCCCTTCGATGCTCGGACTGGCCGGGCATGCCACGCATTTCTGCGCGTTTTTCGCCACGGCCGGCCTGTGCGCGATGTGGCAGGCGCGGCAAAATCGTAACGGGCTTGTCATTCTGGCTGCCGGACTCCTTTTCGGCACGGCAGTTTTGATGAAACAACAGGCCGCGCTGATTGCGCTGTGGGCTTTGCTGGCATGGACGGTCTGGTGTTTTCGACAATTTGAAATTTCCTTCAGCAAACGGCTGGCAGCGCTGGCGGTTTTTGGCACGGGAATGGTCCTGCCCTTCGCCTTGTGTTGCCTGATTTTATGGCGCGCGGGCGTATTCAGAACATTCTGGTTTTGGACGGCTGACTATGCGTGGCAATACGCCTCGGTCGTGCCATTGAGCTACGCGCCCCAATTGTTCTGGAAAGGCTTTGTGTGGGTGGCCAAACCGGGATTTCTGCTGTGGCTGATGGCCGGCGCGGGATTAATCCTGCTTTGGCTCGATGCCCGGATTAAACCGTCACGCGGATGGCTCCTGGGGTTTTGCTTGGCGTCGGCGCTGGCCGTCTGCCCGGATTTTTATTTTCGGAAACATTATTTTTTGATTGTGCTGCCCGCGGTGGCGCTGCTGGGTGGTGTCGCCGTGAGTGCGGCGAGCCACCGGTGGGCGCATCGGAACAGGATTTCCCGGTCAGGCGGCTGGCCGCTCTGGATTTGCGTCGCGGCGGTTGCAGTCACGATTGCGGCCAATCGTGGAATCTGGTTCCGGCTCACGCCGGTGCAAGCCACCTGCGCGATTTACGGGCCCGACCCGTTTCCCGAAGCGGCGGTTGTCGCTGCCTACATCCGGGAAAAATCGCCGCCCGCCGCGCGCCTCGCCGTGCTGGGTTCGGAGCCGGAAATTTATTTTCTCGCCCGCCGCCATCCGGCCACCGGCTACATTTACACCTACGGGCTGATGGAGCCGCAGCCGTTCGCGCGGAAAATGCAGGAAGAAATGATAGGCGAAATCGAAGCCAGCAAACCGGACTTCGTCGTCTTCGCTGATAATCCGCTGCTTTCGTGGGGACGTCAGCCGGATTCCGACCCTGGTATTTTCGAGTGGTGGAAGTCGTACCGGACCAACTACACGCTGGTTGGACTGGCCGATGTCATTTCCACTACGGAGACCAAATTTGCCTGGGGCGCGGAGGAAGCGGCGCGCTACGGAAAGATCCGCGGCATCGGCCTGGAAATATTTCAACAGAAATGATTTCATGACCCCGCCGCCCGAAAAAAATCATTTCCACCAGGCCGCGTGGCTCGTGGCCATTTTGATGACCATGGCCGCCATGTGGCTGCATTTTTATTTTTTGCTTCATGCCGGCGGCCTGTGGCGTGATGAGGTGCAGGTCGTCAATCTTGCCGGGCGTCATTCTTTGAGCGACATGGCGGGGGATTCATTCCCGGCGCTGATGCCGCTGCTGATTTGCGCCTGGTCGGCCCTCGGCCCCGGGCAGAGCGATCCGGGCCTCCGGCTTTTGGGGGTTTTGACCGGCTTGGGAATCCCGGCGGCGCTATGGTTCGCGGCATGGACAGCGCGACGTTCGCCGCCGCTGCTGGGACTTGCCCTGCTGGCGCTGAACACGATCGTCATTTTCTACGGAGACTCGCTGCGAGCCTATGGTTTGGGGAGCGCGCTAATCGCGCTGACCGCGGGAACCATGTGGGCGTTTCTGAAGAGACCCTCATGGCAACGGGCAGGGTTTTTGACGGCGGCGTCGATTTTGAGCGTGCAGGCGCTTTATCAGAACGCCGTGCTCGTGGCGGGCATTTGCCTCGGCGCGTGGACGGTTTGCTGGCGGCTGAAGAATATTCGCGCCGCCGTGAAAATTTTCCTGGCGGGACTGGCCGCCGCCGCATCGTTGTTGCCGTATTGGAAAATCGTGATCGGAATGCCGGCGGCCGCCGCGCCGCTGCGATGGGGATTCATGCCGGCGGTGGCGTTTACCAACCTCGACAGCGCGGTGGCGTTTCCACTGCCGCAATACGTTTATGTCTGGATGTTGGTCGCGCTGGCCGTCGTGGGGTTCGGCCTTGCGGCGGCGTGGCGTGGTTACTGGTCAAAATCCACCGCGCCGGCGGCTGAAGTTTCGGCGGGCGACTTGCATCTCTTCGCCGCCGTGATCCTGCTGGCGGGCTTTGCCGGTTTCATTGGTTTTCTGTGGTTCTCGGCACTTCCGACGCAGCCGTGGTATTTTTTGCCGATGATAAGCTTGGTGGCAGTGTGCTTTGAACTCGGCCTGCCGCCGGCGCGGCGGCAATTCCGAGCGGCATTCTTAGGATGCATCATCGCCACGGCGCTGATTGCCATCCCCTTTGCCCAGCGCGATTTGAACTACCGTTTCACGAACGTGAACCTGTTGGCGCCGTGGCTGGCGGCGGAAGCGGCGCCGGACGATTTGATTATTGTCACCCCCTGGTCTTACGGCATCAGCTTCGAACGCTATTTCAAAGGCTCAACTCCCTGGACGACGCTGCCGCCGCTGGCGGATCATTCCGCGCACCGTTTCGATCTGGTCAAGGCGCAAATGGAAGACACCAACGCGATCCAGCCGGTGTTGGATCGGGCGGCCGCAACGCTTCGGGCGGGGCGCCGCGTTTGGGTGGTTGGCTGGATGTCCCCCCCGGTGTCCAACAGCCCGCCGCCGGTGCCGCTGCCACCCCCGCCGTTGAAATTCACCGGCTGGCTGGACTCGCCCTATTCCATGTCCTGGGCGGCCCAAACGGCGTGGTTCCTCAACCACCACAGCCTTCAGTTTGAGCGCGTGGATCATCAGCCCAATCTCGAACTGAATTTTTACGAGGCCATGCAATTGTTCGCAGCCGTCGGCTGGAAGGATTCGGTTCCAAAAACGAACCGGCCCTGATTTTTCTGTGCGGTGCCGGCTTGACGCCGCCATTCGTCGCTGCGAACTTCATTCTGCTTGGCGCAAAACGCGGCAGCGTCAGCGGCAGGCAACTTGTTCGCTGACATCTCGCAAGCTCCCGCCGTGCAATCCCTCGCCCGGCGACTGGAGAATGGCGGAGTGTCGTCGTGTGTCGGCGTTTGCCTGGCGGCGCAGCCGTTTCTGGCGGTTCTGCTTCAAAACGTTTTCCCGCGGCGACCGCTCGTCATGGTCGCACCAGATTTGAAAACGCAGGAAAGCTTCCAACAGGACATCGAAACCTGGCTGGCGTTGCCATCCAAAGTCCAAAGTCCAAAGTCGAAAACCGGCGAAACGCCATCCTCCGTTCTCCATTCTCCATCTTCGCTCTTCTTTCCCGCCTGGGAAATCTTGCCGCATGAGGACAAACTGCCGCACGCTGACACCATCAGCGACCGGCTCCAGACGCTCGTGGCGCTTTCTGAAAAATCGGCAATCGGCAATCGGCAATCGGCAATGGTTGTCACAAGTGTCGCCGCTCTGCTCCAGAGAACCTTTCCTCCGGATGAAATCAGGAAGCGCACGCGCCGATTGCAGCGCGGAGGCAAAATCAATCCTCTCGATTTGATTGAGTGGCTCGAAGAACAGGACTACGAACCGGAAGCCCAGGTCACCCAAAAAGGTGAAATCGCCCTGCGTGGAGGCATCCTGGACGTCTGGCCGCTGACCAGTCCGTGGCCGGTGCGGCTGGAATTTTTCGGCGACGAACTCGAATCACTCCGTCATTTCGACCCGCTCACGCAGATTTCGCGCGAGGAAATTTCAAACGCCACGATTCCACCGGGCGGCGAACTCGGCATTTTGAAGAGACACTTTCAATCGGAGGCGCGGGTTACAGGAGTCGCTGTTTCGTCTTCAGAATCGGGGGCTCGTGTAACTCGCCCCTCCGAAACGACGACCCCACTCGCCACGGTTTTGGATTATTTGCCGCGCGAAACCATCTTTCTGCTTTGCGAGCCGGAGCAACTCGCCCTTCGCGCCGACGAATACGCGCACCCAATCCCCGCTGGCGATCCGTTTTTGATTCCGTGGCCGGATTTCTTCGTCGAACTGAACCGTCGTGGGTTCACCCTGGTTGAATTGACCGATGTCGAACTGACTGGAGCGCCGGCCTCCGGCACGGCGCGGATTGCGGCAACGACTGATCAGCGGGCCGTGCCGGAGAACGGTGCCCCGCTTTTCACTTCGCTCGATGCCTATCGTCCACTGGCCGAACGCGCCCCGGAATTACAAGTCGCCGAGGTCCAGCGCCGGGAATTTTTTGATCAACTCCACCGCTGGCTGCGGCAGGGCTACACCGTTCATGTTTTTTGCAACAACGAAGGCGAGCAACAACGGTTTGTGGAAATCTGGAAAGAAATGGAACGCAGTCCGCAGCCCACTGTCCACGGCCCGCGGCCGGACAATGGCGATGGACTGAAGACGGTGGACTCGGAACTGTGGACTGGCATCGGCTCGCTTTCCCGCGGCTTTCTTTGTGAAGAAGCCAAACTCGTCGTGGTCACCGACGCGGAAATTTTCGGCCGTTACAAAATCCAGCGCCCGCGCCGGTTGAAATCGCCTCACGCTCTGGCCACCCGCTCCGCGCTCGACATTGATTTCACTGAGCTGGAGGAAGGCGATCTGGTTGTCCATATTCAATACGGGATCGGCCGCTTCCTCGGTTTGAAAAGCCTGCCGGCGACGACACGGTTTTCCAGCTCCGAACCCGGAACTCCGAACTCCGAAATGGAATGTCTCGTCATCGAATACGCGCCCGCCCAGCCCGGCGACGAGGCGCCGAAACTTTACGTTCCGGTGACCGAGGCGCATCTCGTCGGCAAATACGTCGGCGCGGGCAAGGCGCATCCGCCATTGAACACGCTCGGCGGCGCGCGCTGGCGCAAGGCGAAGGAACAGGCCGAACGCGCCGTGCGCGACGTCGCCGCCGAACTGCTGCAAATCCAGGCCGCGCGCGAATCGCAGCCCGGCCATCCTTTTGCCGCCGACGCGCCGTGGCAGCGCGAGTTTGAAAGCGCCTTTATTTTTGAGGAAACGCCCGATCAATGGCGCGCGATTCAGGAAACCAAATCCGACATGGAAAAACCCAAGCCCATGGACCGGCTGATTTGCGGCGACGTCGGCTTTGGCAAGACGGAAGTCGCCATCCGCGCCGCGTTCAAGGCCGTGATGGACGGAAAACAAGTCGCCGTCCTGGTGCCGACGACCGTGCTGGCGCAACAGCATTTCAATACCTTCCGCGAACGCATGGCTGATTACCCGGTCCGCATTGAATTGCTTTCGCGCTTTCGCACGCGCCGCCAGCAACAGCGCGTGGTGAGGGACTTGGTCAACGGCGGGGTGGACATTGTCGTCGGCACGCACCGGCTGATTCAAAACGACATCGTTTTCAAAGACCTCGGTCTGGTCGTGATTGACGAGGAACAGCGCTTCGGCGTGTTGCACAAGGAAAAGTTCAAGCGCCTGCGCACGCTGGTGGACGTGCTGACGTTGAGCGCCACGCCGATTCCGCGCACGCTTTATCTTGCGCTCACCGGCGCGCGCGACATGAGCACCATTCAAACGCCGCCGCACGATCGCCTGCCGGTCGAGACTATCGTCACCCAATTCGACGAGCGCATTATTCGCGATGTCATCCAGCGCGAACTGAACCGCGGCGGGCAGGTTTTCTTCCTGCACAACCGCGTGCTGACGATTCAGACGGTGGCCGACCGGTTGAAACGGCTTTTGCCGCACGCGCGCATCGTCGTCGGCCACGGCCAGATGAACGCGGACGAACTCGAGGAAGTCATGACGAAATTCGTCAATGGTGCGGCGGATGTGTTGCTTTCCACGAGCATCATCGAGAGCGGCCTCGATATTCCGAACGCGAACACCATCATCATTGACCGCGCCGACCGTTTCGGTCTGAGCGATTTGTATCAACTGCGCGGACGGGTGGGGCGCTTCAAGCACCAGGCCTACGCGTATCTGTTGTTGCCACGGCACGTGAGCCTGCTCACCGACGTGCGCAAACGCATCAGCGCCATCCGGCAATACTCCACGCTCGGCAGCGGCTTCAAAATCGCCATGCGCGACCTCGAAATCCGCGGCGCGGGCAACCTGCTCGGCGCGGAACAAAGCGGCCACATTACCGCCGTCGGGTTCGAACTTTACTGCCAGTTGCTCAAGCAAAGCGTGGGCGCGTTAAAGGGCGAGAAGGTAAAACCGCGCGTGCAAGTGAGCGTAAAGCTGGATTTTCTGAACAAGTCAGCAGTCAGCAGCCGGTCGTCAGCAGCTGCTGACTACGGACCACTGACTACTGACTTGCCTCATAACTACGTCACCGAACCGCAGCATCGCATCGAAATTTACCGCAAACTGGCGCAAGCCAATGAAAAATCCGCGCTGGAAAATTTGCAGAAGGAATTGCGCGACCGCTTCGGCCCGCTGCCGCCGCCGGTGGGATTGCTGCTGCTCGTGGCCGAACTGAAAATTCTCGCCAGTGAAAAAGCCGTGACCGTCATTGAGGTCAAGGACGATAAGCTGATGCTGACGCGCCACGGCGACTTCATCACGCTCGGCGGAAAATTTCCGCGTCTCGCGAAAAAGGACGCCAAGGCGCGGTTGAAGGAAATCAAAAGGCTGCTGCTGGCGCTTTGAGTCATTGTGGCGGCCGATGTAAGCCGGCTCTCGCTCTCGGAATGAGCCGACTGGCGTCGGCTGCTACGCGGAATAAAATGTCATTAAAAACTGCTTGACGGTGTAACGCGGAGGACTATTTTCACGTCATAGCCTGATAAAGAAGCGATTCGGCTTGAATTAGAGAGGGCCGTTTATGAAAGCGTTGCGTTGCCGTTTGAAAAGAGGGCATTTTCTCGTTTTGTCCAGTGTCATTTTAGCGTGCGGTGCGAAGGGCTTCGCCCAATCCACCGATTCCAATCTTATTCCCGTCGTCACCGTTCAGGCGACCCAGCCGATTGCGACTGTGACTTATTCCGGCGTGTTCACCGTCTTCCGCGCGGGAAACACGAATGCGACGTTAAATGTATGGTATGACCTCGGCGGCACGGCGTCCAACGGCGTGGATTACGCGGCGGTTTCCCCGCATTTGGTCGCGATCGCCAGCGGCGCGACTTCCAATACCGTCGTCATCACGCCGCTCAAAAACGCGGCATCCAGCGCTGTCAAGACGGTTGTCCTGCAACTCGCGCCGTCGCCGCTGATGACGCCAATCAATTATGAGATTGGTTCACCCGACAGTGCAACCGTTTATATTACTCCGCCGGGCGTCACCAATCTCCCGCCGACTGTAAACCTTGTCAGCCCGACGAACGGCGAAGTATTCTACACGCCGATCAACATCCCGCTGCTGGCGCGCGCCACTGACCCGAACGGCATTGTTACAAATGTGGAGTTCTTCGCCGGCGCCACCGACTTGGGCCGGGGACTGCCGGTCGTTCTCGATCCGCCGGGCGTGGGAGGCGTTGTCGGGCTGGTGTATTTCCTGAACTGGCCCAATGTGCCGGCAAACAATTATTCCCTTACAGCAGTGGCCACGGATGACGGAGGGGTTTCGACGACTTCCGCTCCGGTGAACATCACCGTCCTGCCGGGGCCGCCACCAACGAATATTCCACCCGTCGTGAGAGTCATCAGCCCGGCCAACGGTTCGGTGTTCCATGCGCCGATAAACATCCCGATTTACGCGTATGCAGGCGATGCGGATGGCTTTGTGGCTTCGGTCGAATTTTTCGCCGGTGCAAACAGCTTGGGTTTTGGCCATCCCGTGACCGCCGTGCCTCCGCCGCTGCCGCCCGGGCAGGTTCAGCCGCCGATTCTGATTGTCGCGCCCACCAACTACTGGGAGTTGACATGGAGCAACGCGCCGGTGGGAACTTACGCCTTGACGGCCAAGGCGACGGACGATGACGGTGCTTTCACCATTTCCGATCCGTTGAAAATTGTCATCCTGCCATCACCGCCGCCGCCCACCAACCGCCCGCCGATTGTGAACATTGTGGCGACCGATCCGGTGGCGGTCGAGGGGACCAATTGCTGGGTCTGGCCGGGTGAAACGAATTCGCCGCCGACGTGGGCTGCCTGGCCCACCGCAACCTGCCGGTTCTTCACCAACTGCGGTCCCAAGACCGCCACGTTTACCTTGCGCCGCTTCGGTGACACCAACGGCGATTTGACGTTGCCCTACGACATCGGCGGGACTGCCAGCAACGGTGTGGATTACGTCGCGCTGCCCGGTTTCGTGGCCATTCCGTCGGGCGAACGACGCGCCCTGATCACGATTGTGCCGATTGATGACGGTCCGCCGGATGTGAACAAGACTGTCATTCTTACGCTGACGCCTTCCACCAACACGCCGCCGGATTATCTCCTCGGTTTCCCGCGTCGCGCGGCGGCCATCATCCTTGACAGCAACGGCCCGCGTCCGGTGACCGGCCTGTTGCCGGGCAACTGTTTCCATCTCGTCACACCGGGACCGGACGCCGCCTGGTTCTGCATCGAGTATTCGACGGACCTGGCGAATTGGACGCCGGTCTGCACCAACCAGGTGATCAATGGCTCCATTGACTTTGTTGATCCCGATGCGCAAAGCAATCCATCCAGATTCTACCGCGCCGTGCCGTTGAACAGTCCGCCACCGGACTAAACTGAATTGGGGAACTGAATTGGGGAACTGAATGGTGGGCCTGCTCGGACTCGAACCGAGAACCAAAGCATTATGAGTGCTCTGCTCTAACCAATTGAGCTACAGGCCCGTTCCGGAAGGCAAAATACCTTCAGCGCGTCAAAACAAAAGCCCTAAAATGGAGGGTGACGTCCTGATTTGAAATCTTCTCTTCCCAACGGAATTTTCTGCGCGGAGACATGGTTTGGGTTGGCGCAGCCGTGGCCAAGCGAGCCCGTTCCGGCACTTTTGAATCGGCTTGCCGGTGATGGTAACTGCCTTGATCAGAATCCTGATCGTTATCGGGTTTGGCAGACTACGATTGCGATTACGAATGTGATCGGGATTCCGCTTCAAAATTGATTCGCCTGCCGCGCGGGGTTTTCGCATATTGGATGGCGATGAAATCCATGACGGGTTACGGCCGCGGCGAGTGCACACGGGACGGGTTCAAGGTCACGGTCGAACTCAGTTCGGTGAATCGCAAGCAGGCTGAGATCTACGCGAATCTCCCGCGTGAAATGGAAATGCTCGAAGCGCCGGTCCGCGAAACGATCAGCCGCCACATCGCGCGCGGGCGCGTGACGGCGCGGGTTTCGCTGCACGCCGGCGACGGCAGGCTCTCCGCCCGGATGCGCCTCAACGCGCCGCTGGCCAAGGCCTACGCGCGCGAACTCAACCGGCTCGCCAAACAACTCAAACTCGAAGGCGAAGTCACCCTGGATCACCTCGTGCGCGCACCGGGCGTGTTTCAAACCGACGAAGAACTGGCCGGAGCGGAAGATTTGTGGCCGACGGTCGAGAAGGCATTGAAACAGGCGCTCGCCGCCCTCGTGAAAATGCGTGAGCGCGAAGGCGCGCATCTCGCGCAAGACCTCGCTTCGCACATCGGCGTCATGCGCCAATGCGTCGGGCGAATCCAAAAGCAGGCGCCGCTGGCCACCGAACGTTACCGCCGGCAACTCATCGAACGCATCAAAACCGCCGGGATCGAAACCCCCGCGCCGGATGACGAGAGGCTGTTGAAGGAAGTGGTCTTCTTCGCCGACCGCTCGGACATTTCCGAGGAATTGGCGCGGTTGCAAAGCCATTTCCAGCAGTTTGAGGATTGCCGGAAAATGAAGGAGCCGGTGGGCCGCACGCTGGATTTTCTCGCGCAGGAGATGAACCGCGAAGTTAACACCATCGGCTCGAAGGCCAACGACGCCCTCATCTCCCGCGAAGTCGTAAGGCTCAAGGCGGAACTGGAGAAATTCCGCGAACAGGCGCAGAACATGGAATGAAAAATCGAAGCCCGAAGCCAGGCGTCAAAAGCCGGGGCAAAAATTCCGGGCCCCTTTTGATTCTCATTTCCGCCGCTTCCGGCGGCGGCAAAACGACATTGTGCCGGCAATTACTCGCCGCCCGTCCGGACATGACGCGCGCCATCACCTGCACCACGCGCGCGCCGCGGCCCGGTGAAAAACACGGCGTGGATTATTATTTCTTTGAGCCGACGGAATTCCGACGGCGGCAACAGGCGGGGGAATTCATCGAACACGCGACCGTTTTCGGCTGGAGTTACGGCATCTTGCAGTCTGAACTCCTGGACAAATTGCGTTCCGGCCGGGACGTTTTGTTGAACGTGGACGTGCAGGGCGCGGCGACGATTCGCAAAAGAGCTCGGAGCGAGCCGGAATTGCAAAACGCCCTGGTGACGGTATTTTTGACGCCGCCTTCAATCAAAGTGCTGGAAGAACGGTTGAATGAACGGGCGGCGGACGCACCGGAGGAAATTCAAAAGCGGCTCGGCATCGCCCGGCAGGAAATCGCGCAGTGGAAAGATTTCGATTATCTTTTGATCAGCCTGTCGGTTCAGGAAGATTTGCGGCGGATGCTGGCGATAGTCGAGGCGGAGAAAATGCGCGCGGCGCGATCGCAGGCGCCGGAATTTTAACCCCATTCTTAATCTCAAGAAGCTGTTTGGTATCGGATTGGCAGAAGGAAGAATCAAGATTAAGATTGAGCCCAGATGAAGAAAAATATCGTCCTCGGCGTGACCGGCTCCATTGCCGCGCACAAGGCGGCGGATTTGGCCAGCCTGCTGACGAAACAAAAATGCAGCGTGCACGTGGTGATGACCGCCGACGCGCAACGGTTCATCACGCCGTTGCCGTTCAAAGTGCTCTCGCGTCATCCGGTCGTGACCAACCTTTATGACGAGGAGGAAGGCTGGCCGCCGTCGCGCCGCGAAGGCGGAAAGCCGGTGCACATCGAAATGGCGGATGAGGCGGATCTCTTGCTTGTCGCGCCCGCGACGGCGAATGTGATTGCGAAACTGGCGCACGGCATCGCCGACGACGCGCTGACGTGCATCGCGCTGGCATTGAATCCAAAGGCGAAAATTCTAATCGCGCCGGCGATGAACGGCAAAATGTGGCTGCACCCGGCAACGCAGAAGAATGTCAAAACCCTCAAGACGCGCGGCGCGGAAATCATCGGGCCGGACGAGGGGATGCTGTCGTGCGGCTATGAAGGCATTGGCCGGTTGTGGCCGGTGGAGACGATTGCCGAACGCGCCTTGAAATTGCTGGGTTGAAGACTTTGTTGCGCGGTGAATTTATGAAATCAGGTCATCGGCAATGGCGGGAATGGTTGCCCGCTTTGTTGGAGATTCCGGCGCCGGATCCGCCGCGCCTGCTCCGCCGCATTGAAATCATGGAGCGGGACATCATGCTGCCCGTCAAGGCGGTCTTTATCGCCATGATTCTTTATTCGTTCAAGCATACACCCTGGATGATCCAGCCTTCCAGCACATTGGATGTGATGGTAGAGACGGTGCAATTAATTTTTGGGTTTTACATTCTGGCCAGCGTGCTGCTGGCCATGCCAATGCTGAACGTTCGGCGTCTGCCGCTGGCGGTCGTGCAGTGGACGGTGGTCACCAGCAGCCTGGTGGACGGACTCTTGATCGCGGCGATGACTCTGATTACCGGCGGACTCGACAGCATTTTGTTCTGGTTGTTCGCCGGGCTCATTGTCCGCAACTCCATCAGCATTCCGCCGGGATTTTCGCAATTGTTTCTGAATTTCATTGTCAGCCTTTGCTATGCGCTCGTCGCCGTGCTGGATGTCGCGGTCATCAGCAACTTGGACGAAACGACGCGGTCCGCTTTCGATGTGATGCCGCACGAAGAATTGGGTGAACCATTTGTGTTGCGCTTGGCGGTTTTGTGGCTGACGGCGGTTTGTTTTTACGGTGCACAGATGTTGCTGGAGCGCCAGCGGCTGGCCGTCGAGGAAGCGGAGGAATTCGCCGCGCGCGAGGGCCAATTGCGCTCCGCCGGGCGGCTCGCCGCCGAGTTCGCGCATCAAATCAAGAATCCGCTCGCCATCATCAACAACACCGTGTTCTCATTACAACGCTCCCTCCGCGACGGCAAAGACACTGTCGCGCCGCAAATCGAAATCATCCAGGAGGAGGTCGCTCACGCCGACCGCGTCATCACGCAAATCATGGGCTACGCGCAATTGAGCGAAGGACACGTCGAGAAACTCCTCGTGATCGAAGAACTCGACCGCGCCATCGCGCGGGTTTTTCCGCCGGCGGTGCCGACGGGGATTGGAATTGAACGCGAATACGGCCACGGTTTTCCGCCCCTGCTCATGCAACGCGGCCACCTGTCCGAGATTCTGGTGAACCTTTTGAAAAACGCGCGTGAAGCACTGGGTGAAAAAGGGAACGTGGTCATTACCGCCGATTGCCATCGCGATTATTCCGTTGAGATTTCCGTGCGCGACGACGGGCCGGGCATTCCGCCTGACAAAATCGAGCGCATTTTCGAGGCTTACTACACGACCAAGGAGCGCGGCACCGGCCTCGGCCTCGCCATCGTGAAACACAACGTCGAGCTATACGGCGGTAATGTGCGGGTGGAATCGGAGGTTGGAAAAGGCGCCAAATTTATCTTAATCTTTCCAGCGAAGGCGTTGATGAAACTATCCTTGAAATGAGAGCACCATTGCCACCCGTACTCGTCGTGGACGACGAGAAGAACATGCGCCGTTCGCTCCAGACGTTGCTGGGCGACGACGGCTACGAGGTGCGCGCCGCCGAATCCGCCGAGGAGGCGCTTGGCCTGCTCGCGAGCGGGGAATTTTTCATGGTCATCTCCGACGCGCGGCTCGGCGGCATGAGTGGTTACGAATTCCTTGCCAAGGCTCACGGCCGGTGGCCTGATTTGCCCGTGCTCATGCTCACGGCCTATGCCACGCCCAAACTTGCCGTGGAAGCCATCAAAGCTGGCGCGATGGACTACCTGAGCAAACCATTCGCGCCGGAGGAATTGCTGCACGCCGTTGCGCGTTGCGCCGAGCGACATCAACTCCTGCGCGATAATGCGGTTCTCCGCTCCCGCACCGGTGAAATTTTCAGCCTCGACCAGATCATCGGCGAATCACCCAGGATGCGCGAATTGCGGCAATTGATTCAGAGCGTTGCGCCCACCGACACGCGCGCGCTCATCCTCGGCGAAAGCGGGACCGGCAAGGAACTCGTCGCTGGCGCGCTCCACGGCTTGAGCAGGCGGCGCGGGGCAAACTACATCCGTATCAACTGCGCGGCCATACCCGAAACGCTGCTCGAAAGCGAACTTTTCGGCCACGAAAAAGGGGCGTTCACCGGCGCCGTGAAACAAAAACCCGGTCGCGTTGAAGAAGCCGGTGGCGGCTCGATTTTTCTCGACGAAATCGCCGACATGAGCAAGCCGCTCCAGGCCAAGCTGCTCCGGTTTCTCGAAGATGGCACGTTCACGCGGGTGGGCGGCACCCAGGAACTCCACGTCAACGTCCGTCTCATCGCCGCGACCAATCGTGACATCGCGCAAGCCATCGCCGCCGGCCATTTCCGCGAAGATTTGTTTCACCGTTTGAATGTGGTGCAGTTCCGCCTGCCGCCGCTGCGCGAACGCGGCGACGACATTCCGCTGCTCGCTGAACACTTCTTGAAGATATTCCGGACCGCGCTCAACAAGAGCGTGGACGGCCTCGCGCCCGCCGCGCAGTCCAGATTGCTCTCCCACACCTGGCCCGGCAACGTCCGCGAATTGCGCAACGTCATCGAACGCGCGCTGATTTTGGAAAAGACGCGCGAAATCCAGCCGTCCAGTCTGCCGGATTTCCAGGTCGAAGCGCGCTTGCAAAAGGCCCCGCTCCTGCAGCCTGCGCCTGACGAATCGCTCGACGATGTGCTGGCCCGGTGGGAACGCGAATTAATAACTCGTGCGCTGGAAGAACATGATTTTAACCTGACGCGGGCGGCGGAAGGTCTCAAACTGACACGCCATTCACTCCGTTACCGGATGCAACGGCTCAACATGAACGCCGGTGATGGCGCGTCAGGTGAGAGCCCGTGACTGCCAGCGGGTCAATTTCCGAAAGTTGATTGTGTCGCGACGTTATGGATGACGCATTGAGAGCAGTAAAGCGGATGCCGCCAGCCTGGTTGGATTTTTTTATCATGGCCGGGGTGTTTGCGCTGGTCGCCATTGGCGCCCTGATCTGGGGTTTTTACTATCGCAAGAAGAGACGCCGGCGCCACAAGCACCGCCACCAAAGCGAGCTACGCTCTGACAACCCCACGCTTGCCCAGACCGGCGGGTTGCCGCCCCCGCGTCCGCCGCCGCCTGGCGGCACGCCTTCGCAAACGCCATAACCACGATGCACCACAGTTGCGCGATCACCCGCAAAAGCGCATCCAATCTGGCGCTCGCCTTTGTGATGCTGCCGCGCGCCAAACGCGATGCCATGTCCGCGCTCTACGCCTTCTGCCGCGAAGTGGACGATGTGGCAGACGGCGAATCCACGCCTGCTGAAAAACGCCACGAACAACTTGCGGGATGGCGCGTTGATGTGCGGCGCGCTTGCGAAAACGAAAGGCCGCAATTCGTTGTGAACCAGGAATTACAGCCGGTCATCCAGAAATTTTCTTTGCCCTTTGAATTGTTTGACGACCTGCTCAAGGGTTGCGAGATGGATTTGGTCAGGAATCGGTACGAAAATTACGAAGCGCTGGAAAAGTATTGCTATCACGTCGCATCCGCCGTCGGTTTGTTGAGCATCGAGATATTCGGCTACCAAAATCCCGCCTGTCGCGACTACGCGATTTGCCTCGGCAAGGCGCTGCAACTCACCAACATCCTGCGCGACGTGAAGACCGACGCCGAACGTGGACGGATTTATCTGCCGCAAAGCGAACTCCAAAAATTCAACGTCAATGAAGCGGACATTTTGCATTTCAAATATTCCGACCAATACCACGCGCTTGCCGCCAATGTTGCCGGCCGCGCGAAACATTTTTACCGGCTCGCCCGGCAAACCCTGCCTGCGGAAGACCGCCGTGCGATGGTCGCCGCCGAACTCATGGGCTCGGTTTACTGGCAACTGTTGCAAAAACTGGAACGGCAACGGTTCGACGTGTTTGGCCGGCAACCTTTGCGACTGGCCAGGCCGCAAAAACTGGCGTTGATTTTTCGGTCGTGGCTGCGCTTTGCCCTCGGTTCAACCTCGTCCAACTATGGACCGGCCTGAAATTCCACGGCGCCTCATTGTCAACGCGGACGACTTCGGCCTTTCACATTCCGTCAACGAAGCCGTCATTCGCGCTCATAGTGAGGGCATTCTTACCGCCGCCAGTTTGATGGTGAACGAACCGGGTTTCGACGAGGCCGTGACGTTGGCGAGGAAAAAACCGCAACTTGGCGTTGGCCTGCATCTGACTTTGCTGATGGGGCATTCCGCGCTGCCGCCGGAAAAGATTTCCGGCCTCGTCAACCCGCGTGGTGAATTCAGCGACCGGCCGGTCGTAGCCGGCCTCCGTTATTTTTTCCTGCGTGATTCGCGCGAGCAATTGCGCGCCGAAATCCACGCCCAGTTTGATAAATTCCACGCCACCGGCCTGCCGCTCGATCATGTCAATGGCCATTTGCATCTGCATCTGCACCCGGTTGTGTTTCAAATTTTGATGGAAGATGCCGTGCAGCTCGGCGTCCGGCGGATGCGGCTCACACGGGATTGTCTGGCGCGAAGCCGGCGCATGACGCGAGGACGCTGGCTCTACCGCCTCTCGCACGCGGCGATTTACGAATGGCTCTCGAACCGCGCGCGCAAACCGCTGCGCCAACACAACATCAAGCACGCCAGAACCACCTTCGGCCTGCTCCAAAATGCCCGGGTGAATGAGGAATACCTTTTGAAGCTGCTGCCGGAATTGCCGCCGGGCGATTCCGAGCTTTACTCGCATCCATCGCTGGATGAATTTAAGCATGAATTCGATGCCTTGGTCAGTTTGCGCGTGAAGGAACTGGTTGAAAAACGAGGTATCAAACTGATTCGTTACCAGGATTTGTAACGGCGCTCTCTGAGCGTCGCGATTTGAAACATACGGTGGTCGCAGACTGCCGCTACAGAATTTATGATAAAACTGCTTTTGATTTTGCTGGCCGGCCTTGCTTTTGAATCCACCGGCGTCGTGTTGCTGAAAAAGGGCATAACCCACATCGGCGACCTGAACGGCATCACCGTTGCCGAAATCTTCCGCGTTTGCAAATCTGGCGCGACCAACCCGCAAATTTTGCTCGGCGTTTTCTTTGAAGCACTGTTTTTTGTCTGTCTGCTGATTTTGATGTCGAAGAGCGACATCAGCTTTCTCTGGCCGCTGACGGGATTAAGCTTTGTGTTCGCCACCTTCGCCGCAATCTGGTTCCTGAACGAGCGCGTCTCGGCGGTGCGCTGGATTGGCGTGGCTTTGATCATGATCGGTGCCGCGTTCATCAGTTACAGCCAGCACGCAAAGGAAAAACCCGCGCCGCCCGCCGGCCAATCGCAAAGTTCAGTAGGACAGGCGTCGCGCCGGTCTCCCTCTCCAGAAACCAGAGACAGGCGCGACGCCTGTCCTACGTGGTGATTTTGGCCAGAACGTCTGCCAATCGTTCCGCCGCGAACTTGGCTTGTTTCTGCAATTTCAACAACGCGCTGATCTTTCCCGGTGACTTGGCAATCACCAACGCCAGCTTGCCAAAATCAAGACTTCGGTCCGGCTTGGCGAGCGCGTTGAAATCCAGCGGCAAATCCTCGATGGCCGTGTCGGAAATCACCCGAACCGTTGCGCACGGGATCCCGCACTCTCGGCAGACACCATGGATTGCCGCCGACTCCATCTCGACCGCGTCCGCGCCGGTATCCTCGCGCAATTTATTCTTTTCGGCGACGGTGGTGGCGATGCCGTCGACACAGAAGAACTTCGCCGGTTTCGCGCCGGCGGCGACCAATTTCTCGTAGCAGCCGAGGCAACGAGGCTCTGACTGAATTCGGAATTCGGAATTCCGATTTCCGATTTCAAAGATCACGTCGCCAAGTTTCAAATCTGGGTTCAATCCGCCGGCGAAACCGCAGGTCAGCACCAGTTTTGGTGAATGGGTGAAAAGAAATTCGCGCACGGATTTCTCGGCGTTCTGACGGCCGATGCCGGTAATGAGAATTAAAACTCCCGATTTGTCCGCGGCGATCTTCTGAAATGGCGCAGCTTCTTCTTTCAGGGCGAAGCAAATGCATATGTTATCAACTCTGCGATTGTGCAGACTGAGTTCCACGATGCCACTTTGCGTGTTTTTCATTTTATCCCCGCCAGCCGTTCCTTCCAGATCTTGTAAAGCTCCACCGTGGCACGGACGTCGCGCAGACAGTATTCGGCGATCTCGCGGAATTTGCCCCCGGCCATCAGCGTGGACACGTCCATGCCGCTCACACCATGGCTCTTGGGCGATTCGATGCCGAAGGCCTTGCAGTAAAAATCCAGATTGAACCGCCGCGCCGCGCCGTCGCGCCCGCTCACGCTGTAAAACGTCAGTTGCTCCGCGAGGTCGCAGTGCGGCTCGGTGGCAAAACGGTAGCCGAGCCAGTTCTTCTTCGAGATCGGTACGTTGAGCAGCGCCGAGCGCAGATAAATGAACGGCACGTCGAAGCCGCGGCCGTTGAAGGTCACGACCGAATCGTAATGCTTTGCCACGTCCCAAAACGCCGTCAGCAGCTCGGTCTCGTCCGCGCGCGGCATGAACTCGACAGGCCCGGCCTCGCCGGCGTCGTCCTCAAAATCCTCCGCCGTGAACAGGACCTGGCCGCGTTGTGTTTCGGCGTTGAGCATGGCGATGCAAACGACCTGCGACGTGAACGGCCACAGGCTCATGAACTTGGTGATCTCCTCGCGTTTGGCGGTCTTGGCGGGTTCATCGGCAAGTCTCTCCGCCTCGCGGAAAAGGTATTCCCGCTGTGCCTCGTCAAAATTGTCGAGCGGCAGCGCGGAAGTTTCGATGTCGAATACAAGCGTGGCCATTGGCAACAAACTTGTTTTAGAAGATTCAAACCGGTTCGGCAATCAATTCGTAGTCGATGTGGCCAACAATTTCGATCCGCGTAAATTCTCCAATCGGCGGTTCACCCCGCGCGCAGGCCCGTCCTTCAATGTTCGGCGCCTCTCTCGCGCTGGCGACAAAGACATTGAACTTCAAGATTCCTTTTCCACGCATGAGTCTGTGCCCATGAATTGGTCTATTAGGGCCGTGACCCGGCGAACACAGGATCTTGGCGGGAACCATGCAGTCAAAGGCCTGGTTGAGCGTGCGACCGGAGCCGCAGGACAGGCGTTGCGGCTGTTCTACCGCGTGAATGCGGTTTGGAACAAAGTGTCCAGGAATATTACAAGCCGGCAAATTATGAGACAAATCGCCTTTGGCCCATGGCTCTCAAACAATTTACCGGCCGCCTCAAAACCGCAAACTCGGAATACTCGTATCAGTTTAGAACAACATAACGAATAACCAACGGCTCAACGAGCACGTTTCCTTATTGTCCCGTTGGGGTGTGGCATCCAGCGTGCTGTGTGCTGCT
Source organism: Verrucomicrobiota bacterium (assembly GCA_050013895.1). GTDB lineage: Bacteria > Verrucomicrobiota > Verrucomicrobiia > Limisphaerales > UBA11358 > UBA11358. The sequence continues at coordinate 218 of JBEKEJ010000023.1, read as the reverse complement.
GCAGTTGCGGTTGCGACAGGCAATCAAGTGAACAAAGTTGTAATTATTGTAACCCGCCTGTTGCGTTGTTCACGCCGTAGTTAAGAAAAGCAAAAGACATGAAAACGACCAAAACCGTCCGCAAGTCGGGCTTCACGCTGGTGGAAATCATGATCGTCGTGGCCATTATCGGCCTCTTGGCGGCGATTGCCATTCCCAACTTCGTCAGGGCCCGCGCC
>JBEKEJ010000022.1:0-19377 GCA_050013895.1 Verrucomicrobiota bacterium | reverse complement strand
GGGCATAGGCGAGGTATACCGCCTTTGGAGCGGGAATCGATCACACACTCCGCCTTCACAAAACCCCCGTCAGACAGCCTCTTTGCGAACTTTGAGGTCACCTTAACTGGACACTAGTGCGTATAACTCGCCCCTCCGATACTTTTGAGAAATTCTCCGCTGCGCTGTCGCCGCCCGCGTCCAGCGGGCGCAAAGAATCATGCAAGGGTGGACGTCCGCCTCGGGCCAGTTCCACGCCTGAACGGCGCTGTGACGGCGCAGCGCGCTGTCCCTACCAAATTCGGTTTTTGAGTTGAATTATTCGTGAATGGTGATGATGTCGCCCGGTTCGAGCGGCACGTTGGTGCCGATCAGCAGCATCTTCGGAGCGAGTTTTGCGCTTTCGCCCTGGCGCGTAATGATGATTTCCTTCGGGTCATGCTGGCCGAGATAATGCGCCGTGGCGACGGCCTGCGCGAGCGTCAGCCCCTCCACCCACGGCACGTCGGGATTTTGCACGGGACCGATGACCGTGACGCCCGGCGACTGCGTCTGCGCCTCCTGCTCTCGCAGCGCAGCGTTCTGCCCTGCGACGTAAGCTTCCTGCGCCCGCGCCTGGGCCTTCGATTTCGTCACACAACCACAAATCAGGGCGGCACTCAACAGCAAGATCGCCCAGGAGACACCAACACAAAAAAATTGCCGGCACCCGACCATCTCAATTCGGTTTCTTAAGGATTTTCCCAAAATCGCCCTCGGTCGGTTCAATTTCAATCCGCCGGCCTTCGTTCGCAACCGGGGTTGATGGCGGAAGCCTGCCCTGCTTTTCCATTTTCGGCGCGGTGGCGATGGGCGGCAAGGGGGAGCCGGGAACAGCCTCAACCGGTTCGCTGTCCGGCGGCTCCGCGCTGCGGCCGGGGATAAAGAAATTGGTCCGGCTGTCGAGCCACTTGGTATAACGCTGGAACGTATACATGCCGTGGTCCGCGCCGGTTTCAATGGCGGTCACGATTTTGAAAAATTCGCGGGTGCGGATGAAATTTTTCACCGCGTGCGTTGCCATGAGGATTTCGCATTCGGGCACGCGGATGTTCAAATCCTCGCGGAACCGGAGCCGTTGCGAAACCACCGCCACCAGGCAATCGGCCAGTTGCGCGCAGACGGCGCTCTGAATTTCCGCCGGAAAGGCCGATGCCACGCGCTGTATCGCCTCGGCGCAGGTCGAGGAATGCACCGTCGCCAGGACCAGATGGCCGGTCTCCGAGGCGCTCAACGTCAGCCGCATCGTCTCCGGGTCGCGCATTTCGCCGACCATCAGCACGTCCGGGTCCTCGCGCAGCGCGTCCAGCAGCGCCTGCTCAAAACTCGGCGTGTCGCGCCCGACTTCGCGCTGCCGGATGAACGCGCGCCGCGACCGGAACGTGTATTCAATCGGGCATTCCACCGTGATGACGTGCCGGGTCTCGGTCAAATTGATTTCCTGGATCAACGCCGCCAGCGTCGAGGATTTGCCGCAGCCGGTCGGCCCGCTGACGAGAATCAGGCCGTGCGAATGTTTGACCAGTTTCTTGAGGTCGGGATGCAAATTGAGCTTTTCGACCGTGGCCTGAAAGGAACTGAGCAGGCGGATGGCCAGGCCGACACCGCGCGAGGTATGCAGAACGTTGATCCGGCAGCGGACACCGCGAATTGTCCGGGATAAATCAAACGAACGCCGCTCCACGAACACCGGCCATTGTTCCTCGCCGAGGAGGCCGCGCGCAAATTCAGCGAGCGACCGGGGTGCGATGGGGTCGCCCGTGACCCGCAACGCGCCGCGGAAGCGCAACGCCGCCGGCATCCCGGGTTCCAAATGCAAATCGCTGGCGCCGCCACTTGCCGCCGATTCAATCAATGAGTCCAATTCCATTTGATTTACTATAATGAACAATTCGACTGGCGAAAAGTTGTTTGCCTATTGAATCGCGCCACCCGGAGCGCGGCGTTCACGCCGCTTTGACTTGCAAAACGAGAATGGGCCGGGAATCTCCAGCCGCCCGTCACCGCGGAGCGTGAGGCGGGCTGAAGCCCCGCACCCCTGCTCATTTCCGAGTGCCTTAACAGGATGATGTAACGGACTCTTTCCACGCCGCCACGGCGGATTTGATTTCCGCCGCGCAGTTCGCGCGCGGCTTCACAAAACGCGGCGTGAACCACGGGAACATTCCAATCAAATCGTGCGTCACCAAAATCTGCCCGTCGCATTCCGGCCCGCTGCCAATGCCGATGGTCGGAAGGGGAACCTGCGCCGTGATTTCCCCGGCGACCGGTGGCGTCACCAGTTCGAGGACAATCGCGAACGCACCGGCTTCCACCAGCGCCTCCGCGTCGGCCAGCAGGGCCTGGTGTTCCGCTTCGGTTTCGCCTTTGACATGGTAGCCTCCTTCTTTCAGCACACTTTGCGGCAACATGCCGAGATGCCCGCAGAACGGGATTCCGGCGGAAATAATCGCGCAGACCTGCGGCAGGATTTCTCTTCCGCCCTCGGCCTTCACAAATTCCGCGCCGGCGCCGACGAGTCGTTTTGCATTCTTTACCGCCACCGCCACGGCCTCGTAACTGCGATACGGCATGTCCGCGCCAAGCAATGCGCGCGGTTGGGCGCGGGCGGCGGCGCGGACGTGATGCTCCATCTCCGCCATCGTCACGTGCGTCGTGTCCGGATAACCCAGCACGACCATCCCCAGCGAATCGCCGACGAGGATGAGCGGAATGCCGGTCTCGTCGAGCAGCTTTGTCATCGGAAAATCATAAGCGGTGAGCGCGGTGATTTTCTCACCGCGCGCCTTCATGGCGCGAATGGCATCGGCGGTGATTTTGGTAGGATTCATTTTAACCACGAATAAACACAAATGGACACAAACCAGCGGGCATTAGTGTTTATTCGTGTTCATTCGTGGTTCACTTGAAACTTTTTAACAACTCCTCCGGCGTCGTGGTGGCGGTGCCGATTTTGCCGACGACGATGCCGGCCGCGTGGTTCGATAAAATCGCGGCTTCGAGCGGCGACGCCCCCGCCGCAATCGCCAGCGTGAACGTCGCGATGACCGTGTCGCCCGCGCCGGAAACGTCGAACACTTCCTGGGCGAGGGTTGGAATATGAAACGGTTTTTGTCCGCGCCGGCAAAGCAACATGCCCTGCTCACCGAGCGTGATCAGCAGCACCGCCGGGCGCAGTTCATTGAGCAATCGTTCCGCAACGAGCATGAGGTTCTTATCCGCCAGCGGCTTCGCATTTCGCGTTTCATCCGGCAGATCTGCCAGTTCAAACGCTTCCTTGCGGTTGGGCGTGATGAGCGAAAGTCCGGACAAATTCAGGTTATGCACCGGCTTGGGGTCGTAGCTGAGCCAGATGCCCCGCGCGCGGCAAAGGGTTTTGATTTCGTTCAGCAACGGCTGGGTCACCACGCCTTTGCCGTAATCGCCGACGATGACGGCGGCGGTGCGCCGAAGCTTCGTCTTTAATCCCGCCAGCAAGCGCCCGGTCAGTTTCGCGTCCAGCCCGTCGCGGGTTTCGCGGTCAATGCGCACGACCTGCTGCTTGTGCGCCACGATGCGGGTTTTGACGCTCGTGAGGCGGGCGGGATTCGTCACCAATCCGGCGCACCCGATTTTCTGCCGAGCCAGAAGGCTCTTCAACCGGCGCGAGGCGTCGTCATGGCCGACCACGCCAAAAATTTCCGCCGGCACGTTCAACGCGGTCAGATTCCGCGCGACGTTCGCCGCGCCGCCGGGCATGAAGCTTTCGCGTTCGAAATCCAGGACGGGTACCGGCGCTTCCGGGGAGATGCGCGCGACGCTGCCCCAGATAAACTGGTCGAGCATGACGTCGCCGACGACGAGCACGCGGGTTTTGGCCGCGGCGTTCAGGATTTGCCGCGCACGCGAAGGAGTTAATATTTTCTGAGTCATGTTTTTTTTATCCGCGAATTACGCGAATTTTCACGAATTGGTTTGGTGAAGTCAAATTCGCGTCAATTAGTGTAATTAGCGGATTCATTTTCAATCCAAAAATGCCGTCAACGGGCTGGTCGCGCTCGCAGTGTCCTGCGTCGCCGCCAGCCCGGCTTCGTAAGCGGCGCGTCCGGCTTCAACCGCCATTTTGAACGCGACGGCCATCCGGTTCGGGTCGCTCGAAACAGCGACGGCGGTGTTGACGAGCACGGCGTCGGCGCCCATTTCCATCGCCTCCGCGGCATGGCTCGGCGCGCCCAGCCCGGCGTCCACGACCACCGGCACGGTCGCCTGTTCGATGATGATGCGGATCTGGTCGCGCGTTTGCACGCCGCGATTCGAGCCGATGGGCGAGCCGAGCGGCATGACGGTCGCCACGCCGATGTCCTGCAATCGCTTCGCCAGCACCGGGTCGGCGTTGATGTAGGGCAGCACGATGAAGCCGTCTTTTACCAGGATTTCCGCCGCGCGAAACGTTTCAATCGGGTCGGGCAATAAAAACCGCGGGTCGGGATGGATTTCGAGCTTCACCCATTTGGGCAGGCCGGCGGCGGCGGCGAGGCGCGCGAGGCGGACGGCCTCCTCGGCGTTCATCGCGCCGCTGGTGTTGGGCAGGAGCAGGTATTTTTCGGCGTCAATGAATTCCAGGATGTTCGCGAACGGATCGCGCCGGCCGGACAAATCGGCGCGCCGCAGGGCGACGGTGACCAATTCCGCGCCGCTGGCGGCGAGGGCATCGCGCATGGCCTCCGGCGACGAGAACTTGCCCGTGCCCAGAATCAGGCGCGAGCGGAACGTTCTTCCCGCGATGACCAACGGTTGGTTGGCAAACGACATTCCTGACAATTTAGAAAAAAAACCGCCATTGTCGAGGCGCGAAGAATGGGTTGAAGGTTCAATGAAAATTATTCGTGCCGCCCCGCTGGCGCAACAAGTTCGCGACCTCTTTGAGACCGCTGGCCCACGCATAGTCCAAAGGCGTCGATCCATTATTGTCCTTGGCGTTGACGTCTGCTTTGTTGGCCAGCAGCCATTCCGCCATTTCCTTGTTGCGCTTCCCCAACTCCGTCTCCGGCCTGTAGCGACTATCGGTTGCTAATGCCAGTACCATGTGCAACGGCGTCTCGCCCTTGTTGTTCTTGGCATTGACATCCGCTTTATTGGCCAGGAGCAGTTCCGCAACGTCCTTGTGACCACTCATCGCTGCTTCATGCAAAGGCGTCCAGCCGTCGTTGTTCTTGGCGTTTACGTCCGCTTTGTTGGCCAGCAGCAATTCCACCACATCCTTGCTGCCGCTACTCGCCGCGTAAGACAATGGCGATGCGCCGTAATTGTCCCTGGCATCGACATTTGCCCTGTTGGCCAGCAGCAATTCCGCCACATCCTTGTGGCCCTTCATCGCCGCCATGTGCAAAGGCGTCTCGCCTTGATTGCCCTTGGCGTTGACATCGGCCTGGTTGGCCAGCAGCAATTCCGCAATGTCCTTGTAGCCGTGATACGCCGCGCCTTGCATAGGCGTATCGCCGAAAGTGTCCCTGGCATCGACCTTGGCTTTGTTCGCCAGTAGCAATTCCACCACGTCCTTGTGACCCAGACGTGCCGCAGAGTGCAACGGCGTCTGACCATATTTGTCCCTGGCATTGACCTCGGCTTTGTTGGCCAGCAAAAATTCCACCATGTCTTTGTTGCCGTTATGCGCCGCGAAATGCAAAGGCGTGATACCGTTGGTGTCTTTGCTGGAAATCAAATCAGGATGGGCTGTGAGCAGTGCCTTGACCTTTTCCAAGTCGCCACTCCTGGCCGCGTCATGAATCGCGCCATTCTTGCTGCAACCGGCAAAGCCGATCAACACCAACGCAATCAGGCAGACGGTGGCAAGGTGGAGAATCCGATTCATGGGTTATGTTTCACCGTATAGACACCGGCCCTATCTGTTTTTGTATATTCCATGTGGGAAAAGCGAATTAGCCAGCTTCCGATTCATGGTTTGGAAATAATCTGTTTGCGGGAAATTGGCAAGCGCGTTGATTTCTTTCCGATTTCCGTTTGCGATTTACGCGTGGAATGACAAAATCCGCGTCAATCGTAAATCATAAATCGTAAATCGTATAATGTTCCGTCCGTGCATTGACCTGCATGAAGGCAAAGTGAAGCAAATCGTCGGCGGCACGCTCGGCGAGGGCGTCCGCCCGCGCACGAACTTTGTCTCCGACCGCCCCGCCGCCTGGTTCGCCGGACTTTACCGGCGCGACGGGCTGGCGGGCGGCCACGTCATCATGCTCGGTCCGGGCAACGAAACGGAGGCGCGCGCGGCGCTCGCGGCCTTTCCCGGCGGATTGCAAATCGGCGGCGGAATCAATTCCGGGAACGCGCGCGGCTGGCTTGACGCCGGCGCGTCGCACGTCATTGTCACCAGCTGGGTGTTCCGCGAAGGCCGCGTGGACTGGGAGCGGCTGGGCGAACTGGTCAAGACCGTCGGTAAAAACCGGCTGGTGCTGGATTTGAGCTGCCGCAAGAAAACTGTAGCGTTCGGCCTGCGGCCGAAACCGTCGAGCCACAGGCTCGACACTACAGCCGCTTCAAATTATTTCGTCGTGACCGACCGCTGGCAGAAATTCACGGAACAGGCCCTCAACGCCGAAGCGCTCCGGAAATTTTCCGGATATTGCGCCGAATTCCTGGTTCACGCCGCGGACGTGGAGGGCTTGTGCCGCGGCATTGACCGCGAACTGGTTGAAAGGTTAGGTGAATGGACGACCCTGCCGACAACTTATGCCGGCGGCGCGAATTCACTGTCCGATTTGGAGGAGGTCACGCGGCTGGGACGGGGAAAGGTTGACCTGACCATCGGCTCGGCGCTGGACATTTTCGGCGGCAGCGGCGTGAAATACGAAGACTGTGTAAAATTCAACCGCCGCCAGCAATGAATGCCAGCGGCGGTTGAGATGTTCAGAAATTCAGGTTCAGGATTTGATCACGTCTATCTTGGTCGGCGTCATCATTTCCTTGCCGCCCTTGGTCTTGACGGTGCCGGTGACCGTGACCTTTTCCGAACCGCCGCTGCAAATCGGGTCGTGCGCGGCCTTGCTCACTTCATTTTGACTCAGGTAATAGTTGACGGTCTTGCCGTCCTTCTCGACCTGAACGACGTTCTCGCATGTTTTGGATTCATGCAACGTGCATTTGCCACAAACCATCGTGCCCGTGATGGTGACTTCCTTGCTCGCATTGTCGGCGGCGAGCGCGCGCGTGGTTAGCCCCGCCAGCAAAATCCCGGCGGCCAGAATTGAAACGATTTTTTTCATAGTTTATCTCGTTTGGTAGTTTGTCAGATCCACCCTTACAGAACATAAGATGGCATGTTTAATGATTTTGTTCAATCTAATTCACGGTATTTTGCGTGGCGAACAATTCGGCGATGACGATTTGGAATTCGGGTATCAATTTTTCCGCCAGGATTTCGCTGCCGGCCAGGATGCCCTTCAATGCCAGACCCCATTCCGTGCTGTGGTAAATTTCAACGTTGTCGTACCGCGGGTCCACCATCCACAATCGCGGCACGCGGATTTTCTCGTAGAGCTCCTTTTTGACGACGGTGTCCACGCGGTGGTCGTCGCGGCTGATGATTTCCACGGCGAGCCAGAGTTTGCCGGTGGCCACAGTCACCAGCGCCAGGTCGGGACAAATCGCCGTCGAGCGGGCGACCTGGACTTTCGTGCGCGGCGCCAGCAATTGCGTGCCGGGCAGACCCGCCACGCTCGCCGTCATCAGGGCGTGCAGCCGGTCGCAGATCGTTTCGTGGCGCTCGCCCGGCGCGGAACGCGCCAACGACGCCCCGTCAAGAATCTCTTCATACGGCCGGTTCATGGACATCAGCAAAGCAGCCCCCGGCCCGGACGGCAAGCGGCGTTTTGGTTGAAACCAGCGCACGGCAGGAGGGATGGGCAGCCGATATTCGGCGGCCCATGTTGGCGGACCGAAACCGGCATTTACCCGCGCCGCCCGACGCAAGGTTGCAAACCTGCGCGGCTATTGCACCACGCTTATCCGATAGAACCTGGCCCTGTTCGCCGGCGGCCCTCCGGTCAGTGTGAAGTCATCGGTGAAACTTTGTGTCGTCTGCACCCCGAGCGAGGCCGGGTTCATTTCATCCGCGATTGACCGGACGATGGGGGTGAAAGAACCGCCAAGGCTGCCGCTGTATTCCACGCGATAACGCGTACCACCGACCGCCTGCCACGAGATCGTGGCGTGCCCGTTGCCCGCCATGACCGTGCTGTTGATCCGTAGGACGGACGCGGCGTTGGTCGGATTCGTGTTGGCCACGTATTCCTGCCAGTTCTTCATGCCATCGCCGTCGGGGTCCGCGTTCGGATCCCACAGGCCATAGTTGATTTCCCACTGGTCCGGCATGCCGTTCTTGTTGCCGTCAGCCAAAGCCTGCACGGTAATGGTCAAGATACCCGTGCCACTAGTCAGCAATCCATCAGTCGCCGTGAACGAGACGCTGTCGCTGCCGCTATAACCGTGCGCCGGCGTGTAAGTCGCGGTGCCGTTGGCAGGATTGAGATTGGAGACCAGCCCGTGCGCGGGCAGACCGCCAAGCGAGAATGTCAGCGCGTCGCCATCGGGATCGGTTGCCGGCAGGGTGATGCTTGTTGCCGTGTCGGCGGCGACTTGAATCGCCGCGTTGCCCGCAATCGGCGCGTCGTTGACCGACGCGATGGTGAGCGACACGGTGGCCACCGCCGAGGTGAGCGCGCCATCGTTGACCACAAAGGTCAGGCTGTCCGGGCCGTGGTAGTTCGTCGCCGGCGTGAACAGGAGATTGGGCGCCGTGCCGGAGATGGAACCATGCGTCGGGCCGCCGACCACGCTGTAAGTAAGATTGCTGCCTTCGGGGTCGTAGCCGGTCAGCGTGATGGCCAACTGGGTGTCCTCCGCGTTCGTCCGGCTTTGACTGTAGGCCACGGGCGGCGCGTTGCTGCCGGTGTTGAAGTGCCAAACGGGACCCGTAGTCGTCGTCGTGCCGTCGTTCACCGTGACATACCACTCGTAGCGAGTGTTGCACGCGAGCCCCGCCCAGGCGGTTGAAGCGGTGGCGCCGGAAGTTACGCCGCTGATTGTAGCAATCGCGGTGAACGAGTTCGCCGGGGACATCGCATACGGAATGTCGAACTGGCTGTCCGCATCGGTTTGCCACTGATCCAGCCATGGCGAGTAAGTTTTTACGTGAATGACGCTGTTGGCGGGCGAGAATTCATACAGCCGCATCCAGCCGCTGCCGCCGTTCGCGAGGTCCTGGTAATCGGACAGCACCGACCAGATGGTGCAGCCGTTGAAGACGTCGGTGCGCTGACTTTCCCCATGGACGTGGCCGCACAGCATGAGGAAGAGGTTCGTGTTTCCCTTGAGTGCGTCGTAAATGGCCGCCCCTTGCGCGCTGAACGCGGGGTTCACTGCGGCATCGATGATGGAATGGCTGACGACGATCGCGCGGCGGTTTTGATTTGTCGCCAGCACATTGTTCGCCCACGCCAACACAGATGAACTTGTCGTCATCGTTTCGTCGTATTCCATGTAGATGACAATGAAATCCATGCCGCCGGCGCTGAACAGGTCGAAGTGGTTGTCATTGTTCAACCCGTAAAAGCCGCCGTAGTATGGACGGCCCCAGAAGTGGTTCGTTCCGAAGTATTGATTGTAGAAGGTCGTGGTGCCGGAGGCGCTGCCATTGGGTGTTTGATCGTGATTTCCCACCGCGGTGCCGTACGGGATGCCGTTCGGGAGTCCGGTTCTCACTGCGTCCTCGAGGCGGTACAGTGCGTTGGTGGCATTTCGCCATTGAATATTGTTCCCGCCGTTTTCTCCGTCATTCACGATATCACCCAGACCCACCACGTAAGCAATGTTGCGGGCCACCCGGTTGGTGATGATCCACTCCGTTTGTGCCCGGAAAATATTTGAGTAGGTTTGCGAATAGAATTGTGTGTCGGGCAGCGCGCCCATTGTGAAGTCTTCGCCGGCCGGCACCGCCGATGCCGCGCGTCCGTAGAACGTCACGGTAACATCGTTCGTCTCTGGATCGGAAACAGTCACGTTAAGCGTTGGTGAGGCTGAAACGTTGGTGGCGCCATTGGCCGGCGCGTTCGGGACCGGCGCGGCGGGCGGCTGGTTCACCGGCCCGGGCGGGAAGGGATAACCATCGGTCCAGACCGGGCCATTGACCAGGGTGCCATTGACGCCGCCGCTCACGCTGTTGGTGGCTGTCGTCCCCTCAGCGTCGTCCAGCGACCAGCGCGCGATCAGTCCGGGAGAATCTATGATTTGGCGGTTATAGTTGGTCAGGATCTGGCCGGCTGAGCGTGTGTAGTTCCAGATGCGGACTTCATCCAGGGTTCCGGCAAAGAAGCCGGAGTCGGCATTGGTCACCCCGCCGGTTCTGAGCGATGCGCCCAGCGCCGCGTGCTGGAGGCTGTCATAACGCGGCGTCCGCACCAGGTCGCTGCCACTCACAACGTTTGTCACATCCGGAACACCATTCAGATACAGGACCCAGTTGGAGCTCGCCACGTTGTAAGTGACCGCGCCGTGCTGCCATTCGTTGCTGGCAATCCCGGCCGTGCCGCGCACCGGATGATTGAGGCCGTTGTTGAAGTCCTCGAAATCGGCCGCCAACACGGTTTCCCCTGAATCATTTGTGCCGAGGCCGAAGAAGTAATTCATGTTGGTGGCGCCAATATCGTTTTCAGCCTGCCCCTTGGTGACAAGCGGTTGGGCATAAATTCCGGCGGTACCGGTATTGGCGCGCTTGCCCGGACCTTGCTGCTTGAACCAGCACTCGATGGTGAAATTGGTAACGCCCAATCCCGGCGCGACACCCATCGTGACCATGTCGTCCGCGCCGTCAAAGCGCAAACCGCCCGAAGCCGTGGTACGCGGCACCGAGCATAATGCCGAGCCGAACACGATGTCTGAGCTCGTGCTGTTGATTTGATGGACTTCCACGGCCAGCACGTTGTCGCCTGCGACCAGATTGGCGAGCAGGTCGCCGGAGATGTTGAGCACGGTGTAATCCGTGGCGTCACTCACGGTCGTGGAAGCCAGCGTGGTGTAAGTGACCGCGCCCGCCGGCATATTCGCGCGCGCGATCTCGACACCGTTGAGATAGAACACAGCGCCGTCGTCAATCAAGTTGGAAAGCACCAACGAAACGTCCGCCGGGTTGCCGGCGAAATTGAAGTGCGTGCGGAAATAATACGTGAGGCTGTTCTCGTTCGTGACGAGCGTGGTACCGGTGGGTTGCGGCAGGCACCCGCACGTTTCGTAAGCCAGCACGCCCGGTCCTGCGGGCCAGAAAGAGTCGTTATAACCGGGCGACTTCCAGTTCGTGCCGTCGAGATTGGTCAACTGCTGGTAGCGCCAGACGTTGGCGAAGTTGAAAAGAAAGTTCGTTCCGGGCGGCAGGCTGGAGAAGATCGAAATGGAGAGCGGCCCCGCGGTATCTGTGGCCGCAATTTTATCGGTCACCCGGGCCGTGAAGGTGGAAACACCTGCGGCCGTCGGCACCCCGCTGATCGCGCCGCTGTTGGTGTTGAGGGTCAGGCCCGCAGGCAATGTACCGCTGGCCAGCGACCAAATATACGGCGGCGTCCCACCTATCGCCGTCAGCGTCGCCGAGTAAGCCATGTTGGTGACACCGCCCGGCAGTGTAGTCGTCGTGATATTGAGCGGCACAGGTTGGACGGTCAGCAGGGTGTTGCCGTTCACGCCGCTCAGGGTGGCCGAGATGGTTGTCGTGCCCGCCGCGACCCCTGTCGCCAGTCCGGTGGAACTGATGGTCGCGGCCGCTGTGTTCGACGAGTTCCAGGTCACCTGGGTGGTGAGGGTTTGTGTGCCGGTGTCGGAGTAGGTCCCCGTGGCCGTGAACTGCTGTGAATTTCCGGCCGTGATGGCCGTATTCGCTGGAGTTACGGCTATGGAGACCAGTGTTGCCGCTGTTCCCTTGGCGTAGATGCAGTATTTCGTGTCGCCGCCGCCAGTGGTGGCGATAGGATCCGGCCAGTTGCCGTAATTATACAGTCCCCAACGGAGCGTGCCACTGGTGTCCGAGTAATAAACCCCGGCGTTGACGTCATCCGACCAGATCGCCAGCCAGTAGTAGTTCCCGTTCGTCAGCGCTTGCGGAGCTGTCAATGCGAACGTCTGCCAACCCGCGGCCGGGTTGGTCACCTCGACCGTGGAGCGCAAAAGCCGGCCCGGCAGACTGTTACTCTCGCTGTAGATCGCGCACTTGTACCTGCCGGGAATCGCCGTCACTTTGGCGTACATCGTGGACACCGTCATGTTGGTGGCAGCTTGAAACCGGCCGGCATTGATCCACGCGCCACCGGACCAGAGGTAATCGGTCTGAGTCGCTTCGTTGGTATTGCCAATGATGCCGGCCGTGCCTGGCGGTGCAAACGGGCTGTCGGTCGCCCACACCGGACTGTTCACCAGGCTTCCATTGATGCCGCTGCCGGAAGTGTCGTTGGCCGTCGTGCCGCTGGTTTCCGTCAGCGGCCAGCGGCCGATCAAATTGGCTGCGCTGACGATGCGCCGGTTCATGTTTGTCGCAATCTGATTTGCGTTGCGCTCGGAATTCCAGATGCGCACCTCCTCCATGCTGCCGTTAAAGAATCCGTCTGCAGTTCCCGCCGTCGTCAACGCGCTGCCGAGCGCCGCCTGCTGAATGCTGTTGCCCTCCGGCGTTGTCACCAAACTGGTGGCGCCGTTGAACGTGTTCGTTTTGATTGGCGCGCCGTTCAAATACATTACCCACGTGCCGTTGGTGCCGTTTTGTTGATAAGTTACCGCTGCATGCTGCCAGCTATTGCTGACCGAGGCGGTTGTGTTCGTGGCCGGGTGATTCAGGCCGTTGTTCTTATCCTCAAAGTCCGCTGCCAGAATATTGTTCGTTTCCAAGCCGAAAAAATAATTCATATTCGTCACCCCGGCCTCGTTTTCGCCGCGGCCCTTGGTGACGAGCGGAATGGCGTTGATGCCGCCCGTGCCCGTGCTTGTAGCGGCGCCCGCCCCCTGCCGTTTGAACCAGCATTCAATCGTGAAGTTCGTCACGCCCAGGCCGGGCGCCACGCCGAAGGAGACGTAATCGTTGGCGCCGTCAAAGCGCAACGACGCGGGGCCGGGCATGGCAAGGCAGACGACACCGAGGAAAACAACCGTTGGTTTGATGAATGGACGCAGTTTCATGGTGATTCTCTTTTGTTACGTATTCGACAGGTGAAGTTGCACTCGACGGTTCAAGGGAACACCGCCCGGTAAAACCGCATCGGCGGCGGCGGCTCGGTCGTGTCCTCGATGGTCAACACGCCGTTAATATCTGTCATGCGGTTCGTGAGCGGTTCCCACGGGCCGCTGAGGTTGGTGGCGACTGTGATGGTGTAGGGCACCTCCGGCGTGGCAGAGAGGCTGAAGCCGAAGTGGCCGTTGGTGAGGATCGTCGGCCTGGAGTTCAGAGTCGGCACCGCCGGCAATTGCACCTGCACGAAGACATGGCCCGTCGCACTGCCGCCCCGGTTGTCTGCCAGCGTGTAGGTGAACAGATCTGAACCGAGATGGCCCGAAACCGGCGTATAATTGACGTTCCCCAGCGCCAGCACCACCGTGCCGCCGTTGGTGCTCGTGGCACTGACGTCCGTGATGTCGAGCGGGTCGTCGTCGGGGTCGAAATCGTTGGTAAGCAGTTGTGAAACCGGCATCGTTGCGGTCAGGTTCATGTAGGCCGTCCTCGCGTCATCGCCGGCCACGGGCAGGCCATTCACCGTGAGCGGGTAACCCTCGACCCACACCGGTCCATTCGTGAGGGTGCCGCTCACTCCGCTTTCGCCGGAGTTGGTGGCCGCCAGGCCGGCTCCCTCGTCCAAAGACCATCGCGCCAGCAAGCCCAAGGCAGCCGGGATTTGCGCCTGATAATTGTCGGCAATCTCCTGCGCTGAACGGGAGTAATTCCAAATTCGAACCTCATCGAGCGTGCCCTGGAAGAAACCGTCTGCAACACCCGCGGTGTTGAGCGCGGTGGCCAGTGCCGCATGTTGGATGCTGGCGCCTTCCGGCGTGGTGATGAACTCATTGGTGCCGGTGAAAGTGTTGGTCTGGTCCGGCGCACCGTTCAAATACAGCACCCACGTTCCGTTGGTGCCGTCCCGTTGATAAGTCACCGCGGCGTGCTGCCAAACGTTGCTTCCCACTGCAGCCGAGCCGGTGATGGGATGGTTAAGCCCGTTGTTCTTGTCCTCGAAATCTGCCGCCACCAAGCCATTGGTGTTGAAGCCCAGGAAAAAGTTCATGTTCGTGCGCCCGGCCTCGTTTTCGCCGCGGCCTTTCGTCACCAAGGGAACAGCGCTGATCCCGCCGTTGCCCGTCGTGGTGGCAACACCGGCACCCTGCCGCTTGAACCAGCATTCAATCGTGAAGTTCGTCACGCCGAGCTCGGACGCCACACCGAACGTCACATAATCATTCACGCCGTCAAAATACAGTCCCCCGGCGCCCGGCACCGGAGTTACTGTCACATTCACTCCACTCGATGTCGTGGTCAATCCCATGTTATCCGTCGCCACCGCGCTCAACGCGTACGTGCCCGGCGCAACCCCGCTCCAAACGTAGCTGTATGGTTCGGTTGTATCCTCGCCCAAGAGCCTGCTGCCACTGTAAAACTCCACCTTGGCCACCGAGCCGTCCGTGTCCGACGCCGACGCTTCAATGGTCACGATTGTTCCCGAAATAGTGGCGCCATCAACCGGGTTGGTGATGCTGACGGAGGGGGGAAGGAAATAGCCATCGGTCCAGACGGGACCGTTCGTGAGTCTTCCCTGCACACCACCCGAAACGGAGTTGCTGGCCACGGTGCCGCTGGTCTGATTCAGCGGCCAGCGGGCGATGAGTCCCGCCGCGCTGGGGACCGGCCGGTTGTAGTTGTCGGCAATTTCCTGGGCCGAACGGGCGTAGTTCCAAATGCGCACTTCATCCATCGTTCCAGCGAAGAAACCGGAACTGGAGTTCGTGCTCCCGCTGACGAGCAGGCATGAGGCCAGTGCGGCGTGCTGCAAACTGTCGTAACGCGGCAACAACATGTTGTAATTGGTGATGCCGGAGGGACCGGCGATGATGTTGGTGGCGTCCGGCACCCCGTTCAGATAGAGAACCCAATTCGACCCTCCAACGTCATACGTGGCTGCCCCGTGAACCCAGACGTTGGAATCAACAATCCCTGTGCCGAGGACGGGATGGTTCAGCCCGTTATTCCTGTCCTCGAAGTCGGCGGCGAGAACCGTCTGGCCGGCGGAGTTGGTGCCGATGCCGAAGAAGAAATTCATATTGGTGCGGGGGGCTTCGTTCTCAGCCATGCCCTTGGTCACGAGCGGAATGGCCAAAAAGCCACCCGAGCCGGTATCTCCGCGCTTGCCGGTCCCCTGCCGTTTGAACCAGCACTCAATGGTGAAATTCGTGACGCCGAGGTTGTTGATGTTCGTCGCCATGCCGAAGGTCACGTAATCGTTGGTGCCGTCAAAGCGTAGCGCAGCGGGAATTGTGGCCACTGATGCCATGCCAACCGCAAGCACAGCCAGCCACCTTTTGAATGAGTTTGATTTCATGGTCACACGGGCACAATTGTCCTTCTGAATTACAAATGCCCATATATCATACACCCCATTCGTGCTCATTTCACGACGGATGGAAATATATGTCTAATTATAATACACACTATAATATATTCAGAAGTTGCAGGCGTTTGAAATAATTTAGTTTTTAACGTTATTTAAAGCCATTCAGTAGTTATTTCGGCTTATGGCTTTGCTCCAGCGACCACGATAATTCCACTGCCGCCCGGAAAATTTGAATTTGACCCACCAGAAGATGCCCAATCCACGATTGGCCGCTTTGCAACCGCGCCTGTTTTTGATGTGGAGGAGAGTCTGAATACAGAAACGCTACCCCGAAATCCGGGCGGCATTTTCGTTGGCCATGATCGCAGAGTCCCGTCAGGAACGAAGACCGATCTCAACACGCGGTCGATCGCGCCGGGGCATTGGACCCGAAGTCGCCATGCGCGCAAAAAAGCAATAACTGCCTCTGGTGGCAGCGACCCGGCAAAGTGGCGCACACCGAAAGCAAACTGTTCAGCGGGCTCTTCCGAAATGCCGCCGTGGCGTAAATTCAAGGCCGCACCGGCAGTTATCCATTTGGCGTCATTTTGTAAAAACAGAACTTGCCAAACGTCCTGCCATCGCTATTCTTAGCGCTCTTTTGAAAAATTTATGGCAGTAAAAATTCGCATGAAGCGCGTCGGAGCCAGAAATGCCCCGTTTTTCCGCATAGTGGTGGCCGACAGCCGCAGCCCGCGCGATGGCAGGTTCATCGAGGAAATCGGCTCGTATCAGCCCTTGAAAAAGGGCGACAACTTCACCCTCAACCTTGACCGCGCCAAATACTGGATCAGCCAGGGCGCGCAGCCGAGCGACACCGTCGCCAGCTTCATCAAAAAGGCCGGCAAGGCGGCCGTGGCGGCTTGAATTCAATTTTTGGCGCGATGCAGGAGTTTCTGGAATATGTCGTTAAAGGACTTGTGCAGCACCCGGAAGCTGTGAGTGTGACGCCGGTGGAGCGCGCGGGCACGACGGTGTATGAACTCCGCCTGGACCAGTCGGACGTGGGCAAAATCATCGGACGGCAGGGCATGACCATCAACGCCATCCGTTCGTTGTTGCTGGCGGGCAGCGCCAGGAAGGGTTTGCGCTGTGCCGTGGAGATTGTTGAAGACAAAACTTAAATCGTAATCGTCCTCGTTCTCGTCCTCCTCGTCGAAATTCGATTACGAGGACGAGGACGAGGATGAAGACGAGCGCGACGAGTGAAAATTGACGTGCTCACTTTGTTCCCGGCGATGTTCGCCGGGCCGCTGGACGAAAGCATCGTCAAACGGGCGCGGGAAACCGGCCGGTTGGACCTGACAATCCACAACCTGCGCGACTGGACGCACGACCGGCACAAGACCGTGGACGACCGGCCGTTCGGCGGCGGACCGGGGATGCTGTTGAAGCCCGAACCGCTCTTTGAAGCGATTGAAAGTTTGAAGCGCGAAAAGACGCGTGTGATTTTGTTGTCGCCGGCCGGGCGGCAATTCAATCAGGCCATCGCGCGCGAACTGGCGAAAGAGGAAGATTTGCTGCTCGTCACCGGCCATTACGAAGGTTTTGACGAGCGCGTGCGGGAAACACTCGCCGATGATGAGTTGTCCATCGGCGATTACGTGCTGACGAACGGCGCGCTGCCCGTGATGGTGGTGATTGACGCGGTGGTGCGGCTGCTGCCCGGGGTGCTGGGCGACGATGCCAGTTCGCACGACGAATCGTTCAGCCACCCCGCCTTTGCGGGACTGGAATATCCGCAATACACGCGGCCGGCGGAATTTCGCGGGATGAAGGTCCCGGACGTTCTGGTGTCCGGCAACCATGCCGAAATTGAAAAGTGGCGTCGCGAACAGGCGAAGTTGCGGACAAAAAAGCGCAGGCCGGATTTGATGTAGCAGCCGACGTGAGTCGGCTCTCGAATCAAGAGAAGCGATGTTGAAGCCGACTGACGTCGTCGGCGACAAAGCAACGAAGAATTTATGAACCAGGCATTGCAGGAAAAAATTGAATCGGAGCAGTATCGCAAGGACAAAACCGATTTTGCGGTGGGCGACAGCGTGCGCGTGCATACCAAGGTCGTCGAAGGCGACAAGGAACGCATCCAGATTTTCGCGGGCGTCGTCATCGGCAAACGCGGACGCGGCCTGAATGAGACGTTCACCGTCCGTCGCATCAGCTACGGTGAAGGCGTCGAGCGTGTCTTCCCGCTGCACTCGCCGCGCGTGGACAAGATCGAGGTTGAGCGCAAAGGCCAGGTCCGCCGCGCCAAACTCACCTACCTGCGCAAGCGCCTCGGCAAGGGCGCGACCCTCGTGCGCGAGAAGGAAGAAAAGGCCGCCGCCGAACCGGTGGCCGCTGCGTAACCCGCATTTTTTTACGGTTTGAAAAAGCGGGCCTTATAAGCCCCGCTATTTTCTGCTGTCATTTCCGTCCGGACCCGCTAAACTGGTCTTCTTATGCGCCAGCTTGCCGTTCAATTCCTGGATCAGGGGTTTCATCGCGTGCTGTTCGATGCCATGCCGATGCCGGTCTTCGTCGTGGACAACGACGTGCGCATTTTCGACTACAACGCGGCGGCGGCTGAGCTGTTGGGCAAGGACAAAAAGCTCGTACTCCGGCGGCGCGGCGGCGATGTGCTGAACTGTGTGCATTCGATGGAAGGTCCCAAGGGCTGTGGCAGCACTCCGGCGTGCCGTGATTGTGTGGTGCGCAATTCCGTGCGGGGGGCGGCGCGAGGCCGTGGTGTCACCCGCCAGTGGGCGCAAATGGAGCTGGTTCGCAAAGGGAAAGTTGCCAAAGTGAAATTGCGGGTGAGTTGCCAGCCGTTCACCTACGGCCGAAGCTCATTCGTCCTGCTGGTGCTCGAAGGCTTGAACGACTGAGCCGGGGACACATTTTATCCAAGCAGGCGGAGACGTTGCCGTTTTGCGTGACGCGTTGTGTAGCGTCGAGCCTATGGCTTCGAAAAAATTGGGCCACAGGCCCAACACTACAACTTGCCGGCTTGCAGCAGCGCCGCTTTGTGGATTTCCAGCGCACCCGCGCCGAAGCAAACCAAAAATACCTTCTCCACCGAACCGTTCCGGCCCAGAAAATTCTTCGCCTCGCGCACGGCAATCCGCGCCGCGCGGTCCATTGGAAAACTATACGCGCCGGTGCTGATGGACGGAAACGCCACGGTTTTGATGCCGTGCTGTTCCACCAGCGCAAAGCAACTGCGATAACAACTCGCGAGCAGTTCCTCCTCGCCGTGGTTGCCGTCGTGCCAGACCGGGCCGACGGTGTGAATGACCCATTTGGCGGGGAGTTTGTAGCCGCGGGTGATTTTGGCCTGGCCGGTAACGCAGCCGCCGAGCGCGCGGCATTCCGCCAGCAATTCCGGGCCGGCCGCGCGATGAATCGCGCCATCAACCCCGCCGCCGCCGAGCAATGTCGTGTTGGCGGCATTCACAATCGCGTCCACGCGCTGCTGCGTGATGTCGCCGGCGATCACGGCGATGCGACTGAAGGCTGGCGAGTCGGTCATGGCTGCTTCTTAAACATAATCCCTCTGTTCCGCAACTGACTTTATCCGCTTCCCGGAGGTCATCTCGCCGTTGCAGCGCAGCCGGCAGGTATTGGTGCAGAATCCAATCCCCTATGACAGGGAACGCAAACGCCCCTGTGGGTTGTGTCCACTCATTCCCGCGCGACTCTACTGTATTTGAGCCGA
>JBEKEJ010000021.1:0-19614 GCA_050013895.1 Verrucomicrobiota bacterium | reverse complement strand
CAGCTTGATCTCCATTCGCGTTGGCATTTCGGTGGCATTGATTGAAATCCTGGCCGGCGTGGTCGCCGGTAACATTCCTTTCGGCAATGGCCAGCATATCTTGCAGACAACGGACTGGACGAATTTTCTCGCGATGCTTGGCAGCGGTGTGCTGACATTTCTGGCGGGCGCGGAAATTGACCCTGTTTCGTTGCGCGCCAATCTGCGGGCGAGCCTGTCCATTGGCATCCTGTCGTTTTCACTGCCATTTCTGGCGGTATGGGCGTTCGCTCAGTTCGTCCTCGGCTGGCCGCTGCATCAGGCGCAAATCGCGGGCATCGCGCTCTCGACCACTTCGGTCGCCGTGGTTTATGCGGTGATGATTGAAGGCGGTTTTGGCGAGACGCCGATGGGCAAAACCATCCTGGCCGCATGCTTCATCACGGATTTCGGAACGGTTTTGGCGCTCGGCACGCTGTTTGCCGATTTCGACGTCTGGCTGCTGGTGTTCGTCATCGTGACGGCGGGCATGCTGTGGCTCATGCCCCGGTGGACCCAGTTCATCATCACCAAACTCGGCGCGACGCGCGTGAGCGAACCGGAGGTGAAATTCATTTTTCTCGTGCTGTTTTTTCTCGGCGGCCTCGCGACCACCGCCAAAAGCGAGGCGGTGTTGCCCGCCTATTTGCTTGGCCTTGCCCTCGCCGGCGTCTTTTTGCGCGACAAAACGCTCGTTCGCCGGATGCGCAGCATCGCGTTCACCATTTTCACGCCGTTCTATTTCATCAAGGCCGGTTTGTTTGTCTCGCTGCCGGCATTGCGGGCGTCGCTGGGACTCATTGCGGTCCTGCTGCTGATAAAAATGGCGACGAAATACATCGGTGTCTGGCCGACGACGAAGGTTTTTTACATGCGCAACCGGGAGGCGCATTACACGACGCTGCTGATGGCGACGGGCCTGACGTTCGGCACGATTTCCGCGCTGTTCGGCCTGCAAAATAAAATCATTGACCAGTCGCAATACACCGTGCTGGTGACGGTGGTGATCTTGAGCGCGTTTGTGCCGACGCTCATCGCGCAGAAATGTTTCCAGCCCACGATTGAAACGATGGTGGCATGGGGCAAAATTTATAGCGAACGCCTCAACCACCAGAAACCGCGCCCGCCGGCGCCAACGGAAAAGTGAGACGTTATGTTCAAAAAAATCCTGATCGGTTATGACGGTTCGAAGGGCGGCAAGGCCGCGCTGCGGAAGGCCGCCGCCATCGGCCGCGAATCCGGGGCAGAAATCACCGCGCTGTGGGTGCGCGAACCGCTCCCGCGCTACACCGATCTGCCCGGCGAACCGGAAGAATCACAGGAAGCGGCGGATGAATACTTCCAGGAACGCCGGAAGGAAATCGAAGCCGCCGCCGCGCAGCACGGCATTCCCATCCGCTGCGAAACGCGCCACGGCCACCCGGCCAAAATCATTCTGCGTTTCGCCGATGAAGGCGCCTACGACCTGATTGTCATCGGCCACAGCGACCACTCGGAATTATGGGGCCGGTTGCTCGGCGACACCGCCGACCGCATTAGTGACCACGCGCATTGCAGCGTGCTGATTGTGAAAGGCTGATCCCGCAGGAAAAAAGATGAAATTCGCGCTTCCGTTTGCCGGTCGAAAAATGGAAATCGCCCAACTTCGGCGGCTGCACGCGCGGCGCGGACATGTGCTCATCACCGGGCCGGAAGGCATCGGCAAATCGGCGCTCATGGAACATATGCGCGGGCCGCGTTGCGCGAAAAACTGGATGAGGAGCGACGCCAGTTCGATTGGTTCCGCGAGCCATGGTACAAAGTCCGCGCCCATCTCGCCCGCGTGCTGCGCGCCTTTCAGGACCGCCTGGCCGGACACGTCAAGACCGCGCTCGGCGTGTCACTCACACCGCGCGAATTCATTTTGGAAGCGCCTGAACCCTCCGCGCCGCGCGTGGACGTGGACTTCGTGGACGCGGCGTTCAGTCTGGCGAGCTTCGCCATTCCGATGACATTATTCCACCGCTGGATTGAGCGTGCGTTGCTGCACAAATCGCGTTGGGAGGTTGAAAAAAATCTTTCACGCCTCGTCTCCGGCTGGCGCGACCGTGTGGCGGGGGGCATCCAGGAATTGACCCGCCAGGCCGAACCAGAGGCGCTTGCGGAACTGGCCGCGCTCGAACAAATGCCGGCGCAAACCGCGTCCAAGGCTCCCGGACTAAAAATGGTCATTGACGATTTGGATCAATTCCAGAATCTGCCTGCCATGCAGCCAGGATCTCAGCCATGAAACCACGCTGGCTCAACCGCACCGTGCTGGGCATCGGCCTGGCTTCGCTGTTCAGCGACTGGTCGCATGAAATGGCGACCGCGGTCTTGCCGGCGTTTCTGGCGACGATCGGCGTGGCCGCCGCGTGGCTCGGATTGATCGAGGGAATTTCCGACGGGCTTTCGGGCTTTGCAAAAATGGCGTCCGGTATTTACACGGACAAATTGCCACGGCGAAAACCTATCGCCGTCATCGGCTACCTCGTCACTGCGCTCGGCACGGCGTCGTTTTGTCTGGCCACCGCGGCATGGCACATTTTGATTTCGCGCGCGTTCGCCTGGCTCGGCCGTGGCGTGCGAACGCCGGTCCGCAAGGCATTGCTTGCCGCCGCTGTAACTCCCGAAACTTACGGCCGCGCTTTCGGTTTCGAGCGCATGATGGACACCTTGGGCGCAATTGTCGGACCGGCGAGCGCGTTCATATTGCTCGCAGCACTGCGCTATCGCTACTCAATGCTGTTTGCCTTGACGCTGATCCCCGGTCTCATCGCCGCGGGGGTCATCGCCATTTTGGCAAAGGAAAAAGAGCGCAAACCCGTCCCGCATATTTCATTTGGAGAACGACTGCGGCGATTGCCTTCAACTTATCGAAGAATGCTGGCCGGCGTGGGATTGTTCGGATTGGGCGCATTCGCTCACACACTCCTGATTTTGCTGGCAACGCAAAAATTGACGCCGGCGTTGGGTGCCACGAAAGCCGCCAGCATCGCCGTCGCGCTTTATGTTTTACACAATATTTTTTACGCCTCGTTCGCGTTCATCGGCGGCTGGCTCGGCGACCATTTCCCGAAAAATCGTTTGCTGGCTGCCGGTTATTCGATGTCCGCCCTTATGTCGCTTTGCATTGTTTTCCTGCCGGCAAGCATCGGCACGTTTGCGCTGATCTTTATCTTGGGCGGAACGAATGTGGCCCTGGAAGAAACTTTGGAAGATTCGCTCTGTGCGGAACTCGTGGCCAAAGAACAGCACGGTGTTGCTTTCGGCACCATGGCTACGGTCAATGGCGTGGGCGATTTTCTTTCCAGCATTATCGTCGGCGCGCTGTGGACAGCGGGCGGAACCGGCGTCGCCTTTGGTTACAGCGCGGCGCTCTCGATTGCCGGAGCGTTGTTGATTTTGAGGCTTCGCCCCACGGAACCACATTGACCTTCCGCTGCGCAAAAGATCGGATTAAGGTGCCGGAAGGCCGACGGCAGCCGCGTCCGCAGGCAATGGTGAAGAGGGTCGAATCCTGTGCTTGCGGCCAAGGCGGTCAAACGACCGGATTTAGAGCACTGATGGTTGCCGGATGAAGAATCTCACGAATCAAATCACCTCGCTGTTGAAAGCAGGCGGCAACCGCGCGGCTGTTCTGGAACAAGCCCTGCGCGCGGGGCTGGCATATTTTCATTCGGAGACCGGCACGATTCACATTTTGGATTCAGAAAAACAATTGCTACGTCTTGCGGCGCAAGTTGGTCTGCCGCCACAAATGTTGGAAATCGTCAGAACCATTCCCGTTGGCAAGGGCATTGCCGGACAGGTTGTCGCGCAAAACAAGCCGGTGAAAATTTGCAATCTGCAAACTGACACCAGGGGCGTCGCCAAGCCCGGCGCGCGCCAAACCGGAGTCGGCGGCGCGTTGTGCGTTCCGATTCGTGACGGCGATAAAATCACCGGCACGCTTGGTATCGGCACCAGCCGCCAATACGAATACACGCCAGAGGAAACATGCGCGTTGGAGGAAATTAGTCGCGTCCTCGGCGAATTTTTGAAAGATTAAACGCATGGCCATTCCCATTCCACCATCTGAAAAAAGGCCGAAAGTGACCCTGTCGCCCATTGCGGAACCGAAGGGCCTTTCCTCGGCGGAGATCTCGTCCATCGCCGGGAAACTGATCGCCAACGTCGAAAAGGTCATCGTCGGCAAGCATGAACAAGTCGTGCTGGTAACGGCGGTTTGGCTGGCGGAAGGACATTTGTTGATTGAAGACGTTCCGGGCGTCGCCAAAACCATGCTCGCGCGCGCGATGGCCCAAAGCGGCGGCTGCACGTTCAAGCGGATTCAATGCACGCCGGATTTGCAGCCGTCGGACGTTCTGGGCGAGACTTACGTTGACCAGGAGAGCGGGCGGACGGAATTTCGTTTCGGCCCGCTCTTCTCGCAATTTGTTCTCGTGGACGAAATCAACCGCGCCAGTCCGCGCACGCAATCGGCGTTGCTCGAAGCGATGGGCGAAGCGATGGTCACGGCGGGCAATGTCACTTACCGTTTGCAAAAACCGTTCATGGTCGTCGCCACGCAAAATCCCATCGAGCAGGAAGGCACGTTTCTTTTGCCCGAAGCGCAAAAGGACCGCTTCCTGATGCGGATGAATCTCGGTTATCCGTCGCTCGCGGATGAAAAGCAAATGGTCGAACGCTTTCAACTGCGCCATCCCATGGAAACGCTCCAGCCAGTGACGACGCCCGACGGAATCACGAAATGTCAGGAGGCCGTGCGCAAAGTGAACGTGCCGTCGGAAGTCTGCGATTACATTTTGAAAATTGTCCGCACGACGCGCGAGCACCCCGCCCTGCTGCTCGGTTCCAGTCCGCGCGGTTCGCTCGGATTATTCCGCGCCGCGCAGGCGATGGCCGCGATCGGCGGAACGGATTCCGTTACCGCCGCGCAGGTGAAAGACCTCGCGCAAAAAGTCCTCGTCCATCGCCTCATCGTCCGGCGGGAGGACAAATACCGCAATACGAAGGTGGAGGACGTTTTCGCGGAGATTCTCGGGCAAATACCGGTTCCGGAAGCTCCAGCGCGCTGAAGGCATCCACCCGTCTTGAGCAGAAATTAAAATTAAATTGTCCCGCGTTTAACTTCACGGCAATCTGTGGGTTGTCATGCAGCGGGTGAACCTCGGAATGATTGGCGGCGGCACCGTGGGCAGCGGCGTGTTCCACGCCCTTCAGCTCAATGGTGATCTCATGGCCTCACGCGTCGGCGTCAAGGTCGCCGTCCACAAGGTCGCGGTGAAGGCCTTCGATGAACCGCGTCCGTATCCCATCCCGCGTTTGTTGATGACCACTGACTGGCAGAACGTGGTCAACGATCCCGACATTCACATCGTCGCTGAACTCGTCGGCGGCACGGGCATCGCCCGGACGATGATTCTCACGGCGCTCAAGCTGGGCAAGCCGGTCATTACGGCCAACAAGGCGTTGCTGTCGGCGCACGGCGAGGAGCTGTTTGCCGCGGCCAAAAAATACGGCACGAACCTTTATTACGAGGCCAGCGTTTGCGGCGGCATTCCCATTATCAAAACGCTGCGCGAGGGTTTTGTCGGCAACCGCATCAACGCCCTTTACGGCATCGTCAATGGCACTTGCAATTACATTCTCACCCGGATGAAGCTCGAAGGCGCGGATTTTGCCGCCGTGCTCGCCGACGCGCAAAAACAGGGATACGCTGAAACGCCGCCCGACCTCGACATTGACGGTTTCGATTCGCAACACAAAATCGGCATCCTGGCCTCGCTCGCGCATGGTTTCTGGGTAAATCCGGACCGCATCTATGTCGAAGGTATCCGCCATGTCAGCGCGCTGGACATCAAATTTGCCGGCGAACTTGGCTACACCGTCAAGCTGCTCGGCATCATCAAAAAGCTGGAACGCGGTTGCCGCGTGCAGGCTTCCGTGTATCCGACCTTGATTCCGGATTCGCATGTCCTGGCCAGTGTCAATCACGTTTTCAACGCCGTCTTTGTGCGCGGCGACATCGTCGGCGACACGCTCTTTTACGGGCGTGGTGCGGGCAAGGACGCCACCGCCAGCGCCGTCTTGAGCGACCTGGCGGATGCGGCTCTGGATTTGAAATTCGACACGAAGCACCGCGTACCACCGTTTGTGCCGCACGAATGCGCCGGCGCGGTGGTGCCGATAGAGGATGTGGTTTCCCAGTATTTCGTCCGGCTCAACGTGGTTGACCGTCCAGGCGTTCTGGCAAAAATCTCGGCCATTTTCGGGCAATCCAAGATTGGCATTTCATCCGTGATTCAGCCCGAGGGCCACGAAGGCAAGAGCGTGCCGCTGATTTTCATGCTGCATTACGCGACCAACGGCGCGGTGGCCGGCGCATTGAAGAACATCGGCAAACTGCCCATCGTCAAAGGCAAGCCCATGATGCTGCGCGTGGAAAACTTTGAATGATTCAAAACTCTGACTCTTGAATCCTGGTTACTATGGCTTTAATCGTCCAAAAGTACGGCGGCACTTCGGTAAGCAACACTGAGCGCATCAAAAATGTCGCGGCGCGCGTGGCCAAATATCGCGCCCAAGGCGACCAGGTCGTCGTCGTCGTCTCCGCCATGAGCGGCGTGACGGACGGTTTGATCAAACTGGCCAAGGACATCATGCCGTTGCCGAGCGAACGCGAGATGGACGTGCTGCTCGCGACCGGCGAACAACAGACCATCGCGCTGACGGCGATCGCCTTGCACGCGCTGAATGTTCCCGCCGCGTCGCTCACGGGCGCACAGGCGGGCATTGTCACCGACGTGGTTCACACGAAAGCCAGGATCCACGACATTTCGCCGAAAAAAGTCCGCGAGCTTTTGAAACAAGGCAACGTCGTCATCGTCGCCGGTTTCCAGGGCGAGACGCCCGAAGGCCAGATCACGACGCTGGGCCGCGGCGGTTCGGATTTGACGGCCATCGCGCTGGCCGCCGCGCTCAAGGCCGATCTCTGCCAGATTTACACCGACGTGGACGGCGTCTATACCGCTGATCCACGCATCGTGCCGGACGCGAAGAAGCTTCCGGAAATTTCCTACGACGAAATGCTCGAACTCGCGAGCCTCGGCGCGAAGGTGATGCAGAGCCGCTCGGTGGAGTTTGCCAAAAAATTTGGAGTTGTGTTTGAAGTCCGCTCCAGCCTAAACGAAAACCCCGGAACGATTGTGAAAGAAGAAACCAAAAGCATGGAAGGCGTCGTCGTGCGCGGCGTTTCGCTCGACAAAAACCAGGCCAAACTCACGCTCGTCGGCGTGCCCGACAAACCCGGCGTGGCCGCGCGCATCTTCAAGGCGCTCGGTGACGCGGCCGTCAACGTGGACATGATCGTCCAGAACATCAGTCACGGCTCCGGGGCGCCGGCCACCGACCTTTCGTTCACCACCGACAAGCCGGATTTGCTCAAAGCGCAAAAAGTCATTGACGGTTTGAGGAAGGAACTTGGCTTCCGGGACGTGATTGCCACGGAAAAAATTGGAAAGCTGTCCATCGTCGGGGTCGGCATGAAAAGCCACACGGGCGTCGCGGGAAAATTGTTTGAAACGCTGGCCCGGGAAGGTGTGAATATTGACTTGATTTCCACCAGTGAAATCAAAATTTCCGTGGTGATTGATCTGGCCAGGGGGGAGGCGGCGATGAAAGCCGTCCACGCGGCGTTCATTGGATGATTGGATTACCACACCTTTACCCGATAAAACCGCTGCGGGGCCGCGTTGGTGTCATTGATCAAAATGACGGAGTTGGAACCGGTCTGGTTCGGGGCAAGAACATTCCATTGCGTCGGCGGCGCCAGGCTGTCCGCGTAATCCATTTCGTACACGTGATTGGAAACGGCTGGGAATGAAATCACCGGCCAGTGCGTGACCGGCGCGAGGGACAAGTGTGTGCTGAAGGCCGGCACCGCGTTGGTGCCAATCACCAGCACGGTAACGGTGCCTGTTGAACAATTTCCGCCGCTGTCGCAAACCTGATAAGTAAATGTGTCGATTCCGGTAAAGCCGGGATTGGGAGTGTAAGTGACGTTGGTGCGACCGTAGGCTTCCGCGTAGCGCCGCAGAGCTTCGACGAAGTAATAATCCCCGTAAATGAGTGCAACATTCACCTCCGGAGCGGGAAACTGGGGCGGCTCGCCCGTGCCGTGCAGGAGAATTCCCAGGTTGGTGGTTCCCTGTGCGAGGTAGTTTGTGGAACCCAGCGATTCAAGGATGTTGTGCGCTCCGGCCCAGAAAGTGGCGCTATCCTGCAGATTGGTGGCCAGTTGACTGAGTTGGACCAGGGCCGACAAGGTAATGGCGGCCGCCGAAGAGTCTCGAGGTGCGTTGGGAATGCCGGGCGCGTCAAAATCCCAATACGGCACGTAATCCGACGGAACATTTGTGAGGTAGTAGCTGGCCACCCGCTCAGCGGCATTGAGGAACGGGACATAACGGGTTTCACGATAGGCCATGGTGAAACCATAAATCGCCCAGGCTTGACCACGCGCCCACGTTGAACTGTTAGTATAACCCGCGCGGGTGCCCTGGTCCAGAACCGCCCCATTGGCCGTGCTGTAAACGACAAGTTGGAAAGTGCTGTTGTCGGCCCGGATTTGATTGGTCATCGCGCGCTCCGCATGGCTGACGGCCTTGATGGACAGATTCGTATCCCCATTTATATCGGTGCCATGATAGAGCAGTTCTGTATTCATCATTGTGTCGATGATGACTTGAAATTTTGGCGGGGCGAGCAACAGGTCGTCGGCCAGACAACCCACAACGGCGTTGTACCGGTTCGTGAGTGAATGGGCCGCTTGCAGCAAGACCGACCGGTAACCGGAACTGTCGGTTAACCGATAACCGTTCCCGAAACTGGTGTTGATCATGAACCCGATGTCATCCGTGTTGGTGTTAGATTGCTGTGATGCGATGCCCGCCGTCCATTGCTGCGCCCACTTCTTGAAATTGGGATCACCGGTCTGCTCGTAGAGATACCACAGGGTGCCCGGAAAGAAGCCGCTGATCCAATCCGAGTTGTTGCTGGTCTTCCAAGTGCCATTGGTTAATGTGCTGCGCGGATAAAGATTGGTGTTCCCGATTTGCACGACGGTGTTGCTGAGCTGGGTGGCGGAAAACTGGAACAGGCGTGAAAGTTCGGGCGTGGTCACCGGCGCGTTTGAATTGATGACCAAAGTTCCATGCGTCGGCACGCTGACCTGGAGAATGGCCAGTTGATCGCCCTCCGTGTCGACATCATTTGTCAGCACCGAAATGGTCACCGCCTGATTCTGGATGGTGACCGCCAGATCGGCGGCGGCATTTGGCGGATCCGCCCAAACCGAGCCGCCAAGCCACCAACCAGCGAGAATGATAATCCGCATGCCAGTCGAAAGGCATCGTTCGTGTCCTCGCAAAATATTCATGTTCGGAACTATAGAATAATTCCCCCTTGGCCAAAAACTGGAACCCCGGCACCAACCTCCTGAGCGTAACATTCCGTGTCGAGAAGGCAATTCCACTTGTCAATGCCCGCCTGGGGCCATTCACCTGACAACACACCTGATAAAACCATTTGACGGGCCGGAGCCAATTGGCTATCTTGGCGGTGTGAATCGCAATTTGAATCTGAATCTGTTGCTGAACGCGCTGGTGTTGCGCCGCGCGGCAGCCGGGTTCTGATTTCGCGTCATAGGATTTATCGGACCCCACTGCCACCCGGCGGTGGGGTTTTTGTTTTGCAACCACAAATGAACACGAACAGACACGAATCGAAAACGGAGACACGGATGGCACGGATTGACACAGATTCAATCCGTGAAAATCCGCGGAAACCGTGTCAAAAATTATTCGTGTGGATTGGCGTCCATTCGTGGTTCAATTCGGCAGCCATTTGAGTTTATGCATAAACAACCATCGAAAAAATACCGTCCGTTTCCGCCGGTCGCCTTGCCCGACCGGCAGTGGCCCAGCCGCATCCTCACGCACGCGCCGCGCTGGTGCAGCGTGGATTTGCGCGACGGCAACCAGGCGCTCGCCGTGCCCATGAACGTCTCGCAGAAACTGGAATTATTCCAGACGCTCGCAAAGATCGGCTTCAAGGAAATCGAGGTCGGCTTCCCATCCGCGTCGAACACCGAGTTCACGTTCAACCGCCGGCTCATCGAGGAAAATCGCGCGCCGGATGACGTGTGGCTCCAGGTTCTCGTCCAGGCGCGTGAGGAATTGATCGAGCGCACGGTGGAATCGCTCGCCGGCGCGAAAAAGGCCATCATCCATCTCTACAATTCCACTTCGCCCGCGCAACGCCGCGTCGTGTTCGGCAAGTCGGAAGAGGAAATCATCCGGGTGGCCGTGCGCGGCGCAACCTGGATCAAGGAGCGCCTGTCGCGGCTCAAGGGCACGGAGGTCATGCTCCAGTATTCACCGGAAAGCTTCAGCGCCACGGAAGTGGAATTCGCGAAGGAAATTTCCGAAGCGGTCATGGCGGTCTGGCAGCCGACGCCGGAACGGAAGATGATTTTGAATTTGCCCGACACCGTCGAAGTGGCGATGCCAAATGTTTATGCGGACCAGATCGAATGGATGTGCCGGAACATTAAAAATCGCGACTCGCTCATCATCAGTCTGCACACGCACAACGACCGCAACACCGGCGTGGCGGCGACCGAATTGGGCTTGCTCGCCGGCGCGGACCGCGTCGAAGGCACGCTTTTCGGCAATGGCGAACGCACGGGCAATCTCGACATTGTCACCGTCGCGTTGAACCTTTACCAGCACGGCATTGATCCCGGGCTCGATTTCAGCGACTTGAATTCAATCATCGATGTTTATGAACGTTGCACGGGCATGACCGTGCCGCCGCGCCAGCCGTATGCGGGCGAACTGGTTTTCACCGCGTTCAGCGGTTCGCATCAGGACGCGATTCGCAAGGGTTTGAACGAATGGAAGAGTGACCGGCTTCAACATTGGGACGTGCCGTATCTCACGATTGACCCGACGGACATTGGCCGCGAATACCGCGAAGTCATCCGCGTCAATTCGCAGTCCGGCAAGGGCGGCGTGGCCTATCTGCTCGAAAGCGAGTTCGGCATCGAGTTGCCGAAGGACATGCAGCGCGAGTTCGGCCCGATTGCCAACGACGAGGTGGACAAGCTCGGACGTGAGGTCACCGCCGCCGAGCTCAAGGCCATGTTCTGGCGCGAATATATCGAGCGCACCAAACCGTGGCACCTCAAGCGTTTTGAAACCGAAAGCAAAAACCGCGTCGTCAAATGCCGCGCCAGATTCCTGCGCGAGGGCAAGCCGGTGGAACTCTCCGGCGAAGGCAACGGCCCGCTCGCCGCATTGGTCCACGGATTCGGGAAAATCGGCGGGCCGCGTTTTGAGATCACCGCCTACAGCGAACATGCGTTGAGTTCGGGCGAGGAAGCCGCGGCCATCGCCTACATCCAAATCAAGACCGCAGACGGCCAGGTCCGTTGGGGCGCGGGCGTGGACACCAACATCGAGCTGGCGTCTGTGCGCGCAGTTTTGAGCGCGCTGAACCGGATGCAAGCCTGCGCCAAAAGCGACAAAATGCTGCTCGTCAGAAAGGGGTAAATCGCCTAATCTGGCGGGACGTTATGGCATTGAAGCGGACAGTTTCTTTTCTGGCAATGGGATTATTTCTCACCGGCGCGACCGTTTTTGCCGCCGAGCCGCCATCCACGAATGCCATTGTGTCCACCAAGCCGGTTTACGTGCCGGACCTGTCGCATGTTAATGATCCACTGCCGGATGGGATTCTCGCCTGGGATGCGATTTCGAAGACCACGGAAACCACCGCCGACCAATCACAGACACATTTCGTTTTCAGCTTCACGAACGTTTCATCAGGCAACATCGTCATTTTGAACGTTCGCCCTTCGTGCGGTTGCACCACGGCAGACTTGCCGCCGCTACCGTGGACGCTCGCACCGGGCACCAACGGCCAAATCCCCCTCACCGTGAACCTGCCGCAAGGTAGGACCGGTTCGCTTTACTACAAAACTGTCAACGTGTCCACGGACAAGGGAAGCAAAACGCTCATTCTTTGCATCAAAGTTCTGCCGCCAGTGATACCCAAATTGACCGAAAAGGAGCGTGCCCGCGACATTGCGACGGCGAAAATTGACCGGCAGGCGGTCTTCCACGGTGATTGCGCCAACTGCCATTCGAAAAATGTCGAAGGCAAATACGGCAAGCAGCTTTTTGATTCGGCATGCGCCATCTGTCACGAAACCGAACAACGCGCCAGCATGGTGCCGGATTTACACAACCTTAAAACACCGGCCAATGAAGAATTTTGGCGCACATGGACGGCTCACGGCAAACCTGGTTCACTCATGCCCGCGTTTGCCACCAGCGAAGGCGGTCCACTCACGGATATCCAAATCACCTCGCTCGCCGTTTATTTGAACGCGGCAGTTCAATTCCAAGTCCCTGTGAATAAGTAACTTCTGTTTGCATCGCTGAATCTTCCACTTTTTGTTTGCAAAATTGGACATAACTGTCTAGAATATAGGCAGTAAGAGACAAGATAGCGTCAATAGTCGTAAACAGGCGAGTTATGGCAACTTCAGTGTCCTCCAGAACGCGGGCAGGTTCCTTTTCATGTTTTCTAAAAGATTGCCGTTTAGGGATGTCTTGGTCATGGTTTTTCCGACAATGCTGGGTCGTGGTGGTTTTGACGATTGCGGGCACGTTGAGTTACCTGCTGATCAGTCATTTTGCCTTCCAACCCATTCGCGTGGAGGGTGCAAGCATGTATCCGACGCTGGCAGACTCGGGGTGTTATTGGTTGAACCGGTTTGCCTACCTTGCGCGCGAACCCAAGCAGGACGACATCGTGGCACTCAAAGACCCGCACGATAATACACCGTTGGTCAAACGCATCATCGCCATGCCCGGGCAATCCATTTACCTCAAAAACGGCAAAGTCTTTGTTGATGGCCAATTATTGCGTGAACCTTATCTCCCGGCCAAGACGCCCACCTACGCCTACGAAAAGAGTGAAGACGAATTCATTTGCATCGGCAAAGATGAGTTCTTTGTCATGGGTGATAATCGCAACAACAGCATGGACAGCCGCACGTTCGGAGCTGTCCCGCGCCAAAACATCCTTGGCAAGGTGATTGAATAGCCCTGCCGCCCCCGCATTGTTTCAGAACGGAGCCCGATCAGTCCTGCCTTGCCTTGCAGAACCGTGGCGTTAAGCTGTCAACCATGACGATGAAACTGGTTGACGCAACAAGTCATGCGCGCATTGCCGGGCTCGGTGAACGTGTTTTGAGCGGCGGGACAATCACCCGCGAAGAAGCGCTCTGGCTCTTTCATCTCGAAGATTCCGCGGACATTTTTGATTTGTTGTCGTGGGCGAACCGCATCCGCGGGAAATTCAAGGGCAACAAAATCCATCTCTGTTCCATCGTCAACGCCAAGGCCGGCGCATGCTCGGAGAATTGCAGCTTCTGCGCGCAGTCGTCGTTTTATCAGACCGGCTCGCCCAGATATGGCTTCGTGGACCCCAAACCCGTTAAGGAAGCCGCCGAAGAAGCGAGCAGGAACGGCGTGACCGCCGTCGGCCTCGTCGCCGCGTGGAAAGGGCTGAACGAAGGCCCGATGCTCGACGAAGTCTGCGAGCGCGTACGTGAATTGAAGGCGGGCGGCAAAACGCGTCCGGATGTTTCGCTGGGCATCATCAAGACCCAGCGTGTGGCCGACCGGCTCAAGGAAGCCGGCGTCGAGTGTTACGGCCACAATCTCGAAAGTTCGCGCCGCTTTTTCCCGCAGACCTGCACCACGCACACCTACGACGACCGTCTCGGAACCATCAGCCATCTAAAAAAGGCCGGCATCAAGGTTTGTTCCGGCGGCATCATCGGCATGGGCGAAACGCGCGAGGACCGCTGCGACCTCGCGCTTGAATTGAGAGCCATCGGCGCGAACGTCGTGCCCATCAACATTCTCAATCCGATTCCCGGCACGCCGTTTGAAAAAAATGAACCCCTGCCCGTCCTGGAAATTTTGAAAACCATTGCGTGCTTCCGGTTCATCCTGCCGCGGCAGGAAATCATGATTGCCGGCGGACGCACGGTGAACCTGCGCGACGCGCAAAGCATGATCTTCATGGCAGGCGCAAGCGCGCTGATGGTTGGCAATTATCTCACGACGCTGAACCAGCCGGTGGAAAAAGATCTGCAGATGCTCAAAGACCTCGGCCTAGATCCGGGCTGGGACAAACACGGGTTTTCCGATCAGGAGGCGAGTGACTGCGGACAAGAGATTGATGCAACTTGTGCAACTTCCAGGTAGTCGGATAAATTTTCGATTTGCGATTTACGATCGACGTGGCTTTGGCGTTTGACGCGTAAATCGTGAATCGTAAATCGTGAATCATGGAGCGGCTCGGCAAAAATCACGGCGGTTACCACGGCGAGACCATTGACATCCGCGCCGTGCTGCGCGATGTCGAAACCGTCGCCCGGACGCACGGCTGGACTTCCGAAACGTTTGGTCCGCAGGGCGAATTCAATCTGCTCGCTCTCCACCGTGTTCCGCTTTCACTCCGCACTCCGTCCGCCCTCCGTAGCAGGGCTACTGCGGAGGACGGGCACTCCGCATTCCGCATTTACCTTTCAACCGGCATTCACGGTGACGAGCCGGCCGGGCCGCTCGCCGGGCTGAGATTGCTCCGGGAAAACCACTGGCCGGCAAACGCGGAAGTTTGGTTCTGCCCCTGCCTGAATCCGATGGGCTTCATTTTGAATCGGCGCGAGAACGCCGACGGCAAGGATTTGAACCGCGACTACCGGCATTTGGAAGCCGCCGAAGTCCGCACGCACATCGCCTGGCTGGAGCGCCAGCCGCGATTTGACGTGTATCTTTGCCTCCACGAAGACTGGGAATCGCGCGGTTTTTATCTCTACGAACAGAATCCTGACGGCAAAGCCTCCTTGGCGGAAATCATGGTCAGTGCCGTCCAAAAAGTTTGTCCGATTGACCCGTCGGAAATGATTGAAGATCGCCCGGCGAAAAATGGCGTCATCCGCCCGAATCTCGACCCGCGCACACGCCCGCAGTGGGCCGAGGCGTTTTATCTGATCGTGAACAAAGCACGGCTCGGCTATACCCTTGAAGCGCCGTCAGATTTTCCGCTATCAACGCGCGTCAACGCGCTCGTCGCCGGCGTGGATGCGGCGCTCAAATCGCTCGCGTAGCCGCGTCTCGGAAAACCGCGCGAAATTTATCCACACAATGTTTGCGGCGGTCTGCCGACACGCCGCTACGAAGTCACTTCAACTTCGCCTCGCGCCGCTTCATCCACTGCCTGCCCAGGTCGGACAAGGTCTTCGCCTTCAGCACCCGTTCCGCCATCGGGAACACAATGCGCTCTTCCTTGTCGAAATGTTCGCGCGAGCGCAGCACCGCCCGCAGCAGCAGGTCGCGCGCTTGTTTCGGCCCCCGCGCCCTTTGCACCTCGGCCAGTTGGGCGTCAATCTCCTCGTGCTCCTCGTGAAAGGTCTCGCTCTGGCCGAGCTGTTCCAGGCAATGTTCCAGCGGCCCCATGAGCAGGTCGTCCTCGGTGCAGG
This sequence comes from Verrucomicrobiota bacterium, assembly GCA_050013895.1. GTDB lineage: Bacteria > Verrucomicrobiota > Verrucomicrobiia > Limisphaerales > UBA11358 > UBA11358. The sequence goes on along the minus strand of JBEKEJ010000021.1, from coordinate 3,950 downwards.
CGTGGGGACGCATGAGCGCGTCCAGCGTGGCGGCCAGCGATTTAATCTCCGCAAGCGTTTTGAGCCGCGCCGCCGTTTTTTCGATATGATCAAACAAATTGTGGAACACGACGTGTTCCGCCACCAAAATTGCCGTGATTTTCATGGTCGGGACTGAATTCTTTCGTCCGCATCCTGACGTTACACTCTCTGCGCCGGCGCTCCAACCATTTCTTGGCTTTCTTTTAGCAGCTTTGTCCGCCCATCCGTGATTCAACTCTGATACGCCTCCATTCCCGCGCAGGTGCAAACCGGGTTGCGGTCGCCGAAGACATTGTCCACGCGGCCCACATGCGGCCAGAATTTGAATTCGTGCAGCCACTTTGCGGGAAACGCCGCCTGTTCGCGCGGGTAAGGACGGTTCCAATGGTCCGCCGCAATCATGTCCGCCGTGTGCGGCGCGTTTTTGAGCAGGTTGTTCTGCTGGTCCGCCGCCCCGGATTCGATCGCGCTGATTTCACCGTGAATGGCAACCATCGCGTCACAGAAACGATCCAGTTCCGCTTTTGATTCGCTCTCAGTCGGCTCGACCATCATCGTGCCGGGAACGGGCCAGGAAATGGTCGGCGCATGAAAACCGTAATCCATCAACCGCTTCGCCACGTCCTCAACGGTCACGCTCTTGAACTGGCGCAAATCGAGAATGCACTCGTGCGCGACCAGACCATTGCTGCGGTAAAGCGTCGGGAAATAATTTTCCAGCCTCCGGGCGATGTAGTTTGCATTCAGGATGGCGAACCGGGTCGCTTCGGTCAGGCCGTCCACGCCCATCATGGCGATATACATCCAGGAAATCGGCAGAATGCCCGCGCTGCCCCACGGCGCGGCGGCAACCGGACCGATTTCGGAGTTCGGAGTTCGGAGTTCGGAGTTCGGAGAAACAACGGGGTGGCCGGGCAAAAATCCAACGAGATGTTCCGCCACGCCAATCGGTCCCACGCCCGGGCCGCCGCCGCCGTGCGGAATGCAAAATGTCTTGTGCAAATTCAAATGGCCGACGTCCGCGCCGATGTCCGCCGGCCGGCAGAGGCCGACTTGCGCGTTCAGGTTCGCGCCGTCCATATAGACCTGCCCGCCATTGGCGTGAATGATTTCGCAAATCTCCCTGATGGTTTCCTCAAACACGCCGTGCGTAGATGGATACGTAACCATCAGGCACGCAAGGTCTTGCCTGTGCGCCTCTGCTTTGGCGCGGAGGTCGGCCACGTCAATGTTGCCGTCCTGGTCGCACGCGACGGCGACGACTTTCAATCCGGCCATGACGGCGCTGGCGGGATTGGTTCCGTGCGCGGAAGTGGGGATGAGACAGATGTTGCGATGACCTTCGCCCCGGCTTTCGTGCCAGGCGCGGATGACGAGCAGGCCGGTGTATTCGCCCTGGGCTCCGGCGTTCGGCTGCAACGAAATGCCCGCGTAGCCGGTGATTTCCGCGAGCCAGTCTTCGAGTTGCTGAAAGAGCGCCTGGTAGCCGCGTGTCTGTTTCAACGGCGCGAACGGATGGATTTTCGCGAACTCCGGCCAGGAAATGGGAAACATTTCCGCCGCGGCATTCAGTTTCATGGTGCAGGAACCGAGCGGGATCATGGACGCGGTAAGCGACAGGTCGCGCGATTCGAGCCGCTTGAGGTAACGCAGCATCTCGGTTTCGCTGTGATATGAATTGAAAACTTTGTGTTTAAGAAAGTCCGAAGTCCGCAGTCCAGAGTCCACAGTCTTCGGCTTCAAATCGCTGACTGAAAAATTGACTGCTTTGTCGCCGTTGAAGATTTGCAGAATTTCGGCGATATCGTCAGCGTTCGTTGTTTCGTTAAGCGAAATGCCAATCGTCTTTTCGTCAACGACGCGGAAATTAATTTGATGCGCTTCGGCAATTTTCGAAATTTCGGCAACGCTGTTGCAAATAACGGCGAGCGTGTCAAAGAACTGTGGACCGCGGACCGTGGACTGCGAACTTCCAATGCCGAAACCGAGCTTCTCCAATCCCGCCGCTAAAATGCTTGCAAGCTTGTGGACTCGCGCGGCAATGGCTTTCAACCCCTCCGGCCCGTGATAAACGGCATACATCGAAGCCATGTTCGCCAGCAACGCCTGCGCGGTGCAGATGTTGCTCGTGGCCTTTTCGCGGCGGATGTGCTGTTCGCGCGTGCCCAGCGCAAGCCGCAACGCGGGTTTGCCACGCGAATCCTTGGAGACGCCGACGATGCGGCCCGGCATCTGACGCTTGAATTCCTCGCGGGTGGCAAAAAATGCGGCGTACGGGCCGCCATAACCCAGCGGCACGCCAAAGCGTTGCGCGCTGCCAACGGCGATGTCCGCGCCGAATTCGCCGGGCGGCTTGATGAGCGTGAGCGCAAGCAAATCGGCAGCCACGGTGAGCATCGCGCCCGCGGCGCGGGCCTTTTCCGCAAAGCCGGAGTATTCGTGGATGGCACCGAATGTGTCGGGATATTGCACGATTGCGCCGAAGACCTTGCCGGTGAACTGAAAATGTTCGTGACCGCCGACGACGACTTCAATTCCGAGCGCTTTGGCGCGCGTGCGGATGACATCGATGTTTTGCGGATGGCAGGTTTCCGAAACAAAAAACGTGTTCCGGCTTTCATCGCCCTTGAGCCGATGACTCATCATCATCGCTTCTGCGCATGCGGTGGCTTCGTCGAGGAGCGAGGCGTTGGCGATGTCGAGACCGGTGAGATCGGCAACCATCGTCTGAAAATTCAGCAGCGCTTCGAGGCGGCCCTGTGAAATCTCGGCCTGATACGGCGTGTATTGGGTGTACCAGCCGGGATTTTCCAGGACGTTGCGCTGGATGACCGGCGGTGTGATCGTGTCATGGTAGCCCTGGCCGATGAACGAGCGGAAAATTTTATTATCGCCGGCGATTTTTTTCAGTTCCGCGAGCGCATCAGATTCACCGCGTGCGGCCGGAAGATTCAGCTTCTTGTCGAGGCGGATTGTTTTCGGCACGGCGGCGGCCACGAGCTCATCGAGGGTTTTGAAACCGATTTGCGCGAGCATTTCGGTCGCATCGGTTTCGCCCGGCCCGATGTGGCGGCGGACAAACTGGTCGGGGCGCAACAGCGGATCTTCAACCAAAAACATCCGGTGAAATTACGGTTGGCGCCCGCAAAAAGCGAGTTGGATTTGTTTCAGGGAACGCCGCGTTCACGCGGCAGCAACGTCCCGGAATTCTGCCGCGTGAACGCCGCGTTCCTGTTGCTGCAATGCGGCGCGGACAATCCGGCATTGGCCATAATCGTAACGCCCGCCAAGCGAGGCCACCGTCCCGCCCAGATTGCCGAAGCCGTGTCTGGCAAACGCGGCGGCGATGTCGCGCTGCGCCTCGGCGGTGAGCAGCGACTTCACGTCAATCGCCTCGCCCGCCAGCATGGCAGCTTCGAGATGGCTGTAGATCGTCCCGTCTTTCACCCCGCGAATGCGCGCGATTTCGGAAACGGTTTTTTCCTGCCGGAAAAAATGCAGCGTTTCGCGCACCGTGTCCGTGAGCCGCGAACGGCGCGGCATCGGAGCAGGCGGCTCGGCGAACGAATCATCGGCGAAAATCTGGCGCGGGTTCGATTGCAAATGCGCTGCCATCTCGCGCAGAAACACTTCGCCGAACTCGCGCAACTTCCGGTCGCCCACGCCGCTGATGCGCGACAGTTCCTTTTCATTGACCGGATAAAACCGCGCCATCTGCCGCAACGACACGTCCGAAAATACAATGTAGGGCGGCACGCCGCGCGCGTCGGCGAGTTGTTTGCGCAACTCGCGCAGCTTCCCGAACAGCACCTCGTCGCAGGCGATTTCGCCGATGCGGTGTTTGGCCGGTTCGGTCGGCGCCACCGGCCGGGTGAGTGTGATCTTTTGCCGCGATTTGAGCGCCGCGCGACCCGGGTCCGTGAGTTCGA
>JBEKEJ010000020.1:0-20193 GCA_050013895.1 Verrucomicrobiota bacterium | reverse complement strand
CGCTCACGGTGGATTGCACGCGCGGCCAGATCGCCGTCGCCCATAACGGCAATCTCACCAACGCCGCGCAGCTCAAGGACGAACTGGAAGATCACGGGCTGGTTTTCCAGACGAGCGTGGACAGCGAAATCATCATCATGATGTTCGCGCAGCCGTCGCTCAACGGCATGGAGAACACACTCGTGCAAACGCTCCGCCGCATCGAAGGCGCCTATTCCCTCGTCATCATGACGGAAAAGGAATTGATCGGCGCGCGCGACTCGTTCGGCTTCCGTCCGCTTTGCCTCGGGCGTGTGGACGGCGCATGGGTGCTGGCCAGCGAGTCCGTCGCGTTGGACCAGATTCAAGCCCGGTTCGTCCGCGACGTGGAGCCGGGCGAAATCGTCATCATCAACGAAAAGGGGCTGGTGAGTTTGCAGGCGTTTCCCGAACACACCCGGCGCGCGTTCTGCATTTTCGAATATGTTTATTTCGCGCGGCCCGACAGCACGATTGCCGGCCGCAGTGTCTATGAAATTCGCAAGGAAATGGGTCGCCAGCTCGGGCGCGAACATCCGGTCAAGGCCGACCTGGTGATTCCGGTGCCGGACAGCGGCGTGTGCGCGGGGCTGGGTTACTCGGAGCAATCGGGCATCCCCTTTGAGATGGCGTTCATCCGCAATCACTACGTCGGGCGCAGTTTTCTTCAGCCGACGCAGCTCATCCGCGATTTCGACGTGCGGGTGAAACTGAACCTCATCGCCTCGCTCGTGAAAGGCAAGCGCGTCGTCATCGTGGACGATTCCATCGTGCGTGGCACGACGTGCAAGGCGCGCGTAAAAACCCTCAAGGAAGCCGGCGCCAAAGAGGTCCACGTGATGGTCAGCTGCCCGCCGCACATGAACCCGTGCGTTTATGGAATTGATTTTCCCGACCGCAGCAAACTGATGGCGGCCAATCACAGCGTGGCGGAAATCCGTAAATATCTGAATGCCGATTCACTGCATTATCTTTCGCAGGACGGCATGGTCAAGGCCACCGGCCTGCCAAAAGAATCATTTTGCATGGCGTGTTATGACGGAAATTACCCCGTGCCCTATGATCCGGTGCTGGACAAGCACATCATCGAACGCCGCAAACACCAGGCCCAGACGCTTGGTGAAGCCGTGGAGAAAGACAACGAGCAAATCAAGTTGCTCCAAGTATAGCCGCGGGGCAAGGTATCGCCGGGGTTTTCGCCCGCCAAACAAACCCTTCAACGTGCCAGCCAGCCGCCGTCCACATTCATGATGGTGCCATTCAGGTAATCGGCGTCCTTCGACGCCAGGAACAAGACCGCGCCGGCGATGTCCTCCGGCGCGCCCCATCGGCCTTCGGGAATGCGGTCGAGAATGGCCCGGTTGCGGACGGGGTCTTCGCGCAGCGCCCGCGTGTTTTCCGTGGCGATGTAGCCGGGCGCAACGGCGTTGATGTTGATGCGTTCCTTCGCCCATTCGTTGGCGAGGGCCTTGGTGAATCCGGCGACGCCGTGTTTGCTCGCCGCGTAGGCGACCACGGTGATGCCGCCCTGGAACGACAGCATCGAGGCGACGTTCACAATCTTCAAACGGGAATCGGCGGACGCTTTCCCGCGCCCGGCGGTCAGCCACCATTTTGCGACCGCTTGACACAAAAAAAACGGCGCGGACAAATTCGTTCGCAAAACCTCGTTCCAGTCCGCCTCGGCAAAATCCACGGCCGGGGCGCGGCGGATGATGGCGGCGTTGTTGACCAGCGCGTCAAGGCGGCCGGTTTGATCCAGAATCTTTCCAATCAACTCTCCCGCTGCCTTCCGCGAGCCCTTGCTCAAATCGGCGTTGACGGCAATGAATTTGCCGCCGGCGGCGTTCACTTGTGCGGCGGTCGCCGTCAAATCACTCCGCGCGACGCCGGCGACCGTCGCGCCTTCGCGGGCGAACGCGGCGCAAATGGCCTGCCCGATGCCCCGGCTCGCGCCGGTCACCATCACAACCTGGTTTTTGAAACGCCCCGTGACTTTTTGATTCGACCGCAATTCCGAGACGCCCGTCAGTTGCGCATTGTGCTGTTGTGCTGTTTGAAGTTTGGTTTTCATAAATTGGCGTGCTGCGGCATTGCTGGAGCGCTGGCCTCCGGCCCGGCGCGTTCTTAATGGAACCTCGAACGCTCAATGTCAGATTTTGTTCGCGGCATTCCGTTCATGGTATTGGATGTTCGATGTTGGATGTTGTCAACTTTCGCGCCGGGCCGGAGGCCGGCGCTCCACGATTACCGCAAATCCGCCGGCTGCACGCTGTCCATGTCGTCGAACGCCTGGTTTTCGCCGGCCATGCCCCAGATGAATTTGTAGCTGCCCGCGCCGCAGCCACAGTGAATGGACCAGTTCGGCGATAGCGCGGCTTCCTCGTTGTGCATGAACAGATGCCGCGTCTGATGCGGTTCGCCCAGAAAATGCGCCAACACGTTTTCGCCCAGGTCGAAATAAAAATAAATCTCGGCACGGCGCCGGTGCGTGTGCGGTGGGAACGAATTCCAGACGCTGCCCTCCTCCAGCGCGGTGAAGCCCATCACGAGCTGGCAGCTTTGAATGCCGCCGGGGTGGATGTATTTGTAGATCGTCCGCCGGTTCGCCGCCGCCCGGGAGCCGAGCGGCGCCGGCGCGGCGTCCTTCGGCTTCATCATCGCGGCGGGATGCGCCGCGTGCGCCGGACAACTCAGGAAATAAAACCTGGCCGGATTCTTCCGGTCCTGGCTCTCGAAAACAACCGGCTCCGTTCCCATCGGCAGATAAACGCAATCCAGCCGGCCGAGCGCGAACGATTTTTTGTCCGCGTGAACCACGCCCGCGCCGCCGACGTTGATGGCGCCCAGCTCGCGGCGTTCGAGGAAAAAGGCGCGGCCGGTCTCGCGGTGATTTGGCAGTTCAACCGGTTTGACCGGCACAACGCCGCCGGCCACGAGCCGGTCCAAATCGGTGAATACGCCGCGTAATTCGCCCGGCGCGAAGAGATTGGTGACGAGACACGTGTCCCGCAATTCCTGCGTGTCCAGGCGCGCGATGTCCTGCGGACGCGGCATCCGGCGGATCGTGTTCTCGAACATGGCGGCAGCATCGCAAAGAACGAGCCGGACGACAAGCCGCTGCGCCGCCTGGCGGAAACCGGGGGAAGGATTTTGGATTGGACGATCGGGATAAGATTTGTGTTTTACGCTCGCCCTCATCCTGACCTTCTCCCCCAGGGAGAAGGAAAAGCTGCTGGCCGTTTTCTTGTTTGCGGATAAGCGTCCGGCAAATCCAGTCGCGAGAATTTTCAGAAAAGCGGCGAACGGTTCTCCCTCTTGTCCCTCGCCCATCGGATGGGAGAGGGTGGTCGAAGACCGGGTGAGGGAATGAGCTTGGCCGGGGTGAGGTCGGACGTGAAAATCACTTGAAATCCGAATTTCGCACGGGCAACGGTCAGACTGGTCGCGTCCCGCAAGGCGTGCGAAGACGGACCTGTCGCGCCGCAGTCCCGCTCCGGGGACGAAGGCGGAAGGGAACACATTTCCTTGAAGCATTTCACGCGAATGCCTGCGACGGGCAGCAGTGTCGAATCTTTCAACCATAACGTCCGGAAATCCATCCCCCGCGTGTCACCAACAATGGTGACATGCGCGATTCCGGGTTTGGGTTATGCTATGACCAGTAGTTGAGCAGTTCTTGAGTGTTTTAGTGTGCAAGAAAAGGCCGGACCCGGTGTCCGGCTTTTCTCTTTTTAATTGGTCACACGCCAACGAACTAACCTTCACGGCTTCCAGATCATGTCCGCCACGGTCTTGCCCGCCGGAATGAACGGCAGCACGTGTTCGCTGTAGGGAGTCACCACGTCGAGCACATACGTTTCCTTCGCCTCGAGCATCCGCTGGATGGCAGGCCGCAAATCCTTTTTGAACATCACGCGCTCGCATTTGACGCCGAATGAATTGCAGACGCGGACGTAGTCGGGATAAATCTCGGGGCGATGTTCCGGGTCGCCGAGATAGGTGTGGCCGCGATTGCCCTGGTAGAAATTGTCCTCCCATTGCACCACCATGCCGAGGTGCTGGTTGTTCAGGATGATGGCTTTGGCGGCGATCTTTTCAACGTGCGCGGTCGCCAGCTCCTGGATGTTCATCAGGAACGAGCCGTCGCCGTCTATGTCAATCACTTCCCTGTCCGGATGCGCGACCTTGATGCCGAGGGCCGCCGGGAAGCCGAAGCCCATCGAGCCGAGGCCGCTGCTGGTGATGAACTGGCGCGGGTGTTCGTATTTGAACCATTGCCCCGCCCACATCTGGTGCTGGCCCACGCCGGTGGTGATGATGGCGTCGCCCCGGGTCAATTCGTAAAGCGCCTCGACCACCATCTGTTGCAGGATGATCTGGTCTTCCTTGCCCTTGAGATGGTCTTTCATGTGGTCGCTGTTGGCAATCTCGCGCGTGATGGCGTAGGCGAACGGCCCCTTCTTTTTCCATTCCTCGATTTGCGCCAGCCACGCGGTGTGTTTCTTATTGAGCGGGCGCTTGGCGAGCATCGCGTTGAGCCGGGTCAGCGCGTCCTTGATGTCGCCGACCACCGGCAGGTGCGCCTTCCGGTTCTTGTTCAGCTCGGACGCGTCAATGTCCAGATGCACAATCGTGCCGTTTTTGCAGAACTCGTCGAACTTGCCGGTCACGCGGTCATCGAAGCGCACGCCGAGGGCGAGCAGCAAGTCCGCGCCGTCCTTGAGCTTCACCATCGGGTCGTTGAACGACTTGCGCAGCTGGTATTCGCCATTGACGGCCCAGTTCGCGAAGGCCGCGCCGTGCATCCCCAGCCAGCGCAACGAAAGCGGATGCGTCTCCGGAAAACCGCCGATGCCCATGAGCGTGGTCGTCACGGGAATCTGCGCGGCCTCGGCGAATTTTTTCAATTCCGCCGCCGCGCCGCTGCTGATGATACCGCCGCCGCAATAAATGACGGGGCGCTCGGCCTTTTCAATCAGCCCCATGATTTCATGCAACGCCACTTCGTCGGCGCGGAGGTCGGGCTGGGTGTAACCGGGAAGGCCTTTCTTGATTTCCGCGAGGGTCGGCCACACGGGCTGGGTCCGGGCCTGCTGCACGTTCTTCGGCACGTCAATGACCACCGGGCCGGGGCGGCCGGTCTGGGCGATGTAAAACGCCTCCTTCACGATGCGCGGGATCTCGTTGACGCTCGTGATGAGATAGGAATGCTTCACGATGGGCAGTGTCACGCCGATGATATCGGTTTCCTGGAACGCGCCGCGGCCAATCATGGTCTGGTTGACCTGGCCGGTGATGGCGACGAGAGGGCAGGAATCGAGGTAGGCGTCGGCGATGGCGGTGACGAGGTTGGTCGCGCCGGGGCCGCTGGTGCTCATGCACACGCCGGCCTTGCCGGTGGCGCGGGCGTAGCCTTCCGCCGCGAAACTGCCGCCCTGTTCGTGGCGCGGCAGGATGGTGCGGATTTTGGATTTGGTGAGCGACTGGTGGATTTCCATGCTCGCGCCGCCGGGATAGGCGAAAATGAGTTCGACCCCTTCGCGTTCAAGGGCCTGGACGAGGATGTCGCATCCAGCCATGGCCGGGCCGACCTCGGCGCGCGGGGCGGGGCTTTTCTTTTTCGTTTCGGTGGTTTGAGTTGTCTTGCTCATAGGCTTTGGCGATCAAGGGCAGGATAACGATAACGAGTAAGAGCCAGGCCGAAGTGCTGGCATATTCTTAATCATAATCTTTTTCCTGATCTTGATCATTTTTTGGTTGTGGCCGGTGGCGCGGATTAAACAAAAAACCCACAGCCGTTGCCAGCCGTGGGTTCTTGTCGAAATTCAACTTAACAACGACAAGCGCCAACGGCGTCGCCGACGACAACGACGACGACCGCCAGACTGACTGCTTGTCCTGTGTTCTTTAACATTACGTGGATAGCTTAACATCTGGCCGGTGGCGGTCAAGCCCTGTTTTTGGCCAATTTCAGGCCGTTTTTTGCTCCTGCTCGGCTATGGATTTGCGGGTGGCAGCCAACGTGAGCCGGTTCTGGCCTTTGCCCGGGACGGTGTAGCGTCGAGCCTGCTTGCCGCGCCGGAGCATAGCGCAGTCGGGTGGCTCGAATAAATCGCCGCGCAGCGCCGACACTACAACGCAAATCAGAACATTGCCCGGGATGCAGAACCCCAAAAAAGCCGCGGAACATTTCCGCGGCTGCGTAAGATGATGAATTGTCCGGTTACTCCGTCTTTGCCGGTTTTTCCGGTTTCCCGGCTTTTTCAGCTTTGTGAGCTTTCGGAGCCTTGTCGGCCTTCTCCGCTTTTTCCGCCTTGGCCGGTTTCTCGCCCTTGGCAGCCTTGGGTTTGGGCTCGCCGGCTTCCGCGGCTCCGGCCTTTTCAGGTTTCTTGCCTTCGGCGTCCCGCCTTGGGTAACTGCGTTTTTCGGTCCGGGGCTTTCTGCCTTCCTCGGCTTTCGCCTCGGCGGAGGCGGCCGCTTCCGGCGCGGGCGCCGTCACCGGCGTGAGGCTTTCGACACGGACTTTGAGCGTGCCCTTGACTTCGGTGTGCAGGTGCAATTCGATTTCGTGTTCACCCAGCGCGCGAATCGGGTGTTCGAGGTGGATTTTCCGTTTGTCGAGCGAGATGTCGAACTGGTGTTTCAATTCGTCGGCAATCATGCCGGCGGTCACCGAGCCGAACATCTTGCCGTCCTCGCCCGCCTTCACTTTGACGAGGCAGATGAGTTTGGAAACGGCCTTGGCGAGTTCGCTCATGGTGTTGAACTCGTGCGCTTCGCGCTCGGCGCGGCGCTGCTTAAGCGCCTCGATCTGGCGTTTGTTGGCCCGCGTGAGCGGAATCGCCAGCCGTTGCGGAAACAAATAGTTGCGCGCGTAACCGGCGGCGACCTTGACCTGGTCGGATTCGGCGCCCAGACCGACGATGTTGTTGGTGAGAATGACTTCAGTCTTCATGGAAATAGTGACAAGTGGCGGGTGACAAGTGACAAAACAATTTGCGGTGTAAAATTAAAAGGGCACATCGTCGCCTTCGGTTGGAGGCGCATCGGCGTCGGCGGGCGTCGAAGCCGCGGGCGCGGCGGGTGGACGTGGCGCAGCCGGCGCGCTTTCGCCGCCGTCGCCACGACCGCCGCCGGAATCCAGGAATTGGAAGGTTTCCAGCACGACGCCGAGTTTGCTTTTCTTCTGTTTGGTCTGTTTGTCCTCCCAGGTGTCGTAGCGGAGGCGGCCTTCGATCAGGATGGGACGGCCTTTCTTCAGGTATTGGCCGATGATTTCGGCGGTTTTGCCGAAAGCGTCCACGTCCACAAAAGTGACTTCTTCCTTCATCTCGCCGGTTTCGCTCTTCCACTTGCGGTTGCACGCCAGACCGATACGAGCCACTGCCGTCCCTTTTGGGGTGTAACGCAGTTCCGGGTCGCGGGTCAGGTTGCCGGCGAGGATGACTTTGTTAAAACTGGGCATAGAAATTGAGGGTTGAAGGTTGAGAGTTTTTATTTGGCGGGTTTGGGTTCGGGCGACAGTGTGAATAAAACGCGGAACACATCCTCGTTCAACGCGAATTTCCTCCGCAATTGTGCGATGAGGGCCGGCGTGCCGGCAAAAATGATGTTCGCGTAAAAACCGGCGTTGTGTTGTTTGTCCGCCACGCGCGCGAAATTTTTCCTGTCCATTTTCTGCACGGTCTCCACCTTGCCGCCCGCCGCCGTGATTTCGGCGGAAATCTTGTCGAGGGCGTCCTTGACGCCTTCTTCCCTGCCTGCCGTGTTCAGGATGAACAAACCTTCGTATCGTTTCATTTTTACTTTTCGTTTGGTAGGGACGCCGCGCTGAGGCGTCCGGTCGGCGCAGCGCGCCGACCCTACCTAAATTGAGCCATTAAACCGGTTCATTGCCATTTCAATTCCGTCGTCCAGCCAGCATTCCGCCTGGTCGGCCGCCCGGCCCAAGACCTTTTCCATCAGCGCCGCTTCCGCCGCATTAAAACGGTCCAGCACGTAATCCGTGATTTCCCGCGCGCCGTCTTTGCGGCCGATGCCGAGCCGCAACCGCGGGAATGCCCGCGTGGCCAGATGCTGCTCAATGGACTCCAAACCGTGGTGTCCGCCGCTGCTGCCGCCCGCCCGCAGGCGAACCTCGCCCAGCGGCAAATCCGCGTCGTCCACCACCACCAGCAACTGTCCGAGCGGCACCCGATAATAATTCATCAGCGCTTGCAACGCTTCGCCGCTCGCGTTCATGAACGTCCGCGGCTGGCAAAGCAAAACGCGGATGCCGTGGCGTTTGGCGCGCGCGACCCGGGCATTGAACTTTCGTTCGTTTTTCCAGTCCGCCTTCCAACGCGCGGCCAGTTTCCCGGCCAGCAAATACCCGGCGTTGTGGCGCGTCTTCGCGTATTCGGCGCCGGGATTGCCCAGGCCCACAATCAGAAACACCTTTTCCATGTGAGCGCAAATTTTTCCCGGGGAGCGCACCCGCCCCGGGTGCGGTCTGGCGCGCCTCGCGCCAGACACCAAGCGGGCGGGGCGCCCGCTTGAACACGCGAGGGCGCGTGTGCTCCCATAAAATTATTTCTTTTTTCCCGCCGGCTTCTTCTCGGCGGCCTTTTCCGGAACAGCGGCTGCACCTTTTTCGGCAGCTTTCTCGGCGGTTTTCTCGGCGCCCTTGGCCGGGGCCTTTTCGCCGGGCTTGGCGGCGCCCTTTTCGCCCTTGGCCGGGGCGGCGCCCTCTTCGCCTTCTTCCTTCTTTTCCTTGATCATCTCGACGTCGCCCGCCGCCACGACCTCGGTAGTGGCAGTCGCCGCTGCTTCTTCCTCTTCCGAGCGCGGCAGGGCCACCGCGACGACGGGAACTTTTTTGTCACCCAGAATTTCAACGCCGGGGGGCGCCTTGATTTCGCCGAGGTGAACGGCCTTGCCCAGTTCGAGGTGGCTCACGTCCACGATGATTTGCTCCGGCAAATCCTTGGGCAGACTGCGGACTTTGAGCTTGAACATGATGTGTTCGAGCACGCCGCCGCCGGTTTTCACGCCCGCCGCTTCCCCGATGGTTTCGAGCGGGACTTGCACGACGACTTTTTCGTTTTCGGCCACTTCATGGAAATCCACGTGCAACATGTCGCCTTCAAGGGGGTGGTGCTGGATTTCCTGCACGAGCGCGAGGCGTTTGGGGCGCGCGTCGCTTTCGACCGACAAATCCACCAGCATGTTTTCCGAGGCGGCATGGTGGATGAGATCCTCGAGTTCCTTCGCGTTGACCTCGAGGTTCTGCGGTTTGGCCTGGCGGCCATAAATGATCGCGGGCACGCGCCCCGCGGCGCGCAATCGTTTGGCTCCGGCCCGGCGCGACATCGTGCGGGGATACGCTTTCAACGGCACTGATTTCATCGTCAAATAAATTTGTTGGGCGGCGCATCAACTCGTGCGCCCGCCTTTGAATTCAAACAGCGAGTTCACCGACGAATTCGTGTGAATTCGTTTGATGGCTTCGCCCAAAAGCCCGGCCACCGACAGGGTGACAATCTTCACCCCGTCAATGGCGGGGCGTTGGACTGTATCAGTTGTAATCAACTCGTCAATCACCGATTTTCGCAATCTGGCGATGCCCACGTCGTTCAATATGGCGTGGGAAACACAGGCCACAATCTGTTTGGCGCCCTTTTTCTTCAGCAACGCCGCCGCCGCTGTCAATGTGCCCGCCGTCTCCGTCAAATCGTCCACCAGCAGGATGTTCTTGCCTTTGATGTCGCCGATGACGGCCATGGATTCGACTTCCGTCGCGCTCTTGCGCCGCTTGGCTACGATGGCCAGGCCCGCCTCCAGCGTCTGCGAATACGCGTGCGCCATCTTCAATCCCCCCACGTCCGGGCTGACCACGACCAGGTCGGACAGGTGTTTTTTTCGCAAATACTCATACATCACCGGCGCGGCGTAGAGATGGTCCACCGGAATGTCGAAGAACCCCTGGATTTGTTGCGCGTGCAAATCCACGGTGAGGATGCGGTTCACGCCGGACGCGACGAGGAGATTGGCCACGAGCTTGGCGGTGATGGGCACGCGCGGCTGGTCTTTGCGGTCCTGCCGGGCATAACCGTAAAACGGCAGCACCGCCGTGATGCGCATCGCGCTCGCCCGCCGCACCGCGTCAATCATGATGAACATCTCCATCAGGTTGTGGTTGGTGGGCGGGCAGGTGGACTGGACGATGAACACGTCCTCGCCGCGGACGTTCTCCTCGATTTTCACGAACGTCTCGCCGTCGGGGAACGGCGAGATGTTGCATTTGCCGAGTTCAATGCCGATGTATTTGCAAATCGCCTGGGCCAGAGGCTCATTGGCGGTGCCGCTGAAAACTTTCACGAGTCAAATTTTTCTGGTTAAAACGGGCCGTCGTCGAGGCGGAGCGATTTGCCGCGTCGCAAAGGCGGAAAACCGCCGCTGGCGGCGGATGAAATTGTGGCATGACTTTAACAAGCAACAACGACGGCGCAAGCGGAAACTGAACACCGGCAATTCAGGGATTGAAAATCGAACGATAAAATCGCTGGTTGAACTGGCCCGCGTTGGTGTCCACGAACGTAAAAGGTGCGGTGTTCGTGTGGATCGAAACCCAGTTCACCAGATCGGTGGAAGCCTGCACGGTATATTTATACCCGGAGGCGCCTGAAACCACGAAGGCATACTGGCCGTTGGCGCAGGCGGGCGATTCCAAGGTCGCGGATGCGGCCGGAGGCACCGCCCAATTGACCGTGCTGCTGTTGGTCGGCGAAATGTTTCCGCTGGTGTCCACCGCACAAACCCAGATGGTGTTCGTCCCGGGTTTCAGCATCACATTGGCCGTCCAGTTCGTCCAGTGGTTACCCGTCGCCGCCACCGTCCAGCCCGAACCGTTCAACGAGTAATACACCATCTCCACGGCCACATTGTCCCCGGCCGTGCCTGACACCGCAAATACCATGTTGCTCACGCGCGAATTTGCCGCCGGGGCCACCAGGCTCAACGTCGGTTTGGTCACATCCGCAAAATTCGCCGTCAACGCCAGGTTCGTCACCATTGTAAACTGCAACGTGGCACGATTGGTCACCACGTTGCCGGACCCGTCCGTCCAATTGGTGAACGCGAAGCCCGGCGACGCACTGGCGGTCATTGTATAATTCCCATTAATTGCCAGCAGCGCCCCGTTGTAATTCGGACTCACTGTCCCGTTCCCGTTGCTGAACACAGTCAAGGGCAGGCGCACCCAATAGACGCATTTGACGGTGTTGGTTGCCGACAGGTTTCCGCTGGTGTCCATGGCATAGGCCTGGACGGTGTTGGTTCCCGGTGTCAGCGCCGCATTGACCGCCCAGTTGGTCCAGCGGTTGCCCGTGGTTGCCGCCGCCCAGCCCGATCCATTCAGCGAATAATACACCGCGCCCACCGCCAGGTTGTCGCCAGCCCTGCCCGTCACCGTGACCGCTCCGTTGGTCCACTGCTGGTTCGACGTTGGGGTGATGATGCTCAGCGTCGGCTTCTGCACATCCACAAAGTTCGCCGTGAGCGCCAGGTTTGTCATCATCGTGAATTGCAGTGTGGCACGATTGGTCACCACGTTGCTCAAACCGTCCGTCCAGTTGGTGAACGCAAATCCCGACGAGGCCCTGGCGGTCATTGCATAGTTCTCATTGATCGCCAGCAACGCTCCGTTGTAATTGGGACTCACTGTCCCTTTGCCGTTGAGGTGGACCGCCATCGTTGCCTTGACGACGTATGTAAAACTTACGCTGTTGGTCGCCGACGCGTTTCCGCCGGTGTCCACCGCATAAGCCCGAAGCGTGTTCGGCCCGGGAATCAGCGTCACATCAGCCGTCCAGTTTGCCCAGTTATTGCCTGTCGTCGCCGCCGTCCAGCCCGAACCGTTCAACGAGCAATAGACCGCCCCCACCGCCAGGTTGTCGCCGGCCTTGCCCGTCACCGTGAACGTTCCGTTGGTCCATTGCTGGTTGGATCTCGGGGTCAGAATTCTCACCGTCGGCCTGGCCACATCCACAAAATTCACCGTGAGCGCCAGGTTCGTCGCCATCGTGAACTGCACGGTGGCACGATTGGTCAGCACGCGGCCGGAGCCGTCTGTCCAATTCGTTAACGCAAAACCTGACAACGCACTCGCGGTCATCGCATAATTCAGATTGATCGCCAACAACGCCTGGTTGTAATTGGGATTGACCGATCCTTTGCCGTTGATGTTCACCGTCAAGGGCAGGCGCACCAGATAAACAAATCTGACCGTGTTGGTGGCGGAGGTGTTGCCGCAGACGTCCACGGCGTAGGCTTGGACGATGTTGGTGCCGGGGTTTAGAGCCACAGTGGCCGACCAATTGGTCCAATTGTTGGCGGTGGCCGCCAACGCCCAAGCCGAGCCATTCAACGCATAATAGACCTTGTCCACCGCCAAGTCGTCCCTGGCCTTGCCTGTCGCCGTAAACGTCCCGCTGGTCCCCTGCTGGTTGGCCGTCGGCGTCACAATGCTCAACGTCGGGGGCCGGGGTATGGTGAGGGAAACTTCATTGGAAAGCGGGCTTTCCAGACCGGAAGCGTCATACGTTCTGGCTGCAAAAAGATACGTGGCTCCCGCAACCAGATCGGGAATGGTCACACTTGTGCCATCACCAACGGAAACCATGTTGGTGGAAACGCCTCTCTGAATCCAGAAATAGATGTTGTAACCCGCGACACTTGGGTCCGTGTCCGCGTTCCACCCCAATGTCACACTCCCGGCAAAAGCCGGCAGCTCCATCATCGCAACCAGAATGCCGAAGCGTAAAAAATATCGGATACTGTACATCTCGACCGGGCAGGCGCTTCCACAATTTATTTCTCGCCGGTTCCTTCTTGAAAGACGGACCGCTTTCGGGTAAACGCGCCGCCGTAATAGCTACAGATGTATTCCGGTGTGTAAACGGTTTTTTAGGGGGAGTTATTCACAGAGTTATTCACAGCGATATGGGCGGGATTCAAATGATGCGGGGCACACTGCATCGCATTGCCCGTCGAGGTCCGACCTCCGTCTCGCCATCCGCCCAACACCACTTGCCGGAGCCCTGATAAAACCGGCGCCTGGCTGGCGCACTTCTATTTCGCCGCCAGCGCCGCTTCGATGGCTTGAATCACTTCCGGCGAATCCGGTTTGACCGGCGAATTGAAACGCTTCAGGATTTTGCCATCGCGGCCAACGAGGAACTTGGTGAAGTTCCAGCCAATGTTGCCGGAAAACGGAGATTCCTTGCCCGCCAGCATCACGTAGAGCGGATGGCGATGGTCGCCGTTGACTTCGATTTTATCGAACATCGGAAAAGTGACGTTGTATTTGGAGGAGCAGAACTGTTTGATTTCCGCGTCCGTGCCGGGCTCCTGATGGGCAAACTGGTTGCAGGGGAAACCGAGCACGACCAGGCCCTGGTCCTTGTATTTCTGGTAGAGCGCCTCCAAGGCGGTGTATTGCGGAGTGTATCCGCATTTCGACGCGACGTTGACGATGAGCATCACCTTGCCCTGATACGGCTTGAGCGAGGTGTCCTTGCCGTCAATGTCCTTGAGCGGAATGTTGTAGATGGAGTCCGCCGCGCTGGCGGAAATGATCTGAAAAATCAGAGCCGCGGCCAAAAGAATAAATGTTTTCATGCCGGATACCATGCACCGGCTGGTGCGGGCTGTCAAATGCGCCGCGTTTGAGCTGGCGCAGAATCTGTTTGCCGGGAACCTTTTTGGGATGTGGTCATCTTACCAATCGCATAACAGGCATAAACCAAACAAAGGAGAAATGTAATGAAAACGCAAAACAATCGAATTCTGGCATCCAGCGGGGTCTGGTGTTCCGTCTTCACCGCCGCAGGCGTCTTGGCTCTCGCGAGCGCGGCTTCGGCTGACAATCTGAGGTTAAGCCGCGAGTTCAATGAACGCGGCAACATCCTGATCGCCGACCAGTTCAACAATCGCGTCATCGAGATTGACCCGTCCGGCAAAATCGTCTGGTCATTCGGGCGCGGGCCGAACGACTTTTCGGCCAAATCCATTATCGGTGTCAACGACGCCCAGCGCGTGGGATTGTTCACCCTGATGGCCGGCACTGGCACGCCCGCGGGTGTGATTCCGCAGGCCCCCGACGGCGCACCGGACAACCGCGTCATGCTGGTGGACCCCTTTGGCAAAATCGTCTGGCAGTACGGCAGGTTCGGCCAGACCGGTTCAGGGCCAGACCTGCTGAACACCCCGGTGCAGAGCACGTGGCTCCCCGACGCGCACGTCCTGATCACCGACCAGGCCAACAACCGGATCATCGAAGTGAATCTGGCGAAGAGAATCGTCTGGTCGTATCCGGGTTCAAACACGAATGAAGCGGACCAGCTCAGTGGCCCGAACTCCGCCGAGCTGCTTGAGAACGGCCACATCCTGATCGCCGACCAGGGCAATAACCGGGCGATTGAGGTCACGCGCGGCGACAAAATTGTCAGGACGTTCACCGCCGGTGGCACGGCCAATATCGTCGCCTTCGCCAGCCGCCTCGACGACGGCGACACGCTGCTCACCGATGCCGGCAATTCCCGCGCCGTTGAAGTGGACGCCAATGACAACTTCGTCTGGCAATACGTTACCGACACCGACACCAACAGCGTTCCGGCGCCGCTGCCGACCCGTGCGGTGCGGCTCCAAAACGGTGACACGTTGATCAGCGACCAATTCAACAATCGCGTCATCCGGGTCAATATGGCGGGGCTGATTGTCGCCAGTTATGGGCTTCCGCTCGCGGGTGGCGACCCGATCGGGAACAACGTCGGCTACGACACTCACACGTCGCAGAACGGGTTGTATTCCCCCTACGATGCCAAGGTGGTTGGCGACTACACCGGGTTGACGCCGCCGTTTGACTTTGACGGAGACGCCGATGATTAATAACGTTTAAAAAGTGAGAACGGGCCACGCCCGTCCGTAAACTGGGGCGGCGCGAAAGTGCCGCCCTGTTTAGTTATCCATCCGTCACTGACCACCAGATCGTGTTGAAGTCACGGTGCAGGTTTGACCGGAGTGCGGAACATCGCTTCGCGCAAACCAAGGCTGGCTGCTTGCGGTGCAATGCTCCCCGCCCCCCAAGCCGCAAATGGCGCCGCCACCCGTTTGATTCCGGCGGGACAACCGCTTCAATTCACGCTAGCATCAACCATGCATTATCGGACTTTGGGTCGCACGGGTTTGCGCGTATCGGTCATCGGCCTCGGCACCTGGCAGTTCGGCGGCGAGTGGGGCCGTGACTTCTCGCAGGCCGACGCCGACGCCATCCTCGACGCGGCAGCGGAGAGCGGCATCACCCTCATTGACACCGCCGAATGTTACGGCGACCACCTTGCCGAAAAATTGATCGGCGATTACATGTCGCGCCACGGCCGTTCGCGCTGGCTCGTCGCCACCAAGTTCGGCCATCATTTCAATGGCTTCATGAACCGCGACATTGACTTCTCCGTCGCCGGTGTCCGCTTCCAACTCGAAGCATCGCTCAAAGCCTTGCGCGCCGAGAGCCTGGATCTCTATCAATTTCATTCCGGCTCGGATGACATTTTCCAAAACCAGGAACTCTGGACCATGCTCGCCGAACAGAAACGCGCGGGCAAAATCCGTCACCTCGGCGTTTCCATAATGAGGAAGGGCAGCGAATTGCAGGCGCGCGAAGCGGCGCGTCTGGGCGCGGAGACTTTGCAGGTCTATTACAACCGCTTCGACCGCCGGCCCGAGCAGATTTATTTCCCGCACGCGCGCCGCGACCGGCTCGGCATTATCGGGCGCGTGCCGCTGGCCGGCGGACTGCTCACCGGCAAATATCAACCCGGCGTGACATTTGCCGCCAACGACGTGCGTTCGGCCACGGACATTGATATCATTAACCGCGATCTCGCCTAAGCCGAGCGCCTGCAAAAGACCGAGGTGCCGTCCGGCGTGCCGATGGCAAATTGGGCATTGGCGTGGTGTCTGCGGGATCCGGCGGTGTCTTCCGTGATTTGCGGCTGCAAAGATCCGGAACAGGTGAAGGCAAACGCGGCCGCGGCGTCATTGGTGGCGGAATAACCACGGCAGGACAGGCACGTTCCTGGTTCCCGATGTCTGAAATTCTGAGATCGGTCGGAAGGGGCGGTCCTATTTTGCAATCCAGCCGCCGCCGACCACCAGATCATCCTGATAAAACACCGCCGCCTGACCGGGCGTGATGGCGCGTTGGGCTGAATGCAGTTTCACTTTCACCGAATCGTTGCCCAGCGGCGTCACCGTCGCGGGCGTGCCGGGATGGTTGTAACGGATCTTCGCCGTCACTTCGATCGGCCCGGTCAGTCTGGTGAATGGATGCCAGTTGCAATTCATCGCTATGAATTCGTCGCGGTCCAGCGCGGATTCGTCGCCGACGACGACGCGGTTGTTCTCCGCATCAAGTTCCACGACGTAAACCGGCTTGGGCGTGGTGATGCCCAAACCTTTTCGCTGGCCAATGGTGTAGAACTCGACGCCATCGTGATGACCGACGACGTGTCCGTGCAAGTCCACTATTTCGCCGCGATGCTTCTGCACGAGGTTTGCCGACTGGAGAAAGCCGCCGTAATTGTTGTCCGGCACGAAGCAGATTTCCATGCTCTCCTCCTTGTCGGCGGTCTTGAGCTGGCAATGCCGCGCGACGGCGCGGGTATCGCTCTTGGTCTTTTCGCCGAGCGGGAACAGGGCGCGCGCGAGCTGGTCCTGCCGCAAAGAAAAAAGGAAGTAGCTCTGGTCTTTCTTCAAATCGCGTCCGCGCTTGAGGAGATAACGTCCCGTGGTAGGGACGGCGCGCTGCGCCGTCCGCGCCGTGTTCAGCGGCGCAATGGTTTCGTCCGCTGTTTCGCGGGCGAGGACATCGCAGCGCGATGTCCCTACCGGTGTAAGATTCGGGGCGCGTTCAATTCTTGCAAAATGTCCGGTGGCGATAAAGTCCGCGCCAAGCTGGTCCGCGCGGTCAATCAGCCTTCCGAACTTCAGGTTTTGATTGCACATCACGCACGGGTTCGGCGTGCGGCCGGCCTTGTATTCGCCGGCAAAGTAACTGATGACGTGCTTCTGGAATTCCGCCGCCTCGTCAATGAGGTAATACGGGATGCCGAGCTGATGGCAGACGGCGCGCGCGTCGGTGACGGCCTGCGGGCCGCAGCACTTGTCCTCCGCGCGGCTCGCGCAGTCCTGCGGCCAGAGCTTGAGCGTGATGCCGACGACGTCGTAGCCCTGTTCGAGCAAAAGCGCGGCGGTGGCGGACGAGTCCACTCCCCCGCTCATGCCGCAGACGACGCACTGGCGCTTTGGCGAATTCACAGTGGGACATTATACAACGCGTGGGCGGCGTGTAAAATGGTTTGCGTTGTCGTCTGAATGAAAGATCCCATGACTGGATTTGCCGGACAAACATCCGCAAAACTGGAAGTGTTGATCGCTGTTCCTTCTCCCCGGGGGAGAAGGTCAGGATGAGGGCGAGCTAAAAAAACCGACTTTTCCATCGCACTTCCGTTCCATAAATTCAAATTCATGGCCGACATCGAACGCGCCCGCCAGCTTCGCAAAGACGAAACGTGGCCGGAAAAGCTTATGTGGCGCTGGCTGCGTGATCGCCGTTTCAGCGGTTACAAATTCCGCCGGCAGCATCCTTTAGGCGATTACTATCTGGATTTCTTTTGCGAGGAGGCGGAATTGAACATTGAACTGGACGGCAGCCAGCACGGCTTTCCAGATCAGAGGAAACACGATTTGGAACGGGAGAAGTTTCTGCAATCGCGCGGCATGAAGACGCTGCGGTTCTGGAATTCGCATTTGCGGCGGAACGCGCAAATCATCCGCGACACGATTTTCAGTGAGTTGCAGGCGCGTGCGCCGCATCCGTTGCCGGAATATACGAGGCCGATCAAACCCGAAACAGAAAAGAAGAGTTAGTTCTTTTGCCCGCCCTCATCCCGGCCTTCTCCCCTGGGGAGGAGGAGAACCGTTTGCCGCCGCTTTGGAAACTTGCGCGGCGGGATTTGCCGGAAGCTCATTCACAATTCAGACGGACGACGCGCTGGCGCTTTGGCGAATTCACAGCGGGACATTTACACTAATGCGCGGGCGGGGTGTAAGATAGTTTGCCAAAGTGAATTACCCTAATTGACTTGCCTCAATTTTATGCCAGCGGGAACAGGATAAGCAAAATCTTCCTTAACAAACGGCTCGTTCACCGAAATGATTTCTATGGTTTCGGTCCAGTTCGGAATATTGCTGCTATCGGCTTTGTCAGCCTCCGGACCGCCCACGAGCTGGCGTTGACGTATCAGGAAATCCTTTTTGCCAATCCACAACTTCTCGGAGATCAATCCGTGCGCGAGATTGTCCGCTGTCAGAACATAACAATCCACCTCGTCAATTTTCTCCTCCCGAACTTCATTTCCATATGCGCTCATCTTCACGTCTTCCGTCGCGATTTTTTTGTTGAAAAAAATGTTCGGAATGAACACGCATGATACCCCACGCATCATTACCGACACCTCCAAGAATGCCGATTCGCGGGATGCGTATTTTGAATAGCTGCTGGTGCCGCGATGCGAGAACATGAAATTGCCATCGCCAGAATTCCAAACTGCCCCGATGTTCGTCGTGGATGCGGAATATCCATTAATTTCCAGTCGGTAAAAATCCGGTCTCGCCAGTTCGACGGTGGACGTGGAGGTGAATGTCTTGCCGATCACCGCCGTATCCTTGGCACTGTAGCTCGAAAGCGAGGCGTAAGCCTCCTGCGACTTCTGAAGAATTCCTTGGGGCGTCAGTGGACCATCACCACCACCGCTCTTCTGAGAAATCGCCACGGTTGCCGCCTCACCAACCAGTAAAGCAACGACGCTGACACCAAGCGCAAATTTGAGTTTAAGCCAAGTCATAATTTTCATAGTTCCTTTTACAAGGGTTAGAGTTGAGGCCGCAGCAATTGACCCCTTAACAATTGCCACCGCAGTCACAGATTTTGCCAGCGCCGCTGGCGCAGCTTGAACGGAATTGGCAGAAATGACCCCGGCGATGACGGCCTCGGTCGAACTCACGCCGCGTTTCGTGAAAGATTTCCGCAGCTTTTCCAGCGCGCGGGTCACCCGCATTTTTGCCGCGTCTTCGCTCGCGCCCAACGCCGCGCCGACTTCCTTGAAGTTCCGATTTTCAAAAAACCGCAGCACCAGCGCGTCGTGATCCTTTTGGCCGAGCTTCTCCATCGCCGCGTCGAGCAGCGGCGAGATTTGCATCCAGATTTCCGCCTCCGCTTCGCTTCGGCGCGACAAGTCGTTTTGCTGCGGATCAAATTGCGATTGCATGAAGGCCTCCTGTTCTCGGCGTTGCTGCCGGCGTTGAATGGTCCGCGCATTGGCGCTCGCGTATCGCGCCGTGCGGCAAAGCCAGCCGGGCAAAATGGTCTCGTCACCGAGCGAGTCCGCCTTGCGCGCCAGAATGATGAATACCGCCTGCGTGATTTCCTCGGCCAGATGCGGATCGCCGACCTGCCGCAGCGCCACGGAATAAACGAGACTGACGTAACGTGCCACCAGCGCGGCGAACGCTTCCTCGGAGTTGTGCCGGGCGTATTCCCGCAGCAAGGTCAGGTCATCATTCATGATTCGATTTCAATTCGAGTTAAACCACGAAATACACGAAATACACAAATGCTTTTGACACGAAGCGCGCAAATGAACGCCAATTCAACTTGTGAAGAAATCACTGTGCCCGGCTTTTCGTGTCATTTCGTGTATTTCGTGGTTTCAACTCATCTATTTACGCCGGCGAGGGAAGGTAACAGATTATTTTGGCGGGAGCGCAGCCCCCGGCCTCTCTTTCTGCGTTCCATATGAACCCGGGAGCGCTGGTGTCCCACCGACCGGTCGAAAATGAATCGAAGGAACTTGCGGCGGACGCCGGCGTTCCCGGGAATCATGTGCTCTCTATTTCTTGCGGCGCACCCGTTTGTAGTCCCAGCCCTGCTGCCGGCAGAGCACCTTCACATGCGCGTCCCACGTCGGTTCGCCGGCGGGGCGGCCGTTGAGAAAGCAATCAATGGCCAGATAACGCAGCGGCCGTCCACCGGCGGCCTGGATAGAATGCAACGTCTTCGGCGGTATGCGAACA
>JBEKEJ010000019.1:0-20776 GCA_050013895.1 Verrucomicrobiota bacterium | reverse complement strand
TCGCACAATTCGTTCCGCCCGCTGGACGCGGGCGGAGACAGCGCAGCGCGCTGTCCCTACCACCCCTTTCACGCGCCCAACTTTGGTTTTCGGGTTCGACCGTCGTTTCAGCGGCGCGCTCTGGGCGTCGCCGGTGCGCCTTCCGGAAATGACGGCGCCGGCCACCGGCCACCGCTACAAGCTCTTTTTCAACACGGCCTTGACCCACGCCTGGTTATCGAGATACCAACGGATGGTTTCGCGGATGCCGTCTTCAAATTTATGCGCGGGCGTCCAGCCAAGTTCGCCTTTGATTTTGGCAGCGTCAATGGCGTAACGGCGGTCGTGGCCGGGGCGATCCTTCACAAACGTGATGAGCTTGCGCGAATGGCCGCCAAGTTCCGGCGCAAACTGGTCAACGGTATCGCAAATCAACTCGACGATGCGCAGGTTGGCCCATTCGTTGTGGCCGCCGATGTTGTAAGTTTCGCCGTCGCGCCCGCGCGTGAGCGCCAGCCACAGCGCCTCCGCATGGTCGCGCACGTAAAGCCAGTCCCGCACGTTCAGGCCGTCGCCATAGACCGGAACCGGTTTGCGCGCGAGGAGGCTCTGGATGGCGACCGGGATGAGCTTTTCGGGGAACTGATACGGGCCGTAATTGTTCGAGCAATTCGTGATGATGGCCGGCAAACCGTAAGTGTGATGATAGGCCCGCACGAGCATGTCGCTGGCGGCCTTGCTGGCGGAATACGGCGAGTTCGGCGCGTAAGGCGTCTTTTCCGTGAAATAACCCGTCGGGCCGAGCGAACCAAAAACTTCATCGGTGGAGACGTGATGGAAGCGGCATTCGGAGTTTGGAGTCAACCAACGGGCGCGGCAGGCTTCGAGCAGGTTGAATGTGCCGACGACGTTGGTGTGAATGAAATCGTCCGGCCCGGTGATGGACCGGTCCACGTGCGATTCCGCCGCGAGGTGCATGACGTGCGTGATGGCGTGTTGCTCAACGACGCGAAGGACGCCCGCTTTTTCGCGCAAGTCCACGTTCTCAAAGACATACTTGGGGTGCCGGGAAACCTTTTCCAGATTTTCCGGGTGCCCCGCATAGGTAAGGCAATCGAGGTTCACCAGCCGCGCCACTTCCGGCCGGTCAATGACGTGATGAATCACGTTCGAGCCGATGAAACCCGCGCCGCCGGTGATGAGCAAATTCATTTTTGATTTATGATTGACGATTTACGACTGACGCGGCGATTTGACAGAAAAACGCGCCTTCAATCGTCAAATCGTAAATCGTAAATCGTAAATCGTAAATTCTCATTCGAGTTTCCATTTTCGCAACGAATCTTCAAGCGCTTCCTCAACCGGACGCATCCTGACCCCGGTGGACAGCAGCTTGGAAACGTCCAGCACGCAATTCGAGCGGGGCGTTTTGACGGCCAGGCGATAAAATTCCTCGTCGTTCGCCCAAAACTCGAATAGCTTCGCCGGCTTGAGGATTTTTTGAATCAGGGCAATCACCTGCCGCGCCGTGACGAAACCCGGATTGGTCACGTTGTAAATGCCGAACGGCGCGCGGCGCCCCCACATATCCAGGCACGCCTTCACAAAATCCGTGCGATGCGAAATGGAGTTCACGTTGTCATAAACCTTCGGATAACGTTGCAACTTGCTGAGGTAGTTGCGCGGGCCGTCGAATTCATCGAACGGAATCCGCAGGCGCCAGAGGTAGCTTTGGCCGGCGCCGGCGATGGCTTCCTCCCCCAGCGCCTTGGTGCCGCTGTAAAAACTGCACGGCGGGTCGCGAAACGAAAAATTCGGCGCGTCGGTTTCCGTGAAGCCGTGAATGGCCGATGGCGTTTTGAGCACCAGTTCGTGCCAGGCCGGCAGCATAAGGTCTTTCTCCGCGCGCGTCCGGCCGTTCACCGTCACTTTGGCCCCGGTAAAAATGCAGCCGGACGAGACGTGTCCCCACGGAATCCGCGCCGCCGCGCAGGCATGGGCAATGGTCTGCGGCAACAGGGTGTTTCCGGCCAGGGTGTCGGCTTGGGCGAGTTCGCAGGCGTCCACGTTCGGCTTGCCGGTATAACCGGCGGCATTGATGACGAATTCAGGTTTTCTGGCCTTGAGAAAATTGCACAGGGCGTCGAAGCGGGCGTAATCCGTTTCCTTTCGCGAAAGGGGCACGAAAGGCAGCCGGCGGCTTTGGAGTTCGCGCGCGAACGCCTGGCCGACGTAACCCGATGCGCCAAGGAGGAGGATCATAACGCCTTGTCCGCGAATTGCGCGAATTGACACGAATTAAAACCAAGCCGGGGCGTCTCGTGAAAATTTGCGTAATTCGCGGATAAAAAGTTTTTAATCATTCGCGGTTAATTTTTCGGCCGTTTTGCCTCCGCCACGACTTCATTCAGATAATCGCGGTATTCGCATTTCGGCATTTTGTTCGTGAGCTTTTCCAGCGCGTCGAGTTTCAAGAAGCCACGGCGCCAAGCCGCCTCCTCCGGGCAGCCGATTTTGACGCCGGCGCGTCTTTCAATGGTCTGCACGTAAGCCGAAGCCTCATGCAAACTGCTGCTCGTGCCGGCGTCCAGCCACGTGACGCCGCGGCTGAGCCGTTGTACGCGCAACTGGCCGCGGCGCAGATACGCGACGTTCAAGTCCGTGATTTCCAGCTCGCCGCGCGCTGAGGGTTTCAGCGATTTGGCAATGGCCACGACGTGGTTGTCGAAAATGTAGAGACCGGGGACGGCATAATCACTTTTCGGCTGCCTGGGTTTTTCCTCAATGGAAACTGCCCGGCCTTCGGCGTCGAACTCGACCACGCCATAGCGTTGCGGGTCGTTGACATGATAACCGAAAATGGTCGCGCCGCCCTTGAATTCCACGAACGCGCGGTGAAACGAATCGCCGCCGTAGAAAATGTTGTCGCCGAGTATCAACGTGACGGCGTCCTTGCCGATAAACGATTCCGCGACCAGAAAGGCTTGCGCGATGCCTTCGGGTTTGGGTTGCTCGCGGTATTCGATGGACAGACCGAACCGGCTGCCGTCGCCGAGCAACTGGCGGAAGCGCGGCAGATCCTGCGGGGTGGAGATGAGGCAAAACTCGCGGATCCCGCCCTCGATGAGCGTCGTGAGCGGATAATAGACCATCGGCTTGTCATAGACCGGCTGGAGCTGTTTGCTCGCTACGAGCGTGAGCGGATACAGCCGCGAACCGGCGCCCCCGGCAAGAATGATGCCTTTCATTGGTGCAGAGGCTAAAATTTTTCACCCAAAAAGGAAAGCTGAAGTTCGCTCAATCCATGCTTGAACGCACCACCGCAGAAACAATCCTCTCGAAGAGCATCAATAGGAACGGAAAGGCCGCCGCCGAGCAGATGTTGCCAATCAGCGACGCGAACAGGCTCCTGGCGATGGACGGCACGGGCAATTCCGACTTGGCGGATGACAGAAAGCGGCAAATCATCCAAATCAAACCGCCTTCAATCAGCACAATCAACCCTTCCGCCAACATCACGCCCAATGCCGGGTGCAATCCGTAGGAAAGCCACAGCAATCCGAGAAAAAGCGGATACGTGAGCAGATGCATCGCCACCAGCCAGAGGATGAACAAGCGCGGTCTGCGCCAGCGCCGGAGCATCCACAAGACACAAATCGCCTCCAGCAAAATAGCAAGCGTGATGGGAATAAAAACTCCAAGCTCGACAGGGCTTTCACCGACATCAATCGGGTCGGCTTTCAGGGAAACCGCCGAAAGCAGCAGCACGGCCACGAATCCCAAGCGGCGAACGCCGCTGTCTCGCATGACGCCGTTCATGGTCAGTAAGTCTAAACCTTGAGCCTGGATATGGAAAGCAAAACTTCTCAAAAAAAGCTCGCCAAAAAACCTAAAAAGGCGCAAACCTTCATACCATGACAACAGACAAAACCTGCCCATGAAAGCCCATCTGGCAAATTTGTTCTGGAAAGTCGCATTACTGCTCGTCGTCATTGGCATCATTTACGCCGCGCTCCCGTCGCACCCGGACACCGCCGCGCAAAAGGCCCTGGCGGAGACCCGCCTCGCCCTGCGCCAGCAGGGTTTCAAGACCGACCTCGCTGATTTTGACTTTTCAACTCCGTCGGAAATGCGCGCGCGCCAAGCCATTTTGATGGCCACCGCCCCGGATTATCGTTCCGAGCCTTTTCGCGATCATCCGAACCTCATGGAAACGGCGGGAAACAACTCCGTGATTGTGGTTTGGAAGCAGAATTCGCTAAAAAAGGAAAACCCGTCATGGCCGGATAACAGCGATGAACTCTCTTGGGACGATTTTCGGGCGGCGCTGAACAAAAATCAGGCGGCGTTCGACACCGCCTGCGAAACGGTCTTGTCCGGCCCCATCGAATTCAACCTGGACTCAAAAGGCGGCGGCGCCATGCGGCTTCCCCATCTCGCCGTGCTCAAAAATCTCACGCAGACGCTCGGCAGCCGGATGGTGCTTGCCCTTCACGACGGCAATCAGGACGCCGCTTGGACAAATCTGATGGCCGCCACCCGCCTCGTCACGGCTTGGAATGTGGAGCCGGCCGAGGTTTCGCACATGGTCCGGTTTGCCGACACAAAGCTTGTCTTTGATGCCACATGGCAGGCGCTTCAAACCAACAATTGGCCGGATGAAAGGCTCGCGCGCCTGCAATCCGAATGGGAAACCGTGAATTTTTTCACCAATCTGCCGGAAGTTGTCGCCTTTACACGCGCCAGCCGCATCGCCGCCGATAATTATGACCGAAATGAAGCCATGCAACCGCCCATGCCATTCAAAGAATTTCTCCGTGAAGCATGGCCCAACCCATTGAACATTTGGAGAGAATACCGCCGTCGCTGGAGCCAGGGCAAATATCTTCACAGCGGCATGTATGAAGATGAAAAAGATGTGCTGCTTTTCTATCGCGACCGCGAAATTGAACAGCGCAACGCCGTGCAAGTGCCCACCTGGATGCAAATGCGCCAGCTTCCCGGTGTCACCAACGAAGTTTTCTTCCAGTCAAAGTATCAATCACGGGTGCAAGCCATGATGAACATCCGCCGAATCGGCATGGGATTCCAGCGACAAGGTTCCAGCTTTCTGGGTCACGCCGCCACGGCCGAAGCCGAGCGCAGAATCCTCATCACTGCCATCGCCCTCGAACGTTATCGCGGAAAAAACGGCTCCTATCCTAAGACGCCGGCAGAACTCACGCTGGAATTTCTGCCCAATCCCCTGCCCGACTTCATGGACGGCCAGCCATTGCGCTACCGGCTCACGGACGACGGCCATTTCGTCCTCTATTCCGTCGGTCAGGATTGTGTGGACAACGGCGGGAATACCCTGGCACGCGAAGACCGGATGGCGGTCCTCCGGGAATTTCGCTCCACTGGCACCGTGCCCGAAGCCGACATCGTCTGGCCACTGCCAGCGTCATCTGAACAAGCGACGGCGCAACATGAAATAGAATCAAAGATCCAGCAGGAGCAAATGGCGCAAGCCGAGGAAAGAGAAAAGGCCCAGGAAGAACAGGATGAGGCATCTCGACAGGCGACGGTCAAGAAATTACTGGCGATGAAGCCGCCCTTCAATATGACCGACCCAACTTTTCGCGGGCAGCCGCTAAGCAAATTTCTCCAAGACACAAAAACCGCTGCGACAAACAAGCTTGCTTTGGACGAATTGCTGTCGCTCAAACAAATCGTAACAGGGCAAGAACCCGACATTGCCACATTTGAGGTTCCGGTCAACTATGATGTCATAACCAATTTCGCCGAACTCCAGTTGCTGGTGGATGATGGCGCCGAGGGCGACTTGCAGGAATGCGACCGCGCAACCAACGGCAACTGCCTGCTGGTTTGGAATACGACATATGCCCCACCCGGTCAACATGCGTTGCAAGCCCGGTTGATTGGCACAGATTTAAGGGACGGCTGGCACAATCTTGAAGTCAAAGGGCCCGTGACACCTTTCTACTCCAGCAACGTTGTCCAATTCTTTGAGGGCAATTCCATGTTCACGGACAAGGGGGCGAGCCTCTATACCAAATTACCAGAGCCAAACGGCGTTTACACCATTGAACTTAAAACTCCGGATGGAAAACATATCAAAACAATTACCGGCACCACATCGAACGGCGTCATTAATGTGGATTGGGACCTGAAAGATGACCAAGGGAACAAATACACCGGCAATTCCATCAACGCCGTCTACAACGTCACGCTGCCGGATTCGGGTCGTTCGCAAACGTTGAAAGGTCCGTGAGCGGAGTGTGATCGTGTCCCGGCAGAACGCCGTGACCGACTGGGCGAAGTATCGGCGGCTTTCTCCCGAAAGCCGCTACGATCTGATTTAACTCGACAGCGCGCCGGCGGCGGCGGCCGTCTGGTTGAAGACCAGCTTGTCGTTCTCGGCCGTGACCATGATCGGCTCGCCTTCGTGCAGGTTGCCCTTGAGAATCTCCTCGGCCAGCGGGTCCTCGAGGAAACGCTCCACGGACCGGCGCATCGGCCGCGCGCCGTATTGCGGGTCGTAGCCCTTCTCGACGAGAAAATCCTTCGCCTTCGCGTCCAGTTCGAGCCTGAGATTCTTGTGCCGCAGCCGCTCCAACACCTTGTTGACTTCCAAATCCAGGATCTGGATGAGGTCGGGCTTGGTGAACGAGCGGAACACAATCATGTCGTCGAGCCGGTTCAGGAATTCCGGCCGGAACGTCTTTTTGGCCTCGTCCAGGATCCGTTCGCGCATTTTTTCGTAGCTGGCCTCGTCGGTGATGGGCGAAAACCCGAGCGTGGACTGGCGTTTGATGATGTCCGAGCCGACGTTCGAGGTCATCAAAACGATGGTGTTGCGGAAATTCACCACCCGGCCGACGTTGTCCGTCAGTTTGCCTTCCTCGAGAATCTGCAACAGCATGTTCCACACGTCCGGGTGCGCTTTCTCGACTTCGTCGAACAACACGACGGAGTACGGATTGCGGCGCACCTTTTCGGTGAGCTGGCCGCCTTCTTCGTAACCGACGTAACCAGGGGGCGAACCAATCAGCCGCGAGACGTTGAATTTTTCCATGTATTCGCTCATGTCGAGGTGAACAAGCGATTTCGCGTCGCCGAACATCTCTTCGGCAAGCGTTTTGGCCAGCAGCGTCTTGCCCACGCCCGTCGGGCCGAGCAGCAGAAACGTTCCGATGGGTCGGCGCGGGTCCTTCAAATCCGCGCGCGAACGGCGGAGTGCCTTACAAATTGCCGAAACGGCCTCGTGCTGGCCGATGACGACCATTTCCATCTCGCCCTCGACCGTCAGCAGCCGCTGCATTTCGCCCTGCTCCATTCGTTGCAGCGGAATGCCGGTCCATTTGGAAACGACGTGTAAAATATCGCCCTCGTCCACGAGAATGCGTTTTTCCTCGCCTTTGGCGCGCCAGTCGCGCAACAGCGTTTCCAGCTTTTCCTTTGCCTGTTTTTCCTTGTCGCGCATCTGGGCGGCGCCTTCAAAATCCTGGTTCTTGATGGCGCGTTCCTTCTGGCCCTTGATTTCCTCGATCTCGGCTTCCATCGCCTTGACCTCGGGCGGGCGCGTCATCGTGCCAATGCGGGCGCGCGAGCCGGCCTCGTCCATCACGTCGATCGCCTTGTCCGGCAAAAACCGGTCGGTGATGTAACGGTCGGAAAGTTTGACCGCGGCCTCGATGGCCTTCTCGGTGAATTCGGCCTTGTGGTGATCCTCGTACTTATGGCTGAGCCCCTTCAAAATCTGGATGGCCTCGTCAATCGAAGGCGCCTCCACCTTGATCGATTGGAACCGGCGTTCGAGCGCGGCGTCCTTCTCGATGTATTTGCGATATTCGTTAAGCGTGGTGGCGCCGACGCACTGCATCTCGCCGCGGCTGAGCGCGGGCTTGATGATGTTCGAGGCGTCCATCGTGCCCTCGGCGGAGCCGGCCCCGACAATCGTGTGCAATTCGTCAATGAACAGAATGATGTTTTTGGCGCGGCGGATTTCGTCCATTACGGCCTTGATGCGTTCCTCAAACTGGCCGCGATATTTTGTGCCGGCGACCATGAGCGCGAGGTCGAGCGTGATCACACGTTTGTCGCGAAGCAATTCAGGGACGTTGCCCCTGGCGATTTCCTGCGCCAGACCCTCGACAATGGCGGTCTTGCCAACACCCGCTTCACCGAGCAGCACGGGATTGTTCTTCGTGCGGCGGCACAAAATCTGGATCACCCGCTCAATCTCGTTCTTGCGGCCGATAACCGGGTCCAATTCGCCCTTGCGCGCCAGCTCCGTGAGATTGCGGCCAAACGCCTTGAGGGCGGGCGTCTTGATTTCGCCCTTTTTTTCGACGAGCTTTTCGACGGTTTCGCCCGGTTCCTCCTGGGCGGTGAAATTCGGGTCCAGTTCCCGCAAAACCTCCTGGCGAGTCTGCTCGATGTCCACGTCCAGCTCCCGCAGGATGCGCGCCGCCACGCCATCGCCTTCGCGCAACAACCCGAGCAGGATGTGTTCGGTACCGATGTAAGTGTGATTCAGGTTCTTGGCCTCGCGCTTCGCCAGGTCGAGGACCTTCTTCACGCGCGGCGTGTAGGGGATGTTGCCGATCATCTTCTGGTCGGGGCCGGTGCCGACGGCCTTTTCGACGGCCAGCCGCACGGTCTCCAGGTCCAGCCCCATTTTTTGAAGCACATTGACGGCGACGCCCTGTCCCAGTTTGATGAGGCCGAGCAAAAGGTGTTCGGTGCCGATCACGTTGTGATTGAACCGGTCGGCCTCCTTGCGCGCCAGTGCCAGCACCTGCTGCGCGCGCGGCGTGAAATTGCTCATGCTCTCGTCGCTCATATTGCTGCTGGTAAGGTGCTATGCTTTGCCCGAATTGTCCAGCACTGTTCGGTGAAGAAAGCAGAATGGATGCCGGAAAAACGGGCAACCGCGTAACACCCGCAGGATGAAGCCTGTAGCTACACGGCGGGAGCTTTGTCCGGCTGTGGTCCTTCGCCGCGTGGTTTGGTCACCGGCCGGCTCACGCTTTTCAGACGGTCCCGCAACATGTCGGCGCGGAGCAGATCGCGTTCCTCGGCCGACAGTTTGTCCGAGATCTGCTTCTGTAGATGCGCCGGCTGCGTCGTGAGGAACAATTCGTCCACCAGCGAGCGCTCGGCGCCTGGAAACAATTCCATGTCCACCCCCAACCGCAGGAGCGACAGCAGGTTCATCGTTTCCTTCGATGAAATGCTGTGCGCGTTCGCCAGGATGCCGTAGGCGCGGCCGATATGATTGTAGACCATCTTGGGCTTTTTCTCCAAAAGCGTCTGGCGCGCGTTTTCCTCGTGCTCGATGATTTGGGACAGAACCTTTTCGAGCCGCTCGACGATTGCCGCTTCGTTTTCTCCCAGGGTCATCTGGTTCGACACCTGGAAAACGTTGCCGAGCGCCTCGGTGCCCTCCCCGTAGAGTCCGCGCACGGCGAGCCCAAGTTTGTTGACCGATTGGATGATGGGATTGATTTGCTCGGTCAAAACGAGGCCGGGCAGATGCAGCATCGCGCTCACGCGGATGGCGGTGCCGAGATTAGTCGGACACGCCGTCAAATAACCCAGCTCGTTGTCGAAGGCGTAATCAAGTTTCTTCTCCAGTTCGGAATCCAGATGGTCGATCGCGTTCCACACCTGGCGCAATTGCAGGCCGGGACGCAACGCCTGCATCCGCAGATGGTCCTCCTCGTTGATCATCACGCAGAACGTTTCGTCGCGGCTGAAGATCAGTCCGCTCCCGGCGCTTTTGGCGGCATGTTCGCGGCTGATGAGGTGCCGCTCGACGAGCATCTGTTTGTCCAGCGCGCCCAGATTGTCCATCACTTCGGAGAAGGAGTCCTTCATTTCCGGCAGACTTTCGATCGCCGGACGGATCAATTCCAGCACGCGCACGCGTTCCAGCTTTTTCGCCCAGCCGGGAAACACGGCGTCCCGCAAATTGCGCGCCAGCCGGACGCGGCTGGACATGACGATGCGATCATGCGGGCCATGGCGACGCGCCATTTCGGCGGGCGAAGACAGAAATGTGTGAATGTCCTGCATATTTAAGATTGCCGGTTTACGATTTACGATTTTTTTGACCGGTTTCGATCGCGCCAAAGCAATCGTCAATCGCCAGTCGTAAATCGTAAATGTTCTTCATCTCGCCGGTTTGGAAGTTGCGGGCGAACCGCCCATAGCCTTGATTTCATCGCGCAAGGACGCCGCCTGCTCGAAATTTTCGTCCTTGATGGCCTTGGTCAGTTTGAGCTGCAACGTTTTCAGGCGGTCGGACAAATCGCGCGACGAGCGCAACGCCTCCGGCGTCTTGCCGGCATGCCGCGTACCCTTGTGCATTGTCTTCAGCAGGGTGCCCAGGCCTTCCGCAAAAGTCTGATAGCACTCCGGACACCCGAGCCGGCCCGACTTTTTGAAATCCGCCTGGGTGAACCCGCAGCGCGGACATTTCAATTCCACGCCGCCCGCTGACTGCTCGATTTGCTGCGACGCGCCCAGCCCGAGCACCAAATCCAAATCCGCCAGGCCAAAACCGGTCGGGTCATTGATGCCCTTGGCCTTGGCGCAATCCTCGCACAAGTCCATTTTCTGCATCTTGTCGCCCACAATTTGGGTCAGATGCACCGTCGCCGGTTTCTCTTTGCAAATGGAACAGAGCATTTTGTTTTATCGTTGAACCGTTCCCCGTTATGCGATTCAACGGCTTAACGGTTTAGCGATTTCACGTCATTTGTATATCGGCTCGCCGGAGGCCTTCGTCAAGGCGTGGTAATGGACCACCAGCTTGCGCGTGATTGGCCCCGGTTTGCCCCCGCCGATGACACGGCCGTCAATCTTCACCACCGGCACGATTTCCGCGCCCGTGCCGGTCAGAAAACATTCGTCCGCATTGAACAAATCGTAGCGCGTCAGGTTCGGCTCAGTCACCGTCAAGCCGGTTTCCCCAGCCAGTTCAATCACCGTCTGCCGCGTGATGCCGTAAAGCGCGCCCGCTGACAGCGGCGGTGTGGACAGTCCGCCGTTTTTCACGATGAACAAATTGTCGCCGCTGCATTCGGCCACGAAACCCTCCGCGTTCAACATCACCGCCTCCTCGCAACCGCCGTTGTTCGCCTCGATCTTGGCGAGGATGTTGTTGAGATAATTCAGCGACTTGATGGCCGGATTGAGCGCGCTGTGCAAATTGCGCGTCGTCGGTACGGTGATGATGTCCAAACCACGCTGATAAAATTCCGGCGGATAGAGCTGGATTCTGTCGGCGATGATGATGACCGACGGGCGCTTGCAGGTTCGCGGGTTCAAACCCAGCGTCCCCACGCCGCGCGTCACCACGAGCCGGATGTAGCCGTTCCGGATCTTGTTCTCCCGGCAGGCCCCGACGACCGCGTCCATGATTTCCGCGTGTGACATCGGAATTTCGAGGAGGATGGCTTTCGCGGAACAAAACAACCGGTCAATGTGTTCCTTGAGCTTGAACACGCGGCCGTTGTAGGCACGGATGCCCTCGAAGACCCCGTCGCCGTAAAGCAGGCCGTGGTCGAAAACCGAAATCTTCGCGTCGCGTTCGTCGTGGTATTTTCCATCAATAAAGACTTTCATGCGCAATTCAGCGGAGCCTAGGGCAAAAAACACAGTGAAGCAAACGGGAATTTGAGTTGTGCCTTTGCTTGTAGCCGCAGGCGTCAGCCGGCGCAACGGCGTTGTTCCGTGCCGCCATCGCAACCTGAAGGTTGCGGTTGCGGTTTCAGTTGCAGTCTCACGTTAAATTGTCGTGACAGGGCGGTGACGGCGATTATATTGCTGCGCCTTTCGACGACCCTATGGTCTAGCGGTTAGGACACCACCCTTTCACGGTGGTAGCCCGGGTTCGATTCCCGGTAGGGTCGCCAAACTGGACTTTTCGCCTTCTGGCTTTTGTAAGATGTTGAATAGCAAGCACGTTGCAGTGATTCGATAATTTCCGTTTTCAAAAGTGACGCCTTCAGGGAAAAGCACTTTCTGCAACCGTTGCTTTTGGTCGCCCGAAAACTCCATCCAGAGCCGTGCAGCGTTGAGAATAACGTGCTCCGCGAAGGCGAGTACCGCTTCCACATCGTAGCCTTCAAGCTTGGCATCGCGCGCCTTCATTTCCACCAACATGATTTGCTCGTTGAGCTTATCCCGCTGCCGCCCGTAGGTTTCGCGGTCATTTGGCCTGCCGCCAACACCACCGACCAGCAGGTGGTTGCGAACACAGGTTGTGGTCGGGTCTCGGAAGAGCCGCCAGTTTGGTTTGACACCATTCATCGTGATATTAAAGAAATTTCGGTTTCTGTTACAAACAAATCCCCCCATTCCAACCCTCGGTGCCAAACTGGCTGGATTCCGGCCCCCCACAAACGACCACGCCGCTATTGCCGAATAACAAGCTGCCCGTTTGTGTGTCAGGGGTGGCTTCGTGCGATTCAGGGAACGGTCTAAAACGCTCCCCCCACAGTCTTCTGAAACGGGTGTTTGGCTCAGGTTTGTGGTGGGGGATTACTTCACGAGTTGGCAAGGGATTAGCTTTTACAGGTTTCAATGGAAACAATGACATGGAAAATTCGTGCCGCAGACATGCTCTTTGCGGCTGAAAGGGCATGATGAACAAAGTATTCCATGCGCCCGCCACCATCAGCATCCAGGCTGATGTCTCGCTGGACGTTCCGGCGTGCGCTGGCGATTTTGTTCGAGTCGAATTTTATGCGAATATGAAGCGTCTGGGTTCGAGAAAATGCGTCTGGCATGACGAGGTAAGGTCGAATTCGCACCCACGCGATTGCCAGCCAATGGAGATTATCCCCGCAGGTTTTAGTCCGGTCGAATTCGTGTGGAAAAACCCACCGGTGGGCGATTACACGCTTACGGCCAAGGCGACTTGGACGAACGACCTCTCTGCGGTTTCCGCGCCGGTGAACATCACGGTTCTATCCGCGAACGGGGCGTAGAACTGTTGTGGCGTCGTTCTTGAGAAAGTTTCACCCCAGTAAAATCCGATGGACGGGCAATTCGCATACCGGCTGGTGGTTTACAACGGCAAGCACTTTGGCTGGCCACCTGTAAAGCGTGTAGGGCGATTCGGGGGTTATCAGGTGGGTTTGGCAACAAAAATGCCGCTTGGCTGACGTATCGGATTCCACGGGCCTGATACGGAGCGGTTAGAGTAATCAAGGAGTCACATAATTTAGAACTATTGGCGTAAGTGGCGGCAGCCCGCTTTGCTGCGTAAATTTTATGTCGAATGCCCAGTGGCGGGTGGGTGCGTTGTAATAATTGCCGGTGTTCTGCCAATTATTTGTCGCATACTGGCTGGGGAACATCGCCACGATGGAACCGTTATACCACAAATCACCAGCACTGCCCCAACTCTCCAGCAAACGGAGAAAGTTTTCCACTCCGCCGCTATAATTCGAGTTGGTTGATGGAACAATCCCCGCAAGGCACGCCGCGTTAACGGTGGTGTCGGAAGCGGTTGGCATTTTGCTGGTCGTGCCGTCATTCCAACTGCCGGACAGGATGGTGATGGCATCGGCTATGAGCGCGGCAGGCCAGGTGTAAGTGGTGCTGTTTTGGCCAACCGACGAGCCAGCATCGGTTTGCGAGTTGTAGTTGCCCCATACATACAACGGCATCGCCGTGGCCACGGTGAAGCCATAAGGTTCTGTTTGCGACGGCAACTTTGCTCCGTTGACGACGCGCACCGCCGGGAGCGTCGTGCCGGTCAAAGGAACGGCGTTATAGACATAAATGGAATCAATCGGATGGGATTTGTGGCTTGGTAACTTGCATTGGGTGTTGTAGTAGATGCCGTTATTTGTGGCCGCCGTATTGGTGAGCCAGACGTTGAACAGGGAAACATTAATCTGGACGGCTTGGACAGCTTTCCCCTTGCCACTGTTGACCCCGCTCCCACCATTCCAACCTTCGCGCCAGTCGTAGAAGAAATCATTTGTCAAAAATGAATAGGCCGCATACCAGATGTTGGTAAGCTGGTTCAAGCCGACATAATTGGTGGAAAAAAGGGTGTGGGAGCTTCTGTTCGTGAGCAAATAAAAATCATACGGTATTTGAGCCTGAAAGGGGGAGTTGGTACCATCTTGATAATACAGAATCATGTTGGTGCCTTTGGGCGTAAGGGTGCCCCAATTGGTGCCGCTAGGAAAATTGGTGAGATAGAGGTCGGCAGCATTGGCCAGATAAAGCTGTCCGTTTGCTGAATAGGCGGCCACCGTGTTCATGGCATATTTGGCGGGCGGCAGGTTGATAAGTCCTTCGGCGGCAGTGGGGTCATTGTAGGTGTCGAGCATCGGCATGGTTAGTGGAGCATTGCCGGAAGTCGGCTGTCCAGCAATTGAGTAATGGGATGGGCCGCTGCCAACATAACCACTGCAAAAAGGGTCGTTGGCGGTATTTGTGGCCAGACCGACGGCGGAAACCGTATTCGAGAAGGTGATGGAGATTGACCCCGACCAAATGCCACCATTGCAGAATACCGGGCCAGTGATGGTAAATGGCTGGGCAAAGGCGGTTTCTAAATCAAGGTTGTAGAAAATTGCGAACTGAAAAATGGGCAACGCCACTGCGAGCCGGAAGAATTGCTGCGGTTTGTCCATTGGCATATTGGTATTTCCCGTCCATCCAATGGGTGACAAATCGGCCCAGGTAATCGGTGGCGACAAATTGGTTGTGGTTTGCAGAGAAATCGTACCGTAGAGCGACGCCGACCCGCCCCCCCAAGACAGCGCGGCATTGCCATTGCCATTGGTTATTTGCAATGTCGGCGACGTTTGGCCCGCTGCCACCCATCGGAACAGCAGCAGGGAAACGGCAATCAATGGAATACCTATTTTCATTTGAAATGGTCTCTTTTAGAGCAGATTAAATGCCGCCAACGACGAAGACTGAGACGCACCGGGCCGGGAATGTCAATTGAATCTCACACCATCATGGCAGGCTGCCCCCCAGCTCTCGTTGGCCTGCCAAATAATTTGGTTGGTTTTTCGCTTGCGTTCATCGGCAAGAAGGTTCAGAAATGGCGAAGCATAAAGAAGTCAGTTTCGTTGCCGGGGACGGCTGTCCAATCCCGGACGGATTTGAGGCTTGCCGGGGTGGAAATAGCCATGTTGTTTTCCCGACAAAAAAGGCGTCTATGAAAACAACGAAAGCATTACTTGGAATTCTCACCATCACGGCGGCTCTGGTCGCTCAAGTCCAAGCCCAAACAAATTGCTATGGCCTCGATTAGCCATCATCCCCATGTTGCAACCCCGCAAGCCGTGCCTGCGGCGGTTTTGGTTTTACCAACGCAACGGCTGCTGACCGAGAAATCTTCGGTCACGGTCGAACTCGGTTCATGCGTGGCGACGATGGAAAACCTCGCGCTTCGAGCCACCAAGATAACCGTGATTCTTAAAGAGATTCCCGGTTACAGGCCGCTACGGACACGATAAGCGAATTCCGCCATCAGCTTCGCCGGTCGGGTTAGGCGGGGGTGGGTAACTAAAACGCGGCCTAACTGACGTATGGAATCCTACAAGGCTTATATGGTGCGGGTGGGGACAGGGGCCGGTGGCCGTTTTCTATCAGCGCGGGGTTAGACTCAGCGTTTGCATCTTAATGCGAGAACTCGATAGCAAACAAAATCATGGCGCCAACCAACAAAATCAGTCCCCACCAACGCATTGGAATAAAGAACAAGGTGTGTCGGGACTGATTCAGGACGAACTCTTTTCCAGTCTGCTTGTCTATGACAATCCGGTCTGAACGCTTCCGAAGATAATCGCCAAGAAACCAGCAAATTGCGGATGAACAAAGCAGCGAAACCGCGAACGGCCACTTGTGATGGTCATAATATCCCGGCCCGATTTTTGCGTTGCATATGAGATTCGCAACCAATGAACAACCGAAGATAATTACTGCCACCAGAAATCCACGACCTTGCCAGATAATCATAAAGTTTTCGAGTGGTGTTAATCGTTCGGTGAGCGACCCAAACCTGAGCCACAGCCACGGGCGGCTTTTCGGTGAAACTATTTCTTGACCCGCTTGACTTCCCAATTTCGGGAACTAAATGCTTTTTCATCCACCGTAATTTCTTCTGTGCCCTTGATTGTGTCGCCGCTGAGTTTGCCGCTATAGGTCGTGTAAGCGATCTTCCCCTTGGGAAAACTGGTCTCGTGACGTGGAGTCTGAAAGGAGACTTCATCGCCATTGATTACACCGTTTGTGAGCACAGTTGTCGTGCTGCCGCTCATTCGCGTGCCGGTCAATGTCTGACCTTGGAGCTTCAGGGTGAAGGTAATCTTTGGGATTTGGCCATCCGGGTTGGCGGGGGCGACCCATTGCCAAGTGCCGGTGGGGTTAATGGTGGCTTCCCCGGCGCGGGCGGTTTGGCCGGTGGCGGCTAAGAATAGTAATGCGGTTGTTAAACAGAGGCTTTGCTGTAGTTTCATAGGTTTTAAGAATCGTACACTGTGCTTTGCTCCCCCTGCTTGGCAAGAGGATTTTCGACACGCCGCCGGTGGTGCTGCCTAATAAGCTGATTTTTTGGTCTGGCTGGCCTTCAGAGCGATGTTTCGTCCCATCCCCTACCAACACAGCATTGCCGTTGAAAGGTCACAAGCAGGCGATTTTTGGGTCAAAATCGTCCGTAACAGTTCGTAGCACGCGAATTGTGTGAATTTTCACCCCCACGTCCATCAGGCCACCCGCCTCAATGCCCGCCCGCGACCGTGTATCCGGCGCGGCGCAGGTCATCACAGTCGCCTCGCTCTCTCCAACAACTGCTCCGGTGTGGACTCGAAATTGGTCGCAATGTTCGGCGCGAAAACAGTGTCGTGAAGTGCGCCGCTCATGTCCGCCAGAACATCCACATACGACTGCGGCAAAACGTCGGCATCCCAAGCTCCATCCCTAATAAGAAAAAAATCCACGGCTCGGCAATTGGCATCGGTGCGGCCTCTCGGTGAAGCTAAGAATTCCAAGACACCGATAACGGCTGCTTTGAGTGATGGCAAATCAGCGGACGTGCGCGTCAAACAATGGTGAAGTGTCTCCAAGAGCGGACGAAGCATCTCATCCACGTCAGGCGTCGGGTGATAAAGCTGGTCAAATGTGTGCATGATGCTTGATGTGGTCTAAGTGTGGTCAGCTCATTCCACATACTTGACGACCACGAACTTCGTGATTCGCCGGTGGTTCTCATCGCCAGATTGTGCCACATCAGATGGCTCTTGGTGTGTGGCCACGAAAATGACTGCGTCTCCTTTCCATTTGTGTGCAATTTTGGCGATGGCTAAATCTCTATCGCCAGAATCTGAAGAGAGTCTGGAAAGGCGTGCAAAAGGGAGTCGGTGTCTAGGGCTTTCATCAATTGCACCCAGAACCTTATACTTACGTTTAGGGTCTCCTTTCTCCCAGAATTCAATGCCGTCAACGATTCGCTCTTCGCCACCCGTGCCTTGGAAAATCTCTGAACCATGATATTCCGTAAGCTTGGTGGTTGAACACCCACAGAGCAGAACCGTGGCGACAAATAGCGTAGAAAACATCTGGAATTTTATAGATGATGGCTTCTGCGACTTTTTCATGCGGCATTAACTTGCTCCCCGCTCATCTGTTTGCAAGGATTTTTCGGTGAGCCGCCGGTAACGCCACGACCCAATGCTGGCGACGGCAGATTGGCCGGTTGTTCTGGCGGGCTGAGGGTGGGATTGTTTTGGGGTGAAATTATTGAATTTTTACCAAGAATCACTCGCTGTCGGCAGTGCTCTAATTTGAAGGCAGAAGATTGGGGATAAAATTGTGAATTTGTATTATACATGCCACTAAAATCGCTGTGACAATCATCAGAACAAAAAGCCAACCGCTTAGATGGGCTTTCTTTTCAATTTTCACTTTTAATCCTTAAAATCCTTAACGATTCGCATCCGCACGGCCCTTTCGGCAGGCTGATGCAGGCCGGTCGCTAGTGCAGGGTCAGGTCATGTCATTTGGTGTCCATCTTGTGTGCCGCTTGCCACTCTTTGCGCTCTGCAATCGTGCCAGTTAGTAAAACTACCAGCCCCGCTGCAAGCGCGAGTGTTCCAATCCCCCCGACCCAGTATTTGGCTGGTGCTCCGATAAACCAAGAAAGAATACCGAACACACCACCGACTCCCAAAAGTTGGACGGTCAATTTTGAATACTTCGCTCTGCCGAAACGAAGCTCTGCGCCGTTGCTGAATTTCATAATACTAATGAAATCAGACCCGCGAGTTTCTGTCAAAGATTATCGCCGGAACAAAATCAACCCAGCCGCCGCGCCGTGCGCCGGTGGGTTTTGCTACGCGAAAGCCGCCCCAGACACCCCACGCTTGGCGAGCGGGATGGCTGTCCTTTGATTCTAATCTGGTAGATAGTGATGTTTGTGAGGTGAAAATTTGAAATTTTACCCCAAACATTCCCAATGCTTCGTTGTCGGTGCCACGGTTCCCAAATCCAAACGCCATCTGACCCGCCCCGGCATCGGATTATTTGCTTTGTGTGTAATTAGCCAACCCAACAGCAAAATCAGTGGATTGACGGGATTTTGAAATTGTGAGCAAATCTAAACTGCTGTGCAAGTCTCAGAGACAACAAACCTACAGCCAGCTTAACCGTGGAGAGTCGTATCATCTACCCACCTTCGGCTGCTGATGCAGAACCACAAGCCAACATAAAATCAAAAAGTAGGAGCATACCATGAAGAATTACCTATCAATCACAATCGCAGGTATTCTGACTTTAAGCGCCCCCAGTATCGCCAAAGCTCAGATTTACGTTACCGCTAATATCGGTGGCGTTCCGAGCGTGAGCGGCGCTACGTTAGAGAATTGTGACGAACCGACACCGCCATCAATTCTAACGCTTTCCGGTAACGCCTATCTTGTCACGGGCATAAATTATGGTGTTGAGTATGTGCCGCCTTACTTCTCCGGCTCGACAGCGGCATTGTTTGGTGAATCACCACAAAATGGGATAGATAATAGTCAATACGTCGCTGTTTGGGATGGTGGTTCGGCGACATTTAGTTTTTCAACCCCACAGAACTATTTTGGACTCCTCTGGGGAACAGCAGGTCATGGCGACTGCCTTACTTTCTACGACGGTGCCAACAATGTCATTGGAACGGTTTTGGGGGCGAATCTTCCTACAAATACAGGATTATTGATTGATGGCCCTGATTGGGGGCTGAATGAAACCGGTTATGTCAATATCATTTCCACAACTGCATTTTCGAGAGTTGTCGCCACCAATCCTGTGCAAAATTCATTTGAGTTTGATGATGTTGCTTACGCAGTAGTTCCAGAACCCGCCAGCCTGTCATTACTGGCCATCGGCATGTTTGGGATAACTCTTTTGCGTCGGCGTCAGCATTAATCCACGAACCACCAGTGCAAGGATTTTCGCCAAACTGCCGGAAACGCCACGACCCAATGCTGGCGACCAGATTTGTCCGGGCTGAATTGTGGGGTTGTTTGTGGGGTGAAATTTGAATTTTTGCCCAGCAAAAACAAAATCACCAAACCACACTAGCGCGACCCTGATGACTTGGTGTTGAGCGAGTTCCTGCACCTGCTTTCAAAAGTGAGACTAGGCTTTTTCCAGTGGCGGCAAGGAACACCCTAGTCGCGGTCGCACAAGATAGGACGTAACGGTGCTTATGCGGACTATCATAGCCGGATTATCACCGAGCATGGCCAACAGCCAAAAATCTGAATCTGCGAACGGGTTTCGACCTAGTGAGTCATCGGGGATTATCGTGGAACAATATTCGGGAAGGCCTCTGCTGTTTTCCCGGCTGGTGGGAACGACAAATAACGTGCTGATTGCCACGGCCAAAATTGCACTGCCATGATTGACGTCCCACAAATTAAAGGCACCCGTGACCAGATTCGATATGCACTTTCCCAGTGCAGCAGCGGTATGACGTGGACGCCGCGTGAACTTTGTCATTTTGCGCAGGAGTTCTTTCCAGACGCAAAACTCTATGCTGTCCGCGAAGCCATGAACGCGCTTTGGGTGAAGGGAGAACTAAACCGTCACGGGAAACGATACTCAGTCGGTGAATTTAGGCC
The DNA here is from genome assembly GCA_050013895.1 of Verrucomicrobiota bacterium. Classification (GTDB taxonomy): domain Bacteria; phylum Verrucomicrobiota; class Verrucomicrobiia; order Limisphaerales; family UBA11358; genus UBA11358. Next base: position 644 of record JBEKEJ010000019.1, on the reverse strand, counting down.
ATTGCCTGTGAGATATTATGTTGCTGATGCCTCAATATAGGTTTTTTTCAGTCTTATGAATCGTAGACCGCGCCTCGCCCACACGCTTGGAAATAATTTTCACCAGTTTGGCCAAACGCCGACCGGCAGCCGATTTTTCATGCTGGGTTGGAGCAGGAACGACGTTTCACGCCCGCCCGCACCCAAAACCCCGGCCTTACGCATGGCCGTGTCAGGCGGCGGCATCCCTTCGAGTGCCGCACTTCCAACATTTGCTGAACTGGCTTCCCAGCTTCTCGCCGCAGCGGGAACAGACCCACGGCGCACCCGTAGTGGATGTCGGGTTCAGCCACTCGGCCATGAGGGCGTCCGCCTCGGCGTAATCCTTCCCGTCCACAACCCACAGTTCCGCTTGGAATGGGGCCGAGGGAATCGTTTGCGCCATTTGCTCGTTCACTTCGACACAACGGATGCCCGCTTTCAGCAGCACATTCTTGACCAAGCCCACCTCTGCGCTGTCCGGCGAACTAAATACTCGTTTCATAAACTTTGTTTCCCGACGCTGCAACCTATCACACTTCCGGCGACCTTGCTCCGCCTTGCCGCGCAATCTGAACCCCGGAACCTGTGTGCCCCCAACCCGGTGCGCAAATCTGGCCGGTTTG
>JBEKEJ010000018.1:0-21603 GCA_050013895.1 Verrucomicrobiota bacterium | reverse complement strand
TCCACGATGAGCGTGCGGAAATTGTGATTGAAAGTACCGTCGTCCAGTTTATATGTCACCCCCGACTGCCGGGCCAGTTCGCCGATTTTGTCCGCCGGCCCGGTCAGGAAGCTCCAATGCTTCGGATCATACTGGTAACTGTCCCCATAAGCCTTCAGCATGGCTGGGGTGTCAAATTCCGTGTCGAAGGAAATGGAAAGGAAATGCCAGTTGCTGGGCGCGCCGGCCTGGGATTCGAGTTTTTGCTGCGCCTCCTGAAAGTTTTTCGACAGGCGCGGACAAAATTCCGGCAGGGGGCAGCGCGTGTAAAAAAACGTGATGGCCAGGGCCTGGCCGTGAAAATCGTTCAGGCTGACCGGCTGCCCCAGTTCGTTCGTGAATGGATAGGATCGAAGCGGGTTTCCGGGCGGGACCGAGGCGATTACCGCAGGGTGGGAATCGGATGGTTTTCCGCCGGCTGGCAGTGAAACCGTCCCGATTTTGGTGATTTGATCCACCCAGCTTTCCGTATCGGCCACGTGGAGCCGAAAGGTGATTTCATCGCTCCGCTGCAAACCGGCCAGTTCTTTGGCATCCTTCACCTTGAACGGCATGGTCATGGCAGCCATGTAATTGGAAATGGTTTCGTGGCTGATAACGACCGTTCCGCCATCCGGAGGGAGTTCCTTTACCACGCCCCTTGCCATGAACATCCGCACGTTCGCCGGCTCCCCGCCCGGCGGGGGAAGAGATCCGGCGGATTTCACACCGGACAAAATCAGCAGCCACAAACCGAATGACAATGCGCTGATAAAGAATTGCTGAACCTGCATATTTTTTAGCCATAAATGACGGTTTGACCGGCCACCCGGACGTTCCGCCTGCCAAATCAGGGATTCGGCAGCCGGCCGACGCGATAGAACGCGGGATTGACCGTTGCGTTTACATCCGTGAAAGTCACCGAACTGCCTCCTGCCAGGTTGGTGGCGAGCGGGACCCAATCGTTCAAAACCAGATTGGTTGATCTTTGAACCACATAATTCAGCCCCGCGTTCGCCGTGTAACTGAATCGAAAACTCGCTGCCGGCAGTTGCTGCGGGCTGCTGAGCAGGACCGGCCCCGCGTTCACGACGCTGTTCGTGATAGCATTCGTGGCCGTCAGGCCGCCGTTATCCGAAGCGATGGCGGAAAACGTGTAACTGCCTGCGGCCAGATTGCCGGCGACGGCGGAAAAGGGAGCCACCGTCTCGTTGGTCAAAATCGTCGAGCCGATGAGAAATTGCACATTGGTCACCGTGCCGCCCGTGTCCGAGGCGGAGGCCTGAATGGTGACGCTGGCCGGCGCGGCAAAAACGGCGCCGGACGCCGGATTGGTGATGGCGACCGTTGGCGGGAGGTTTGCCGTCGCGACCATTACCGCGCCGGTCATGAATCTGGGCGCAGCGTAATGTATTCTGCAAAAATAGAGGTAGGTGCCGGCGGAATTGAACGTGTTCGTAAACGAATAGGGCGAAGCATTCGTTCCCGAATCCCATAGCCCGCTGGACACACCATTGGTCCCACTGGTCGAGGTGTGTTGGATGAAGGTCGAGCTGTAATTCCAAACCCAGACGACCTGGTCGCCAACGACGATGTTGGTGACTGCCGGAGCAAACGTGTCGGTGTTGTTGGTGCCCACGGTAACGAAAGCCACCGCGGCAGACCCGGAAGGGGCACAATCCCAAACCGCCAGACCCGCGCCCACGAGCATAACTCTAACCAGATAACGCATCGCTTTCATAAGCCGCATCGTGTTTATGTGTGCTTCAGTTCGGGTGGTTGGAGTCCAACGAGGTTCCGCCAACCCTCACCGCTGAAAACGCCTTTGTTTTGAGTAAAAATTCCGCGTCCATTGACAATGAGAGGAACCGGCAGGGAATTTGTTCCCACAAATTTCCAGGGAACAATTGACGTCCTGCGGGCTCTTAACTTCAATGTGGCGATATGGCTGAGGCCGTGGAGTTTGAAAGGCTGGTGGCTTGTTATTACGAGCCGCTGTACCAGTTTGCCTTCAGTCTCGCGCGTGACGAAGCCGACGCCTGTGACCTGACACAACAGACCTTTTGCATTTGGGCGGCCAAAGGCCACCAATTGCGCGACGCATCCAAAGTGAAGACCTGGCTGTTCACCACCCTCCACCGCGAATTTCTCGGCGCGCGCCGGAGGCAAACCCGCTTTCCGCACGTGGAATTGGAGCACGTGGCGGCGGAGCTTCCCGTCGTGTCCCCGGTCACGGCCAGCCGCTTCGACTCCGGTCAGGCGCTTGAGGCCCTGGCCGGCCTGGACGAAATTTATCAGGCGCCGGTTGCGTTGTTTTACCTGCAGGATTGTTCCTACAATGAGATCGCCGAAATTCTCGACGTGCCGCTGGGCACCGTCAAATCGCGGCTCACCCGCGGCCTCGGGCGATTGCACGAACTGCTGACCGGCAATGTCCCCGGCGCCCGACTGAAGCCACCCCCATCGTGAACCCCAACGAAGCCAAAACCATTTTATTGCTCTACCGGCCCGGTACGGCGGACGCCGACGATCCGCAAATTGCCGGGGCGCTCGCGCTGGCGAAACGCGAGCCGGAACTGGCGCGCTGGCTGGAGGAGCATTGCGTGCGACAGGACGCGTTGCGCGCGAAATTCCGGCAAATCACCGCGCCCGCCGGCTTGAAGGAACAAATCATTTCCGAACAGGCGGCGCGGGACAGAATCAGCTTATGGCGGCGGAACGCGCTTTTCGCGGTGGCGGCGGTGATTGTCGCCCTGGTCGCCCTGGCGCCACTCTGGTTCCCGTACCGGCCGAATGACAACACGCTTGCCATTTTGCGAAGCCGGATGGCGGGCGTTGCGCTGCGTGGCTACGGCATGGATTTGGTGACGAACAGTCCGGCGCAAATCCGCGCCTTCCTCGCGGAGAGCAGCGCGCCGGCGGATTACATTTTGCCCGCGCCGTTGGATAAAACCGCCATGACCGGTTGTGCGATTCAAAATTGGCAGGGCGTGAAGGTTTCCATGATTTGTTTCCGCACCGGCCGGCCGCTGCCGACGGGACAGTCCAGCGATCTTTGGTTGTTCGTGATTGACCGCGCTGCAGTGAAGGACGCGCCACCGGCGGATTCGCGGCAGGTTGCCCGGGTCAACGGGCTCACAACCGTGACCTGGACGCAGGGCGACAAATTGTACGTGTTGGGGGCGGAAGGGGACGAACAAACCCTGCAGCAGTATTTGTAAAGGCGCCTGCCGGTCGCACTTTCCACTTATTACTCGCGATCCACGCTCATGTGCTCCACCACCCAGTCGAAGTCCTGTTGTGAACCGGCCGGAATGGAAATCGGCAGGCCCGCGGCGTCCGGCGCCGCCGGGCGGTAGGTGTCGGGCTGCAACCAGCGATGAAGCGCGCTGTGGCCGTCGGCGAAGGAAAATGTCGTCGCGCGATTGTGATAAGTGGCCGGCAGATCAATCCATCGGGCGCTTTTGTAGGCCGGGCCGCCGGAGGAAGCGGCGTAGGTGTTTTCCGCGGCCTTGTCGAGAAAATAACCGTCGTTGATGCTGTCCGGGTGCTCGTCGAGAAACACAAAAATATCGGCCGGCTGGAGAATTTGCGTGATTTTGAAAAACTGCGTGTAATCGGGATTGTTGACGTTGAAACCGTTGATGGAGAAGTCACCCGCGTTGCCGACCATCGCGTTCATCGAATAACTGCGGATGCGCGCGTCCCAACCGGCGGCCTGTTGCACCGCGCTTAACACGTTGTCGGCCGGGCAGCGGTAAATTCTCGTTGCGCCGCTGATGTAAGGACCGAGTCCGGCGTCGGTGATCGTGGCGAGGTTGGTATTGTCCGGGTCCAGTCCCCAGGTCATGACGTTGTTGACCCAGTTCAAGCTGGTGCGGAATGACGATCCCACCAGGCCAAGATTATAGGGCAACTGGTCGTCGTTGTCATGGACATAGAACTGCCAAGCCAGGAGAAGCTGCCGGGTGTTGCCTAGGCATTGAATGCCTTGCGCCTGCGCGCGCGCCCGGGACAGCGCGGGAAGCAACAGCGCCGCCAGCACCGCGATGATGGCCATCACCACCAGCAGCTCAAGCAGGGTAAAAGCCGCCCTTCCCGCTTCCAGCGCGGGCCGCAACGTCCGGGACTCGGGCGCAATGTTCATGGCACAAATTCGCTCAATCCGGCATCAATAGCATCTTATGGTTACAATTATAGCAACTATTGTGCGGTGTCAATAGCCCGATCAATTGTTTTTTTCCGTCCCGAAGAACTCCGCCATTGCTCCGGCGCGCCGCTTTCCCCAAAATCCCGCCTCTATGTCGAGCAGCCGCAGGCAATATCCGTTTCATTTGACCGAGCCCAAGTGGCAGCAATTTTGGAACAAACAGCAGACCTTTCGCGCGTTTAACCCGGGCGACTCCGTGCCGGAGGGACATCCATTTGGCGGACGGCATGGTTTGAATGGCAGGGTGACGGCAACGCGGTTGCCACCCAAATTTTACATTCTCGACATGTTTCCCTACCCATCCGGCGCGGGCTTGCACGTCGGCCATCCGGAAGGCTATACCGCCACCGACATCCTCGCCCGCTACAAGCGCGCACTCGGCTTCAATGTTCTGCATCCGATGGGCTGGGACGCCTTCGGCCTGCCCGCCGAGCAATATGCCGTCAAGACCGGCCAGCATCCCCGCCAGACTACCGAGGCGAACATCGCCACGTTTAAGCGGCAGATTCAGTCGCTCGGCTTCAGCTACGACTGGTCGCGCGAACTCGCCACCACCGACCCCGATTATTTCAAGTGGACCCAGTGGATTTTCCTGAAGCTTTACAACTCGTGGTTCAATCCGGAAACGAACAGGGCCGAGCCGATTGGAACGCTGAAATATCCGGTTGAAGTCAAAACCGACGAACAAAAGCGGGTCCATCGCGATTCCAGACGCCTTGCTTATGTGGCTGAGGCACCGGTTTGGTGGTGCGAACAACTCGGAACGGTTCTTGCCAACGAAGAGGTCCTGGACGGCAAGAGCGAAGTCGGCGGCTTTCCGGTTGTCCGCAGGCCGATGCGCCAATGGATGCTCCGCATCACCGCCTACGCCGAACGGCTGCTCCACGACCTCGACATGATTGAGTGGAGCGAGTCGCTCAAGGAAATGCAGCGTAACTGGATTGGCCGCAGCGAAGGGGCGGAAGTGAATTTTGCAGTTGCCGATTGCTCCCGCAATGCGGGACCGATTGCCGATTCAAAAATTCGCGTCTTCACCACGCGGCCAGACACTCTCTTCGGTGCGACTTACATGGTTTTAGCTCCTGAACACCGGCTAATAGATCAATGGCGTGGCCAAGGTGCCATTCCAACTTATTGGCCGGAGGACACACCTAAAGAGTGGACCGGCGGGGCGAAGAATCCAAACGATGCCATCGTTGCATACCAAGGGACGGCTTCTGTCAAATCCGACCTCGAACGCACCGAACTCGCCAAGGAAAAAACCGGCGTGTTTACCGGCGCTTACGCCATCAATCCCGTCAATGGCAAGAAGATTCCGATCTGGATTGCCGATTACGTTCTCGCCAGCTATGGCACCGGAGCCATCATGGCTGTGCCGGCGCACGACACGCGCGACTTCGAGTTCGCCACCAGGTTCAATCTCCCGATCATCCAGGTCGTTCAACCGCCTGACCCGAAGACCGATTGGCGCGGTTTCGTTGGCGATGGCACGTCGGTAAATTCAACCGGCCCGGAAATTTCCATCACCGGACTGCCCACGCCGGAAGCTAAAAAGAAAATCACCGCCTGGTTGGAGGCAAAAGGGCTTGGCCAGAAAACCATCCATTTCAAACTCCGCGACTGGCTGTTCAGCCGTCAGCGTTACTGGGGCGAGCCATTCCCAATTGTCTGGAAGAAGGACAGACCTGGCGGTCAGCCACCATATCACGAAGCCCTGCCCGAATCCGCCCTGCCGGTTTTGCCGCCGGATTTGACCGATTACAAGCCGACGGCAAGCGGCGAACCACCGCTGGCCCGTGCCGGGGATTGGGTGAGCTTGCCCGACGGCTCGACGCGCGAGACGAACACCATGCCGCAATGGGCCGGCTCGTGCTGGTATTATCTGCGTTATCTCGATGCAAAAAATCCGCTCGCGTTTGTCGGCCAGGAGGCGGAGAAATACTGGATGGGAACTGGGAGGGACGGCGTGTCGCCGTCCCAAACTTTTGTTCAATCAGGCTCAGCGACACGCTGTCCCTCCCAAGGTGTTGATTTATACGTTGGCGGCACCGAGCACGCCGTCCTTCATCTGCTCTACGCCCGGTTCTGGCACAAGGTTTTGTTCGATCTGGGTTACGCCTCGACGCCCGAACCGTTCTTCAAGCTTGTCAACCAAGGGCTGATTCTTGGCGAGGACGGGCAGAAGATGTCGAAATCGCGCGGGAACGTGGTGAATCCGGACGACGTGCTCACGGAATACGGCGCAGATGCGTTCCGGCTTTACGAAATGTTCATGGGCCCGCTCGAAATGGTGAAACCGTGGAGCACCAGGGGCGTCGAAGGCGTTTATCGTTTTTTGGGCCGCGTCTGGCGGTTGTTCGTAGATGAAAAGAGCGAAGCGGAATTTGAGCAGGCGGAAACCACGTCGCAAAGCGACAAGGGATTGCTGGAAATCATCAGGCTGGATGCTGCCATCAAAGAGGTGGCGGCGACTCCCGCGCAATTGAAAGCGCTCCACGCTTGCATCAAAAAAGTCACCGAAGACCTAGACGGCTTTCGTTTCAACACGGCAATTTCCGCGCTGATGGTGTTTGTGAATGACGCGATGACCTGGAAAACCAAGCCGGTTTCCGTGCTGCGCGACTTTTTGGTTTTGCTCCAGCCATTCGCGCCGCATCTGGCGGAGGAATTGTGGGAAAAGCTGTCCACAGTCCACAGTCCACAGTCGGCGGTCTTGACTGGAGACAGTGGACTCGGGACTCGGGACTCATTGCCTTACCAGCCATGGCCGAAGTTCGACCTGGCGCTGCTGGTCGAGGATACGCTGGAAATTCCCGTTCAGGTCAACGGCAAGTTGCGCGACGTCATCAAAGTCCCGGCCAGCGCCGACAACGCTGCGCTCGAAGCTGCCGCAAAAGCGTCGGAGAAGGTACAGCAATTCATCGCCGGTAAGACGATTAAGAAGATCGTCGTCGTGCCGAAGAGGCTGGTGAACATTGCGGTCGGGTGAAAAGCCGGACAGGCATCGCGCCTGTTTCCCTTCTCTTTTGAAATTTGAGACCGGCTCGACGCCTGTCCTACGTCTTTTCCCCGCCCGCCAGGATCGTCTGGAAATGCGGCGGCTGTTCCTCGCGCGCGACGACGTTGATTTCGATTTTTTCGAAGTCCGCCTCTTCCAGCCAGCGCTGCAAATCGCTTTCGGCAAAACCCAGCCAGCGGTCGCCGTAAAGCTCGTGCGCCTTCTCGAAATTGTGCTTGAGCAAGTCGAGGATCATGATTTGCCCGCGCGGGCGCAGGATTTGGCCCGCGGCGGCAATCGCTTTGGCCGGAACTCCGGCATGATGCAACGCCTGGCTCAAAATCACCAGGTCAACGCTGTGCGGCTCAATCGGCGGACTCTGCAGATCGCCGAGGCGGAATTCCAGATTTTTCAACCCGTTTTTTTTCGCCTTGGCCGCGCCGAAGGCGACGATCTTTTCCGAGTTGTCCACGGCGATGACCTTTTTGCACCGGCGCGCGAGCAATTCGCTCAACAGGCCTTCACCCGCGCCGAGGTCGGCCACGACGAGCGGCGGCAGGACGCGCAACAGCAAATGCCCGAAGGCCTGCCACGAACGTCCCGGGCCATAGACGCGATCAAACCGTCCGGCAATCTGGTTGAAATAGACCTGTGCCTGCTCGCGGCGGCGGTTCAACACGCGCTTGAGATTGATCTGGTCGCCGCCGTGTTCCGGGAGTTCCTTCGCGCCGCGGATGGCCAGTTGGATGAATTCGCGCGCCGCGCCGTCCGCATCCGGGTTCAGCTTGTAAAACGTCCGTTTGCCGTCGCGCCGCGATTGCACCAGTACCGAATCCTGCAGCAGGCCGAGATGGGTGGAAATGCGCGACTGGCCGAGCCGCGTGATTTCCTGCAGCTCGTTGACCGACAATTCGTCCCGTTCCAGCAGCGCCACGATACGCAGCCGTGTCGGGTCGGACAAAGCCCGCAATGATTTCAGGGTTGAGATCATGTTTGTTTGTGCATCAAAAATTCCCGAAAAACCGTTTGACGCGCTTGATTTCTCATATATCATCTTATCTTGATACGTCAATATGTAATTGGCGCCAAAGAAAACAACGCCTCTAGTGATTGAATGAGTAAAAACTTTATTTTTTCGTCGGAGTCCGTCGGCGAAGGCCATCCGGACAAGGTTTGCGACACCATTTCGGATTACGTGCTGGACGCCTGCCTGGCGCAGGACAAATACAGCCGCGTCGCCTGCGAGACCTACGCCAAGTGCAATCTCGTGGTCGTCGGTGGCGAGATTACCACCAAGGCCAAGCTCGATTTCAATGCCATTGCACGCCAGGCCATCCGCGACATTGGTTACGTCCACGATGACGACGTGTTTCACGCCGACAAGGTGCTCATCATGAACGCCATCACCTCGCAGTCGCCGGACATTGCGCAGGGCGTGGACGCGCGCGCGGCCGAGGGCAAGGACACCGCCGAACAGGGTGCCGGCGATCAGGGGTTGATGTTCGGTTACGCCACGAACGAAACGCCGGAGCTCATGCCCGCGCCGATCATGTTCGCGCACCAGCTTGGCCGCGAGCTCACCCGCATTCGCAAGACCGGTCGGGTGAAGTGGATCCGGCCCGATGCCAAAAGCCAGGTTTCGGTGCAATACGTGAATGACCAGCCCGTGCGCATCACCAACGTCGTGATTTCCACCCAGCACGCCGCCGATGCCAGGCACAGGACCATCAAGGAATTTTGCATCGAGGAAGTCATCAAGAAAACGCTCCCGAAACATTTGCTCGACAAAAAGACCCAGTTTCTCATCAACCCGACCGGCCGTTTCGTGGTCGGCGGGCCGCAGGGCGACACCGGTTTGACCGGACGCAAGATCATCGTGGACAGCTACGGCGGCATGGGCCGGCACGGCGGCGGCGCATTCAGCGGCAAGGACCCGTCGAAGGTGGACCGCAGCGCGGCCTACATGGGCCGTTACGTGGCGAAGAACATCGTGGCCGCGGGCCTGGCGACGAGCGCGGAAATTCAGTTTGCCTACGCCATCGGTTATCCCGATCCCGTTTCGGTCTGCGTGAACACGTTCGGCACCGGCATCGTGGCCGACGAGGCCATCGAACGCGCCGTCCGCGAAGTTTTCAGCTTCAAACCCGCGCACATCATCCGGCAGCTTGACCTGCTCCGCCCGATCTACGCCAAGACCACTAACTACGGTCACTTCGGCAAGAACGACCCGGACATCACCTGGGAAAAAGCCGACAAGGTCAAGGACCTGAAACGAGCACTGAAATTAAACTGACAACGGGCGTTGGGCCGCTGAAACGTTAAATCGTTGAACCGGTTCAGCGCAAATACGATTCAACGATTCAACTTTTTGACGATTTGACAACTATGGCAACCATCAAACTTTCTCCTCCACGGGCCAAGCCCGCCAAACTCAATGGCAACGTCGCGAAGCATGATTATTACGTCCGCGACATTTCCTTGGCCGACCTTGGCCGCCGCGAGATTGAAGTGGCCGAGAAGGAAATGCCCGGCCTCATGTCCATCCGCGCCAAATACGGCCCGTCCAAGCCGTTCAAAGGCGTGCGCATCTCCGGTTCGTTGCACATGACCATTGAGACCGCCGTGCTCATCGAAACGCTCGTGGAACTCGGCGCGTCCGTGCGCTGGGCGAGTTGCAACATCTTTTCGACGCAGGACCAGGCCGCCGCCGCCATCGCCAGGACCGGGGTGCCGGTGTTCGCGTTCAAGGGCGAATCGCTGGAGGAATACTGGCGGTTCACGCTCGACATGCTCACGCATCCGGGCGGCAAAGGCCCGCAACTGGTCGTGGACGACGGCGGCGACGCCACGTTGCTGCTGCACAAAGGTTACGAAATGGAGCAGGGCGACAACTGGGTCAACACGCCCGGCGACAGCCACGAAGTTTCCGTCATCAAGAATCTATTGAAGAAATGCGCCAAGGAACGTCCGGGCTGGTTCACGCAGGCTGTCAAGGATTGGAAAGGCGTCAGCGAGGAAACGACCACCGGCGTGCATCGCCTTTACCAGATGCTTGAGGCGAAAAGACTGCTCGTGCCCGCCATCAACGTCAACGATTCCGTCACGAAATCGAAATTCGACAATCTCTACGGCTGCCGCGAATCACTGGCGGACGGACTCAAGCGCGCGCTCGGCGTGATGATTGCCGGCAAGACCGCCTGCGTCTGCGGTTACGGCGACGTCGGCAAGGGCAGCGCGCATTCGCTGCGCGGATTCGGCGCACGCGTCATCGTCACCGAGATCGATCCCATCAACGCCCTGCAAGCCGCGATGGAAGGGTTCAAGGTCACGACCATTGAAGACGCGCTGTGCGAGGCCGACATCTACGTCACGACCACCGGCAATTGCGACGTCATCACGCTCGAGCACATCCTCAGGATGAGAGACCAGGCCATCGTTTGCAACATCGGCCATTTCGACAACGAGATTCAGGTGGACCGCCTCAACCACGCGAAAGGCGTCAGCAAGGTGAACATCAAACCGCAAGTGGACCGCTACGATTTGCCCGGCGGCCGCAGCATTTACCTGCTGGCGGAAGGCCGGCTCGTCAACCTCGGCTGCGCCGAAGGCCATCCCAGCTTTGTCATGTCGAATTCGTTTACCAACCAATGCCTCGCGCAATTGGATTTGTGGAAGAAAAAGGATACTTACAAAGTCGGCGTTTATCGTCTGCCCAAGAAACTGGACGAGGAAGTCGCCCGGCTGCACCTGGAAAAAATCGGCGTAAAGCTCACCAGGCTGACGAAGAAACAGGCCGACTACATCGGCGTGCCGGTGGATGGCCCCTACAAGCCGGAACACTACCGGTACTGATCTCGAATTCTGATTTTCGGATTGCGAATGAGGCGGACGGGGGACCGTTCGCTTTTTCGCTTCCGGCAACGGCGCCGCCCGTAAAATTTCCGGCGACAAAGAAAAAACTTTCATCCCGGTCAAACTGTGATAAGTTGAGCTACGGTAGTGGTATTGTTTAGCTTATGAAAGTACACATCAGGTCCGCCGGGAGGCCGGAGCGGGGGAAGTCACCCTGGTGGCAGTGCCCGCGGTTTGGCCTGAATCGAAAGCCATTGAAAAATGAAGGCCCGGATTCCAGACAATGAAGCCGAACGGCTCGATGCCTTGAGGGAATATCACATTCTCGATACCAAGGCCGAGCACACGTATGACGATATCGCAATTTTGGCGGCGCAAATCTGCGAGGTCCCCATCGCCATGATTTCGCTGGTGGACGAGGCACGGCAATGGTTCAAGGCGAAAGTCGGGTTGACCCAGCACCAAACGCCTCGTGATGTCGCTTTCTGCGCGCATGCGATTCTTCAGCACGAGCCCTTCGTTATCCGGGACGCAGAGAAAGACCGGCGTTTTGCCGACAATGCGCTGGTCACGGGCGGACCTCATGTCCGGTTTTACGCGGGCTTTCCGTTGGTGAACCCGGAAGGATTGGCCTTGGGAACACTCTGTGTCATTGACCGGAAACCGCGCCAGCTCTCGGCCAAACAGGAGAAGGCGATGCAGGCCCTGGCGCGGCAGGTCATGGCCCTGCTGGAGTTAAGGCGGGTTTCAGTACACTTGGCGGATGCCCTCAATCACGTCAGAACCTTGCAGGGGTTGCTGCCCATCTGCGCCTGGTGCAAGCGCATCCGGGATGACGAGGGATACTGGGCTCAGCTTGAGGCTTACTTTCATAAGTCCACGGGCGTTGATTTTACGCACGGCATTTGTCCGGAGTGCCTGGAGAAGGTGCGTCCCAAAGGACGGCAGAAACGACCAGCGGCTGCAGTGGCGCAGTCCAGGACCTGATATCCGCCGCGCCACGCCTGATGCTTTCACACCTGCCGCCGAAAAAACCGGCGTGAATCTGGCCAAGTTTGCAAGGAAGCAGACCGAATGCCTCGGTGCGCCCAGCGAAGGGCCATGCAAGCCGGGGCATTAACCCAACTTCCGAATTAATGGGGAGCGCACCCGCCCCCGGGTGCGGTTTTCCGCGCCCTTCCGCGGCGCGCCAAAGCGCGCCAGCGCGACGGCGGCGCGAAAAACATCGGACGCGTCGAAATTTCCACGAACTCCGGTGTCCGTCACGCGCGCAAAAGGCTGGGCGCGAGGCGCGTCCAGCAACATCCGATCCGTCTGCGCTTCGCTTCGACGCGACCGCGCCGAAGCCGGAGGCGAAGGCGGGGGCGGGTGTGCTCCCCAGCTTCGGAATCCGGTTTTGATCGGCGCCAGGAGAGACGCCTGACTGGTGATGGAGGCGAAGGGAAAGACGTTCGCCGTTTTGCGCTGGTATCCGTTGACCAGACTCGCATGACGAGATTTGCAGTTGCAGTTCTGCCGTTTCGTGTTAAAGCTTGATTCATGCGCAAGCCGATCCTTTTCAAAGCAACCATGCTTTTGGAAGCAGTTGATCTCATTGCGCTTGTGTAAAAAAGATTCGCCCATGAAAAATTCACGTTCGTTTAGCCGGGGACTTACCCGCCGTCAATTCCTCAAAACCTCCACCGCGCTGGCCGGGACCGCGCTGCTCTCGCGCTGGGCGCTGGACAGGGCCGGCGCGGCCGCCAGCCCGATCGTCGCGCGCACCGCCACGGATCAGGTGACGCTGGGCAAGACCGGCATCAAATTGAGCCGGCTGGGGTTCGGCACTGGCAGCGACAACGGCAGCATCCAAACCGCGGCTGGCAAGGACGCCTTCATTGACCTCATTCATTACGCTTACGATCGCGGCATCACCTACATTGACACCGCTGAGTCCTACCAGACGTTTGGTTGGATTGCCGGCGCCACCAAAGGATTGCCGCGGGAAAAACTTTTCATCCAGTCCAAGGTGGACGGACGGCCGTCGGATGTGCTGGCCGTTATTGATCACCACCGCAAAACGTTCAACACCGACTACGTTGACAGCCTGCTGGTCCATTGCATGACCCACGGCCAGTGGACCGACGAGTGGAAACGGGTCATGGATGCCTTCAGTCAGGCCCAGGAAAAGAAGTGGATCCGGGCCAAAGGCGTCTCCTGCCACTCATTGCCGGCGTTGCGCGCCGCCGTCGCCACGGATTGGACGGAGGTGCATCTGGTGCGCGTGAACCCGCAGGGCAGTTACACCGACGCCGAAAGCGATTACTGGGGAACCCAACGCAGTGACATTGCCCCGGTGATGCAGGAAATCAAAGCCACCCACGCGAAAGGGCGCGGCGTGATTGGAATGAAAATCTGTGGCGCCGGCTCGTTCACCGACCCTGCCGACCGCGAGAAATCCATCCGCTTTGCCATGGCCTGCCCGGACATTGACGCCGTGGTCATCGGGTTCAAGAGCCGCCAGGAAATTGACGAAGCCATCGAACGGATTAACCGCGCATTGAAGGAAGTTTAACGCGCATCAGCCGGTTTCCCGGTAATCAGAGTCCGACGGGAGGCCCGCTCTGCGTTTGAAGGCGGGCGAAATCCGGCGTGGCCGCCGCCGTTTACAGGGAGACGGGCGATTGTGAGGCCGGATCAACGCCGCCGTGGCTTGCGGCCCGGCCATCGTCAAAATGGATGCCGGGAAAATCGCTGCCCTGAATCGGAATATGCGTCCGCCCGCGCCGTAATGGTTCGATTTTTTCTATTTCATTGCTTGACGGGGGCCTCTGCTTTCACGACGCTCCTTCGCCCGCAAATAACCATGCGGCTTAATAACTCGATGAACTCATATTTAATTCCAACCCTCGCCCTCGGATTGCTCGTGAGTTCCGCAGCGGCGCAGGACAAACCCGATCTCACGAATCCGAAGCAGAAAACCAGCTACGCCGTCGGCGTGAACCTCGGCTCCAGCCTAAAAGCCCAGGATCTGGATCTGGATGCCAAGGCCCTGGAGGCAGGCGTCGCCGACGCGCTGAACGGCAAGCCGGCGCTGACACCAGAAGAGGTGCGTGACGCGCTGCTAAAGTTCAAGCAGGACCTCGAAGCCAAAGACGCGGCCGTGGCCGCCAAATATGCCGACGGCGCAAAGAACCTCAAAGAAGGCGAAGCTTTCCTCGCGGAGAACAGGAAGAAGGAAGGCATCAAGGTTCATTCGGTGACATTGCCGGACGGCACGAAGGCGGAATTTCAATACAAAGTCCTCAAGTCCGGCACCGGCGAGACGCCTAAAAAAACCGACACGGTCACGGTACATTACACCGGCACGCTGATTGACGGGACGGTCTTTGACAGTTCCGTGCAACGCGGCCAGCCGGCCACCTTCCCTGTCGAAGGCGTGATCCCCGGCTGGACCGAGGCATTGCAATTGATGAAGGTCGGCGACAAGTGGCAGTTGTTCCTTCCCGCGAAGCTGGCCTACGGCGAACAAAGCCCAGGCCCGAAGATTGGGCCGAACAGCACCTTGATTTTCGAGGTGGAATTGCTCGGCATCGAAAAATAGACGGATCCGGCTCTTTGCCAGGCGGTCCGCTTCCGGTGGACCGCCTTTTTATCTTTGCCGCAAGGCGCTCACCATTCCCGAAGCGCCGCGGCAATGGGCAGGCGCGCCGCGCGAATGGCCGGGAACAAGCCGCCGATCAAGCCAATCGCCGCCGCCCAAGCCACCCCGCGCACCAGCAATTGCGGCGTGACCCTGAAGGCGAACGCGATCTGGCTGAAACTTTGCCAGTTCATCGTGGAGGTGTGGAAATTATTGAAGGCGAGCCAGGCCAGGCCGCCGCCGACCACACCGCCGACCAGCGCCAGCAGCAATGATTCGAACATCAACGACACCACCACCGCGCCGCCGCCGAAGCCGAGCGCCCGCAGCGTGGCGATTTCCCGTGTCCGCGCCGCCACCGCGCTATACATCGTGTTCAGTGCGCCGAAGACCGCGCCGATGGCCATCAGAAACGCGATGAGAAAACCGAGCGTCGTGATCAGCCGGGTGATGGTTTCGGATTGTTGGGCGTAATACTCGGCCTGCCGGACGACCTTCACGCTCAACTGCGGATTCGAAGTCAGTGAATCCTTGAATGCCTGAAACGCGCCCGGCGAATTCAGCTTCGCGTAAACGGATTGAAACGAGTCACCGCGGTTATACGCGTCCTGCAGCACCTTAGCGTCGGTCCAGATTTCAGATTCCGAAACACCGCCACCGGCCGAAAAGATGCCGACGACCGGCCACGCGTCGCGGCCGACTTTTATTTTCGAGCCGACCTCCAGCCCGGCGAATTCCCGGGCCGCGCCGCGACCGACGATGACTTCGTCCCTGCCCCATTCAAACATCCGGCCCTGGACGATTTTCAAATTGTCGCGCACATGCAGCGCCGCCGGTTCCACGCCGCGCAACGGCACGTTCGCATCCGTGCCGCTGGAGCGCTTGGGCAGGTCAATGATCACAAACAATTCCGCGGATGCGAGCGGGCCTTGTGCGTCGCGCGCCACTCCCGGCGCATCGGCGATGACGC
Organism: Verrucomicrobiota bacterium; assembly: GCA_050013895.1. Classification (GTDB taxonomy): domain Bacteria; phylum Verrucomicrobiota; class Verrucomicrobiia; order Limisphaerales; family UBA11358; genus UBA11358. The sequence goes on along the minus strand of JBEKEJ010000018.1, from coordinate 5,933 downwards.
GGATGTCGTTGCGCCCCAGGCCGCTGACCATTTCGCTGTCCGCGCCGCTCCGCAGAACAATCACGCCGTCGGGCGAAGCGGAAACGGTCAGGGCCTGCCGGAAACCCGCCGCGATGGAGAGCACGCCGACGAGCACCGCCACGACGCCGGCGATGCCGATGACCGTGGCGGCGACCGCGCCGCGGCGTTGCGGAAGGCTCATCAACCCGAATTTCGCGATGGACGCGATTTGTGAAAACCAGTTGAGCGGGCCGGCCATGGATTGGTTGAGGGTTGGGAGTTAAAGTGAAATCACATTCGTCTTAAGGCGTCGGCGACGCGCAGGCGCATGGCCTGGAGCGCGGGAAAAATTCCGGTGACGAAACCCAGCGCGACGCTGATGCCGATGCCGGTCAGCAAACTGCGAGTGGGGAAAAAGAACAGAGGCAGCAGACCCGACGTCGGGTCGCCGCGCGAGATCACCATCCACGCCAGTCCGAGACCGAGCGTTCCGCCGAGCACCGTCAGCAGGCACGATTCGGTGAGGACAAGGGCGAAAATCCGCCCGTTGGTGAAACCGATGGCCTTGAGCACGCCCAATTCGCCGGTCCGCTCGCGCACGGCCTGCGCCATGGTGTTGCCGGTCACGAGCAGGATGGTGAAAAACACCGCGGAAAGGATCGCTGCGACAATGAAGACGATGTTGCCGATCTGTTTCGCCCATGCTTGAATGAAGGCGCCCTCCGGTTCCGTCTTGGTTTCCGCCGAGGAATTTTCAAATTCCTCGTCCACCCGTTTGGCCACCTCTGCCGCCTGCGACGGGTCCTTGATGCGGATGGTGTACCAGCCGACCTGTCCCTTGGCGCCGCCCCGCGCCTCGTCGAAGTAATCGTAGCGGAAGAACATCGGCGTGGTGTCGGTGCCTTTGTCCTTTCCGTCGTAGATGCCAACGATGTCAAATTCCCACATCCGACTTCCGTCTTCCTTGGCCCAGATGGCGGATTGGATCGGGACCTTGTCGCCGATATTCCAATGGAACCGGTCCGCCGTCCGGCGCCCGACGATGGCGCCCGTCCGCGTGGCCAGCCAGGCCTTTTCCTGGTCCGGTGGCAGGGTGATTTCGGGATGCATCTTGAGAAATTTCTCCGGCTCGACGGGATTTTGCATGAAGAAATTTTTCGGGTCCTGGTAAATGCCGCCGAACCAGGTCTGGTGCGTGGCAAAGTCCACGCCGGGGATCCGGTCCATGCGCGCTTCATAACTGACCGGCAGGAGGTTGATGATGGACACCTTCTGGCGGACGATCAACCGGTCCGCGCCCGCCAGTTCCACGCCTCCGACCAGCGCTTGTTTGATGGCCGAGAGAAAACCGAACAAGACAAACGCGACGACGATCGAAAGCAACGTCAGCGACGTGCGGAGTTTCTTCCGCTTCAAATTGCACCAGACGAGGTGAAGGAATTTCATGAATGGCCGCTCTTCCTCGTCGTCGTTCTCGTCCTCGTAATCGAAAACGGCGAAACCGATGACGAAGGACGAGAACGAGGATGAGGACGATAAAGAGGCTTCATTTCAAATCTCCGTTGCTCAATTGCCCTTTGTCGAGATGCAGGGTCCGGGCCGCGCGCGCCGACGCGTGCGGATCGTGCGTGACCATGAGGATGGTCTTGCCGTGCCTGCGGTTCAACGCCTGGAGCAAATCCAGAATTTCGTCGCCGGCTTTGCGGTCCAGATCGCCCGTCGGCTCGTCGCACAGCAGCAGCGTCGGATCGGTGACGATGCCGCGCGCGATGCCGACGCGCTGCTGTTCGCCGCCGGAAAGTGTGCGCGGATAATGCTTCGCGCGGTGCGACAGCCCCACCACCGCGAGCGTGGTTTCCACGTGTTTCTGGCGCTCCTTCCTGGAAAGCGGCGTCAGCAACAGCGGCAATTCCACATTCCGTTCGGCCGTCAACACCGGCAGCAGATTGTAAAGCTGGAAAACAAAGCCGATGTGCCGCGCCCGCCACGCGGCCAGAGCGCGGTCGGACAATTGATTAATGCGCTCTCCGGCAACGCTGACTGAGCCTTTGGTGGGACGGTCAAGGCCGCCAATCAAATTCAACAGCGTGGTTTTGCCGGAACCCGATGGTCCCATCAACGCGAGGAATTCGCCGGCGGGAACCTGCAGGTTCAAGTCGGTCAAGACGTGGATGTCCTCCGAGGCGCGGTGGAAAACCTTTTCCACGCCCTCGACCTGCACCAGCCCGCCGGTGTTGGATTTGCTTTCGCTCATGGCTTCTCTTCCTTCACCGCCATTCCGTCTTTCAGATCAGCCGGCGCGGCCAAAATGACTTCTTCGCCGGCGTCCACGCCCGCGCTCAACACGGAATCGTCGCCCTGCGTGTCAGCGACTGTGACCGCGCGGCGTTCGGCGCGGCCATGCCGAACGACGAACACCACGTCGTGCCCGTCCAGATTTTGCACGGCGTTTTTCGGAACCAAAGCCGCGCGGGGGGCCGCTGCGCCGTTGACACCGCGAAAGGCCACTTTCACCGACATGTCCGGCAGGATGCGCGGGTCGAGCTGGTCAAAGCCGACGCGCACTTTGACCGTGGACTTCTGCCGGTCGGCGGTCGGGATGATGGCGACGACCTTGCAGGGGATTTTCCAGTCGGGATAGGCGTCCAGTGTCGCTTCGACCGGCTGGCCCGGCTCGACGCGGTTGATATAGCTTTCGTTGACATCAATTTCAATTTCCAACGAACTCATGTCCACGATTGTCCCGATGCCCGTGCGCGTGAAACCGCCGCCGGCCGAGACCGGTGAAATCATTTCACCCGGCTGCGCATCCTTGGTGGTGATCACGCCATCAAACGGCGCGCGGATGATCATGTCATCCATTTGCTGCCGCCACATCGCCACCTGGCGTTCGGCCACGACGACGTCGAGTTTCTGCACGGCCAGATGGGCCCGCAACGCCTTCGCATTCGCCTCGGCCAGGTCCAGGTCGGCTTGTGATGCGATGTGCTGTTTGGCCAGCTCCGTCGTTCGTTGAAATTCCTGGTCCGCGTCCTTGAGTTGCGCCCCGGTTTCCGCCAGGGCGGCCTTTGCCGACGCCAACTGGGCCTGGGCCACCTCCAGGCTGGCCTTGACGTTTGAATCATCCAGCCGCGCCACGACCTGGCCGGCCTTGACTTTCATGCCCTCCTCGATGAGCACTTGCATGACCTTGCCGGTGACTTTGGAGGAAACGGTCGCCTCCCGCCGGGCGGTGACATAACCGGAGGCGTTCAACACCGTGCGGTCGCTGCCGCCGCCGCTCATGGCGTCCCGCGCGACGGCGATGCGCACTGTGACGGCGTCCGAACCGGAACGCCACCAGATTGCCGCGCCCGCCAAAAACAAAACCACGACCGCCGCGACGGCCAACCCCGTTTTGGATGGAGGTTTTCGCTCTGCGCTGCGTTCGATCCGCAAATCGTCGAGCGGAGGTTTGGATGAACTCATAAAAGCGTCCATGAAAAGCAAACCGGTTTTTGGCGTCGCGGTCAAGCCGTGGTCTGTGAAAACTCCCGGCTCGCATCCACAATAATCGGCGAATGAGAAACAAGGTTCATCCGCAAATAGACCGGCTGTCGTTGCGCGCTTGAATCATTCGCCGCCATTGCCGAAGATTTGAAACATGATTCGCATCGGCATAGACCTCGGCGGCTCCAAGATTGAAGGCGTCGTCCTGGATGCCTCCGGCCAAGAACTTTTCCGCAAGCGCGTGGAGACGCAGCAGGAAAGGGGTTATGCCCACATCCTGAATCGCGTCAAGGGACTGCACGACGAACTGGCCGCACACGTTCAACCGCAGCCGCATACGTTCGGCATCGGCACGCCCGGCGCCATCTCGCCGCGCACCGGCCTGCTGAAGAATTCCAACACGGTCTGCCTGAACGGCCAGCCGTTGAAAGCTGATCTCGAACGGATGCTCGGCCGGAAAATCGAAATCCAGAACGACGCGAATTGTTTCGCCATGGCCGAGGCGCTGCATGGCGCGGGCAAAGGCCGGAAACTGGTTTTCGGCGTCATCATGGGCACGGGCTGTGGCGGCGGAATCGTTTACAAAGGCGAGGTCGTCACCGGCCCGCAGGCCATCGCCGGCGAGTGGGGCCACATGTCCATTAATTCGGACGGCCCCTTGTGCTACTGCGGCCAGCGCGGTTGCGTGGAGACCTACATCAGCGGCGGCGGATTGGAGGCACGCTACGCCGAACAATTCGGAGCGAAACGGTCGTTCAAGGAAATCGTAAAGGATTTTTACGCCGGCGATGCGAAGGTGGTGGCGTTCATGAAAATTTTCTTCCGCCATTTCGGCCGTTCGCTGGCCAATCTCATTGACGTGCTGGACCCGGATGTGGTCGTGCTCGGCGGTGGGGTCTCAAACTTCGATGCGCTTTACACGGAAGGCGTTGCGGAAGTCGCCTGGCACGTCTTCAGCGATTGCCTCGAAACGCCCATCGTCAAAAATCAGCTCGGCGATTCCGCCGGCGTCATCGGCGCGGCGTTGATCGGGGTTTGATGCGTTGCACGCAGGACCGGCTTCCTGCCTGTCTCCGAGCATCCAACATCAGGCAGGATACCCGGCGTGTATCTGAAAACGGGCCGCAAACCATTTGCTTTTTTCAATGTTCACAACAAAATTTTCAATTAGTTCCCTGAACTTGAAATGTGATAATTGCGTTGCATGAGCCAAACCGCATCGGGTTCCAAGCCAGCATTTCGCAAACGCCTTGGGCGTCTGCTGCTGTTTTGCATAGGGCTTTACGCATTAGTTTGTGCGGGTTGCGCTGCATTTCAACGCCGGTTGATTTACTTTCCGCCGGTCTTCACCCCGGAGCAAGTGGACCAAATGGCTCGGGCGGCAAAACTCGAACGTTGGAGAAACCCCTCGGCTCAGATCATCGGGATGAAACGCCTGTCGCCCGGACAACCGGCGGATGGCCGGGTATTGATCGTGTATGGCAATGGGAGTTGCGCGACCGGATGCGCCCATTACGCGGACGTCATCCAAGGGATCGGCGTTTTCGACGTGTTCATCCTGGAATATCCCGGTTATGCGGACCGTCCAGGCTCGCCGAGCCAAAGGAGTTTGTTCCGTGCTGCCGATGAGGCGTTTCAACTGCTGGCCACGAACGGGCCGGTTTACCTGGTGGGCGAGTCACTCGGCACCGGCGTCGCCGCGTATTTGGCTGGAACCCATCCCGACCAGGTCGCCGGAGCGGTTTTATTCGCGCCTTACAACCGGCTGACCGATGTCGCTCAAGCTCACATGCCGATGCTCCCGGTCCGATGGCTGCTCGTTGATCGTTTTCCCTCCCAAGATTTTCTGCGCAATTATCACGGCCCGGTGGCAATGCTGGTCGCCGGCCAGGATCAGGTTGTCCCGGAGAAATTCGGACGCCGCCTTTACGATGGCTACGCCGGCCCGAAGCGGCTTTGGGAATTTCCCATGGATGATCACGGATCAATCATGAAACGGCTGCCGAACGTCTGGAAACAGATCATCACGTTTCTGCAAACCAATCCTTCGCCGGCCCGCGCCGCGCAAACGAACGGACCGGCTCAACCGCCGCATTAAACCCGAAACCGAAGTTGGGTGCGTGAAAATGGTGGTAGAGACAGCGCGCTGCGCTGTCTCCGCCCGCGTTCAGCGGGCGGAACGAATTGTGCGAGGTTGGACGCGCGCCTGGGGTCGGTTCCGCGCCTGAACGGCGCGGTGACGGTGCAGCTGAGTTTGTCTCAATACAATTTCTCTTCGGAGGGGCGAGTTACACGAGCCGCATTTTCAGAGTCATTCGATCAGTCAGGGGCTCGTATAACTCACTAGTGTCCAGTTAAGGTGACCTCAAAGTTCGCAAAGAGGCTGTCTGACGGGGGTTTTGTGAAGGCGGAGTGTGTGATCGATTCCCGCTCCAAAGGCGGTA
>JBEKEJ010000017.1:0-21780 GCA_050013895.1 Verrucomicrobiota bacterium | reverse complement strand
GGTTCATCTTTGCTGAAAAAGAGGAGGGCAAGCTCGCCTTGCGGCGCGGATTCAAAATTGCTGCCGGCGAAAAAATCCTCGTCGTCGAGGACGTGGTGACCAAGGGCGGCCGCGTGCAGGAGACGATTGATATCGTTCGCGCGCACGGAGGCAGCGTCGCCGGCGTGGCGGCCATCGTGGACCGCTCGAACGGCGCGGTGAATTTCGGCGTGCCGTTCGCCAGCTTGATTTCACTCCGCGTCGAAACGTTTGAGCCGGACAAACTGCCGCCGGATCTGGCAAAAACCCGGGCGGAGAAACCGGGGAGCAAATAGTTTTTTTAAGCGGGATGCACGGGTCCTGACTAGCGAAAATCGGGTCGGAACGCGGTAGGGACAGCGCGCTGCGCTGTCACCGCGCCGTTCAGGCGCGGAACTGGTCCGAGGCGTGCGTCCGCTCTTGCACAATTCGTTCCGCCCGCTGAACGCGGGCGAGGACAGCGCAGCGCGCTGTCCCTACCACCATTTTCGCACGCCCAGCTTCGATTTTCGGGATTAATCAAAACCGTAGCCGCGCAATTACATGAAATGCTTGAAAACAAATGCGAAAAATTGTTTCAGACGGCTACGAAGCCGCTGAAAATTCACTATGATAATTTTCCCAGAGCTTCGTGGCCCCAGCGCAGCATCCGTTCCGTTGTTTCCCAGCCGAGGCACGCATCGGTCAGCGACACGCCATAGCGCAGGTCGGCGCGTTTTTTCGGGATCGGCTGATTGCCCTCATTGAGATGGCTCTCGACCATCAGGCCGATGAGCGAGCGGGTGCCGGCGATGCGCTGTTGGATTACGCTGCGCCACACGTCCTCCTGCCGCGCGGGTTGTTTGCCCGAATTCGCATGGCTGCAATCCACCATCAGCACCGGCGGCAATTTTTCCGATTTCAATTTCGCCTCCGCCGCGCGGATGCTTTTGGCGTCATAGTTCGTCTGCGTCCGTCCGCCGCGCAGCACGATGTGCGTGTTGGCATTGCCGGCCGTGCGCACGATGCTCGTGACGCCGTCCTGGTCAATGCCCAGAAAACTGTGCGGATGCCGCGCCGCGCGCATCGCATCAATCGCCGATTGCAGGCTGCCGTCCGTGTTGTTTTTCAAACCGACCGGCATCGAAAGGCCGCTGGCCATCTCGCGGTGCGTCTGCGATTCCGTCGTGCGCGCGCCAATCGCCGCCCACGTGACCAGATCCGCGATGTATTGCGGCACGATGGGGTCCAGAAATTCCGTCGCCGCCGGCAGGCCCATGCCGGTGATGGCGAGCAACAAGCGCCGCGAAATTTTCAAGCCGGTTTCGATGTCCTGCGAACCGTCGAGGTGCGGATCGTTGATCAAGCCTTTCCAGCCGATCGTGGTGCGCGGTTTTTCAAAGTAAACGCGCATGACGATTTCCAGGCGGTCGGCGAATTGTTTGCGCAGGGCATTGAGCCGCGCCGCGTAATCCAGCGCGGATTTTTCATCGTGAATCGAGCAGGGACCGATGACGACGAGCAGGCGCGGGTCTTCCTGGCGCAAAATGCGGACGACCCGTTCGCGGCTGCGCGCGACGGTGGCGTTGGCCGCGGCGGTCGTCGGCGACTGCGCCTTCAATTCCCGCGGCGTCAGCAGCCGGACGATTTCTTTGACGTGCAAATCCTGCGTCCGATACACGCGAACCAGTATAGCGCATTTTGGCTTCGGGAAAAGGGTTAACTCGGAGATCGACTCATGTCTGGGCTTGCAGATTGCGTGCCGGAAAGAAAAACGGGGTTGAGAAAAGATTGGTGTGACTTTTGCTGGACAAGGATTTTCATGGCCAGCAAAGTAAAATCCATGAAGCAAACCAAGAAAAGATGGAACCCCATCCTCTGGGTCGAAGCTGTTGGTTTCTCATTGCTGATCCTGCTCTCGTGGCTGACGGAAGCGATTCGGATTCCATATCTTATTTTCGGGGAGCCATTTGTCGGCAACTGGCATCGGGCCTTGCTGAGGACCGTTGTGGTATTATTGGTATGGCTTTGGGTTCATCTGGCGACCCGGCGGCTGCTGAAGCGGTTGCATCACCTGGAAGAATTCCTGCGGATCTGCGGCTGGTGCCGGAAGGTGTGCCACGAAGGGGAATGGCTGGCGATGGAAGACTATTTCACCTCCAAATTCGCCACGCGGACGTCTCACGGCATGTGCCCGGAATGCATGAAAAAGGGCGTTGATGAACTCAAGCTAAGGGAAAACCCGTCCTCAATTCCGGAGCAATAAAATCGGCCGGAGGTTTTCCCTCCGCATCCTGGCCGCGAAATGTCGCGCCATTAAGAGTTCAGATCTCTAACCGCCGATTTTGCGGATGAACGCAGATCTTTGTCTTTGAATGTCTTCATCCATGAAGATCGGCGCAATCGGCGGGCGTGATTGAATCGCCAATTTGAATTTCCGTTCGTGAAAATTCGCGCCATTCGCGGATGAAATAGAATTGTTCACACAATCTCCACCGGACACTTCGGCAGCGCGGCGAGAAAGGACTGGCCGTACTGCTTCGTTAATATCCGGTTGTCCAGCACCACGATGATGCCGGTGTCGGTCGCGGTGCGGATCAAGCGCCCGACGCCCTGGCGGAATTTCAGGATCGCCTCCGGCAGGGAAAATTCGGCGAAGGAATTCCCGCCGCGCGCCTCAATCGCCTCGATGCGCGCCTCGATGAGCGGATGGTCCGGCACGGCGAACGGCAGCCGCGTGATGATGACGTTGCTGAGCGATTCGCCCGGCACGTCCACGCCCTGCCAGAAACTGTCCGTGCCGAACAGCACCGAATCCACGTCGTCCTTGAATTTCTCCAGCATGGTGGAGCGCGGCGTGCCGGTTCCCTGCACGAAACACGCGACGCCCAGTTGGTTGAAGAACGGCTCCATCCGCTCACCGAGTTCGCGCATGAGTTTGTAATTCGTGAACAGCACGAACGCCTTGCCGTGCGTCTGTTTCACAAAATGCTCGATCCAATGTTCGAGCGCCTCGGCGTAGCCGGCTTCGCGCGGGTCGGGCATTTTGCTGGCGACGAACAATTTCATCTGCCGTCCGTAATCGAACGGCGTGCCGACTTGCAAGAGGATCGCCGCCTCGGCACCAACGCGTTTGGCAAAATAATTCAATGGCGACGGCGAAGGACGAAGGGCGAGGGACGAGGGCTTTCTTTGGCTCTCGACCTTCGACGCTCGGCCCCCGGCTTTGGCCGAAACGGCCAACGTGGCGCTGGTCATGATGATGCTCGTGTCGCTCTCGAACAGCCGGCGGCGCAAAAAATCCGCCACGTCAATCGGCGCGGCGTTCAACGCGAGGTTCTTGTGCGCCTTGCCGCTGCGCTCCACCCAGTAAACGTGGTCGGCGGCGCTCTGTTCGAGAAACGCCTTCACCTCGGCGCGCACCTCGTCCAGGCGGCGGTTGCACTCGACCAATTCCTGGCCGATGTCCTTGTCCTCGCTCACTTTGATCAGGTCGCTCACCTCGGCGCGCAACCGCTGGATGGGCAGCGTCACGTTGTCCTTCACCAGTTCGGCGCGGCGGATGCGGAGTTCGGTCCACGCGCGACGGCGTTCGTTGCTTTCCCCGCCGCCGAATCTGTCCTGGCCGGCGGATTTCCGGATTTCGTCGCACGCCGCCTCGACGTTCGCAAAGAACCTGTCGGCTTCGCCCAGGATGTCGGCCACCAGTTTCACCGCGGCGCTCTTGCGCAGCGTGCCGAGCAGACCCTTTTCCGTGCGCGGGTTCCACAGCCGGTTTAGCGCGTAACGCACCTGCCCGCTCGACACGCTCAAGCCGATGTGCCGCGACGCCACCGGTTCCATCTGATGCGCCTCGTCGAAAATCACGAAGTCGTTCTTGAACAGAATGCCGCCCTCGATTTCCTCATCCGTGGCGCCGAGCAGCGTGAAAAACAAGGTGTGATTCAACACCAGCACGTCCGACGAAAGGACCTTGTTCCGCGCGCGCTGGAAAAAGCAGACGCCGTGGTCCCGGGCAAAATCCGACGGAAAGCCGCAGACCTTCGGCGAGCACAGCCCGCGTTCCGAGCAGACCTGCGCCCACACTTTCGGGTCCGGTTCGACGTCGAAGTCCGAGAGGCTGCCGTCTTTGGTTTCCTTCGACCATTCGTAGATGCGCCGGAGCTCCTCGGCCTCGGACGACGTGAACAGGTTGCCGGATTGCTGCATGGCCTTCTGCAGCCGGCGGGTGCAGAGATAATTCGCGCGCCCCTTGAGCATGGCGAAATTGAATTTCACCGGCAGGATTTGGGCGAGCATCGGGAGGTCTTTTTCCGTGAGCTGCTCCTGCAAATTGATCGTGTGCGTGGAGACGACGGCTTTCTTCTTCTGTGCGACCGCGAAGAGGATTGACGGAATCAAATAGGCGAGCGATTTGCCGACGCCGGTGCCGGCTTCGACCGCGAGATGCTCCCGGTTTTGCAGCGCGCGCGCGACCGCCACGGCCATTTCCTGCTGCTGCGGGCGGAATTCAAAATTCTTCGCCTTCGACAATATTCCCGTCGGCGAAAAAAATTCCGCGACCTGCCTTACCAGATCAACCCCCGCTCCAGCGGGCTGATGTTCGATGACGGAGATCATTTCATCCAAACAAATCCATCTGCGGCGGCGGAGCGAGTTGTTTGAGCTTGTCGCGGTCCTGCTGGCGGCGCGGCGACTGGCGCACCGTGCCCTCGGGTGTCAGTTCGCTTTCTTCGAGGTTGCTGAGAATCACCTTCGCGCGCTCCAACACTTCCTTCGGCACCCCGGCCAGGCGCGCGACGTGGATGCCATAGCTCTTGTCCGTGCCGCCCTCGACGATTTTGCGCAGGAACACGATTGAATCGCGCCACTCGCGCACGGCCACGTTGAAATTTTTCAGGCGCGGCAGGCGCTGGGCCAGCTCGGTCAGCTCGTGGTAATGCGTCGCGAACAGCGTTTTCGCGCCGGCCCGGTTGTGCAGGTATTCAACAATGCTCCACGCCAGGCTCAGGCCGTCAAACGTGCTCGTGCCGCGCCCGATTTCGTCCAGCACGACCAGGCTGCGCGGCGTGGCGTTGTTCAGGATGTTCGCGGTCTCGGTCATCTCGACCATGAACGTGGATTGTCCGCGCGTGAGGTCGTCGCTCGCGCCGATGCGCGTGAAGATGCGGTCCACCAGATCAATCCTGGCTTCCGCCGCCGGCACAAACGAGCCGGTGTGCGCCAGCAGCACGATGAGCGCGACCTGCCGGATGTAAGTGCTCTTGCCCGCCATGTTTGGCCCGGTGATGAGCGCGATTTGCGGTGGAGCGCCGGCCTCCGGCCCGGCGCCATCCGACGGCGGTGCGCCTCCCGCCGGGCCGGAGGCCGGCGCTCCGCTGCCCAGCACCGTGTCATTCGGCACAAACCGCTCGTCCACCAAACTTTGCTCCAGCACCGGATGGCGTCCGTCGCGGATCTGAATCACGCCTTCGTCACCAACCTGCGGACGGCAATAGTTGTGCAGGCGCGCCGTCTCCGCAAAGGATGCCAGCACATCCAGTTGCGCGAGCGCCGCGGCGGTTTGCTGGATTCCGGGCAATTGGCCAAGCACTTCCTCGCGCACGCGCTGGAAAAGCTCGTATTCCAGCTTCACGCCGCGTTCCTCCGCGCCGAGGATTTTCCCTTCCATCTCCTTCAACTCCGGCGTGATGTAACGCTCGCCGTTGGCGATGGTCTGTTTGCGGATGTAATGTGGCGGCACCTTGTCGAGGTTCGCCCTGGTGACTTCGATGTAGTAGCCGAACACGGAGTTGAATCGCACCTTGAGCGACGGGATGCCGGTGCGCGCGATCTCATCCGCCTGCAGCTTGGCAATCCAGTCCTTCCCGCCGCGCATGGCGTTGCGGAGTTCGTCGAGCGCGGCGTCGAAACCGTCGCGGATCATGCCGCCTTCCTTCACCGCGAGCGGCGGGTCGTCCACGATGGCGCGGGAAATCAACTCCACAAGGTCGGGCGATTCGGTGAGTTGGGATTCAAGGTCGCAAAACAGGACAGGTTTTCTGCGCGTCTCATTCGCTTCGGGCGTTCTTTTCAACTGCGGCAAGTTCTCCGATGAAATCAGAGACAGAGTGGAAGCCTGTTCAACATTTCGCAGAATCCCCTTCACCGCCGGGATTTGTTCCAGCGCCATGAGCAACGCGACGAGGTCGCGCGCATTGCCATTGCCGGAACTCAACCGGCCAATCGTGCGCTCCAAATCGCGCACATCAGTCAGTTGCGCCCGAAAATTATCCAGGCCGGCGGAATTTTCGATGAACGTCAGCACCGCCTCCTGCCGGCGGCGGATCGGCTCGACGGCGGCGAGCGGCTGCGAAAGCCAGTCGCGCAAGCGGCGTGCGCCCATCGGCGTGACCGTGCGATTGACCACGCCGTAAAGCGAAGCGTTGCGAGGGGCGTCATGGCGCAGCGGCTCCAGGATTTCCAGGTGGCGCAGCGTTGCGTAATCAAGCGCCAGAAAATCGTCGCGGCGGTAGAATGAGAGCCGGGTGAGGTGCTGCACGTCGCGGCGCAAGTGTTGCGTGAGATAATGCAGCGCCGCGCCCGCCGCGCCGATGGCGGCGGGACGGTCCTTCAACCCGAACCCGTCCAGGGACGCGACCTTGAAATGATCGCGCACGGTGAACAGCGCCGTCTCGGGCGCGAAGGTCCAGTCATCGTAGCCATTGAGAATCCAGCCAAAATTGGATTTCGAAGCAATGCTCCCCTCGCCCCGTCCCTCTCCCCGCTCGCGCGGGGAGAGGGTGGCTGCAGGCCGAATGAGGGGTTCGTTTTCAACGTTGGAATTGCCTTTGCCGCCCCGAAGCAAATCGCGGACGGCACCCGCTTCATTGGGATAAATGATTTCCGCCGGACGCAACCGTTCGAGTTCCGTGAGCAACGCCGCATCGCCTTCGAGCTCCGTGGCCAGGAAATCGCCCGTGGTCAAATCCACGAGCGCTAGGCCGAACATTCTTCCGCCCGGACGGATGGCGGCGAGGAAGTTATTCCGTTCGGCCACGAGCATCCGTTCGTCGAAATGCGTGCCGGGGCTGAGAATTTGGGTGACCTCGCGTTTGACGAGTTTGCCGGGCCGGGCGTCTTCGAGCTGATCGCAGATGGCGACCTTGCGTCCGGCCTTGAGCAACTTACCGATGTAGGCATGGGACGCATGATGCGGCAGGCCGCACATGGGCACGCCGTTGCGCGCCGTGAGAGCGAGATTGAGCAGCTGCGCGCCCGTCTGCGCGTCCTCGAAGAACATCTCGTAAAAATCGCCGAGCCGGAACAGGAGCAGCGCGTCCTTGGGCAGTTCGCCCTTGATACGGCGATACTGTGTCATCATGGGCGTGAGCTGGGTTTCGGCGGCCATCGGCGGGGAAACTAAACTCGAATGCCAACCGCGTCGAAGAATTTTTGCATCGGTCCCGGGCCCCGTGGCGCTTCCAGAATATTGAATGCTGAATTCTCTTGAAAAACAGTCCGGGGCGACAATACTTGGCTACACTTTGCCAAAATGCGGAAAGCTGTTCATTTTCGCCGGCAATAATCTTTTTTAATATGACCCGATCAGTTCGCTTTTGCCCAGGATTGCTTTCAGTTTGCCTGCTCGCGGTTCTGGCGTTTGGTTTTGGCAACGCTGCTTTTGCCGCCGACGCCGCGCCCGGCCCAGAACCGGTGGCGCAATTGGGTCCGGGGCCCGGTGTCATCAGCGGTCTTCCCATCGATTCCGGCGACAACGCCTGGGTGCTCGCCAGCGCGGCGCTGGTGTTGATGATGACGGCGCCGGGCCTGATCCTGTTTTACGGCGGGCTGGTGCGCAGCAAGAACGTTCTCTCCACGATGATGCACAGCCTGATTCTCATGGCGGTGGTGTCCACGATGTGGATGGTGTTTGGTTACAGCATGGCGTTCGGCGAGGGCAACGCGATTTTCGGCAACCCGTTCAAACATTTGTTTCTGCAAGGCATCGGGGCGGTGCCGGACCCCGCTTACGCGGCCACCATTCCGAACCAGACGTTCATGCTCTTCCAAATGATGTTTGCCATCATCACCCCCGCGTTGATCAGCGGCGCGATCGCGGAGCGCATCCGGTTCAAGGCGTATCTGGTGTTCATCGTGCTGTGGATGATGGTGGTTTATTTTCCACTGTGTCACATGATGTGGGGCAAGGGCGGGCTGTTTAACTGGGCGCTGGGCGGGAGAATCCCCGCGCTCGACTTCGCGGGCGGCACGGTGGTGCACATCAGTTCGGGCGTGTCCGCGCTGGTCTGCGCGCTGGTGCTGGGCAGGCGCGATGGTTATCCGCAAGAACCGATGATGCCGCACAACGTGGTGTATTCGCTCATCGGGGCTGGGCTGTTGTGGGTGGGCTGGTTTGGCTTCAACGCCGGCAGCGCGTTGAGCGCGGGCGGACTGGCCACGAGCGCATTTGCCGCCACGCATTTTTCGGCGGCCGCCGCGGCGTTGAGCTGGACCATTACTGAATGGTGGCTCAAAGGCAAACCCAGCGTGCTCGGCGCGGCCTCCGGCATGGTGGCCGGCCTGGCGACCATCACCCCGGCGTCGGGTTTTGTGTCCATCCCATCGGCGTTCGGCATCGGGCTGGTGGCCGGCGTGGTTTGCTACCTCGCCGTCACGAAGCTTAAAGCGCGCTTCGGTTACGACGATTCGCTCGACGTGTTCGGCGTGCATGGCGTGGGCAGCTCGACCGGCATGTTGATGCTCGGTTTTCTTGCCAGCCAGAAGGTGAACCCGGACCTCGTGAGTAAATTCAAAATCAATGGCGTGACCACGGCCATCGCGGGTGGCGCGCACCAGTTCTTCAATCAACTCCAGGCCGTGCTGGTCACGGTGGCGCTGGCGGCCATCGCCACCTGGGTCTTGTTGAAGGCGGTTGACCGGCTTATCGGATTGCGCGTTGACCAGGAAGATGAGAGTGTGGGTCTGGATCTTTCGCAACACGGTGAGCGCGCCTACAACGAATAAACGGGAGACGACGCATGAAAAAAATCGAAGCCATCATCAAGCCGTTCAAACTGAACGACGTCAAGGAAGCCCTCAACGGCATCGGCATCCTCGGCATGACCGTCATGGAAGTCAAAGGATTCGGGCGCCAGAAGGGGCACACCGAAATCTATCGCGGCAGCGAATACACCGTGGACTTTCTGCCCAAAATAAAGATCGAGACCGTCCTGCCGGAAGCGCTGGTGGAGTCCGCCGTCGAAGCCATCCTCAAGGCCGCCAAGACCGGCAAGATTGGCGACGGCAAAGTCTTTGTCTCCACCATTGACGAGGCCTGGCGCATCCGCACCGACGAGCGCGGCGACGGCGCGGTGTAGGGTTTGGGCGACCGCCGACCGGCCGTTGGATCCTCAAATCGAAACCTCTGCAAACGCTCGATTCATCGTAGCGGCGTCTTGGCAGAGCGCCGCATGATTCAAGAAAACCAATCATCCGGCTTTCTGCCGAAAGCCGCTACGTCTGTCTTGCCATGGAATCAAATCATCGTTCATCCGGCATGACGTGCAGTTCGCCCGCGCGTTCCAGCCGTAGAATCCCGGCGGTGCAGCTTTCAGATTGCCTTATTTCCTTTGGGTCAGGCCCGTCAATAAATCACCAATAATTCTGCTTTGACACTCCGGCGCAAAGAGATACAAAAGCCGGTGCAGTGGAAGCAAGACGACCAGGCATCGTAAAAAGGAAGAGTTAACCAACCGGAGGCTGACATGGCTGACACCATTACCTTCAAACTCAACGGCAAGCCCACGCGCTTGAATGTGGATGGCGACCGCGCGTTGCTCTGGGTGTTGCGAACCGACCTCGGATTGACGGGCCCCAAGTATGGCTGCGGCGAAGGACACTGCGGCTGTTGCACAGTGCTGGTGGACAACGTGGCACTTCGCTCCTGCCTGATGCCCGTCAGTTCGGTCAAGGACAAAGAAGTCCTGACCGTTGAGGGGTTGGAACAGGACGGGAAACTCCATCCGGTGCAGAAGGCGTTCATGGAACACGACGCGTTGCAATGTGGATTCTGCATCCCCGGACAGGTGCTCAACGCCGTCAGTCTGTTGAACAAGAATCCGCAACCAACGCGGGAACAGATCATCCGGGGCATGAACAACAACTTCTGCCGTTGCGGCGCTCACATGCGCATCATTGACGCCATTCAATCCGCCGCGGCGGAAATGAAAGGAGGGCCGGCCAAATGAATGCGAACGATTACCTGGCGCTGAATTTCAAGGATATCAAGGATTTCTCGGATCTTTATCCGCAGAGTCGGCGGGAATTCCTCAAGCGACTCGGCGGCGGCATCCTCGTTTGCGTGGCGATGGGCGAGTTCCTGGCGGCGCAAGGCCAGGAAACGGGGCGCGGCCGCGGCTTTGGCCGGGGATTGCCTTCCGATTTCAATGCGTTTCTGCGGATTGGCGAGGATGGCCGCGTGACCGGTTTCACCGGCAAAATCGAGATGGGCCAGGGGCCGATCACGTCGCTGCCGCAGATGCTGGCCGAGGAACTGGACACGCCGCTGGACACCGTGGACATGGTCATGGGCGACACCGACCTATGTCCGTGGGACATGGGCACGTTTGGTTCGATGACGACGCGCATGTTCGGCCCGGCCTTGCAAGCCGCGGCGGCGGAAGCGAAGACGGTGCTGCTGGAACTGGCGGCGGAAGCGCTCAAGGTCCCGCAGGCGCGGTTGGCGGCCAAGGACGGCGTCATCTTCGACAAGGAAAACCCGGAACGCCGGATGACTTACGGCCAATTGACCCGGGGAAGAAACATCGAAAGGCATATCGCGGGCAGACCAACCTTGAAGGACCGTTCCCAGTTCACGCTCATCGGCCAACCCAGGTTGCACCGTGATGGCCGGGCGAAAGTCACGGGCGCCGCCCACTATGCGGGCGACATCCGCCTACCCGGGATGCTCTACGCGAAAATCCTGAGGCCGCCGGCCCACGACGCCAAATTGAAAAGCGTGGACACCGCGCCCGCCAAAACGATCCCCGGCGTGCAGGTTGTTCAAGACGCTGATTTGATCGCCGTCCTGCACGAGCTGCCCGACGTGGCGGAAGACGCACTGGACAAGATCAAAGCTCAGTTCGACATTCCCGAGGCCAGTCTGGATGACAAAAAAATTTTCGATCATCTGTTGAGCGCAGCGCCGCCGGCCAATGTTCTGGCGTCGAACGGAAATCTGGACGAAGGCCGGAAACTGGCCGCCAAAACGATCGAAACAACCTATCTGGGCGGTTACGTCGCCCACGCGGCCATGGAAACCCACACGGCCCTCGCCCAGATTGAGGGTGACAAAGCCACGATCTGGGCTTCGACTCAGAATCCCTTTGGCGCCCAGGGAGAGATTGCCCAGGCGCTTGGGTTCCCGGCGAAGAACGTCCGGGTCATCACGCCGTTTGTGGGCGGCGGATTCGGCGGCAAGACCTATAATCAGCAGGCTGTTGAAGCCGCGCGGCTGGCGAAAATTGCTGGCAAACCCGTGCAGGTGATGTGGAGCCGCGAAGAAGAATTCTCTTATGACACCTTTCAACCGGCAGCCATCGTCAAGATCAGTTCCGGCGTGGATGCGTCCGGCAAAATGGTTTTCTGGGATTACGATGTTTACTACGCCGGCGAGCGCGGCGCGCAACAATTCTATGCCATTCCGAACCACCGCACCGCGGGCCATGGCCGCGGCTGGCAGGGGCCGGAGCACCCCTTTCACACCGGCGCCTGGCGCGCGCCGGGCAACAACACCAACACTTTTGGCCGGGAATCACAGATTGACCAGATGGCCGCCGCCGCGGGAATTGATCCGGTGGAATTCCGGCTCAACAATCTGAGCGACGCCAGGATGGTTGGCGTTCTCAAAGCCGCTGCCAAAACTTTCGGCTGGACGCCGGCCAAAGCCCCGAGCAAACGCGGTTACGGCGTCGCGTGCGGCCTGGATGCGGGGACATACGTGGCCGCCATTGCGGAAGCCGCCGTGGACGCCAAAACGGGAGCCGTTCAAGTCAAACGCGTCGTCTGCGTCCAGGACATGGGCCTGGTGGTCAACCCGGAAGGTGCGAAAATCCAGATGGAAGGTTGCCTCACCATGGGCATGGGCTACGCCCTGACCGAGGAAATCCATTTCAAAGGCAGAAAAGTCCTGGATACGAACTTTGACAGTTACCAAATCCCCTGCTTTGCCTGGGTGCCGAAAATCGAAACTGTGATCCTCGAAGCCAACGACAAACCTCCGCAAGGTGGCGGCGAGCCGGCGATAGTCGTGATGGGCGCGGTCATCGCCAATGCCATCCACGACGCGACGGGCGCGCGGCTGTGCCAATTGCCGATGACCCCGGAGCGCGTCAAGGCGGCGCTCCAGAAGGCCTGATTGGCAGGTTGAAGTTTCACATCGTCCGAAGACGAGTTATTATTTCTGGATTTTGCCGTTGACGGATACAAAGAAACAAGATCCTCGCTCAGCGCGCCCGGCAGTTTGAATAATTTCAGAGAAACATCTGGTGAATTTGTTCATTTGCTCCCAAAACGTGAGGTTAGTCCAGCCCGGTTTCAGAAAGAAAATGGTGTGGCCCGCTTCTTGCCAAGCCCGCACTTCATGTGGATTCCGGCTGATGCGAACATCGGCAGTGATAATGATCCAATCTTTCTCGCCGGCCAATTCTCGCATCCAATGTTCGTCTTCCACGTTTGGCGCGAAACGCTCTTTAAGATGGATTACCTTGTGTTCGGGTTCAACCGCGGCGCTCATCGTCCGTGCCAGCTTCGGGGCAAGATTGTTGTCGAAGAAAAAATTCACGCAGCCAGTTGCTGCTCGAACTCCACAGCTTCCTTAACGGCCTTCGGACTTATTTCGAACCAGCGGCCAACTTCCTGAATTGATTGGTTGGCAACCACACTCCGGGCCAACACCAGCGTTGGTACGCCGGTTTCAAAAACAATCGGATGGCCAAAATTGCGTTTGGGGTCAAGTGCTACGCCCCGATTCTGTCCCAATGGCCACCAACGAACAGGCGTTTGGTCGTGTTCGAAGTCCAGATTCTTCAAAAATGGTATGATAATCCTGTCAAAAACCCGTTGAACTTCGGCGATATCCCAAAGAGAAGTTCGATTCTCTTCATCATGGATTTCCATGAAGATTGTGCGGCCATCGGTGGCAAAACGATTTGTGCAGAATGGGTGGTCGTGACGAAACAATTCTCGGGCGTGTGTGTGCGCTTTCCGCAACGTTTTCCAACTCACCCCAGCCGTCCTAAGAGCGTCTATGCATTGCACCTCGATCAAATCCAGAAAACCAAGTGCAAGACTATGATCAATTGGATCCAATTGGCCATTCCACACCACAGGAGAACGATGTCGCCCATGTTTTGTTTGGAATTCATATCCACGTAGCCACCGGCGGATGCGCCCGCCCGAAACATGAGCTAAACGCGAAGCTTCCGGAACCGTGTAGATTCCACTCTGCAAAAGAAAGTTCGATCTGGTCAGCATAATATCCGCAGACCCAATATCAGCGGAAGCGAGCCGCTTTCAAAGTGAAAAAAGGATAAAGTTTTATTACCGTTTGTCCGGCATAACGTGCAGTTCGCCCGCGCGTTCCAGCCGCAACAGTTCAGCGGTGTAGCCCTTGCGGAAGTTCGGATACTTGAACTGATAACCAAGCTCCATCTTCAACCGGCGGTTCAAAACCCGCTTGTTCGTCACGCCGCGTTTGCGGTTTTCAACTGGATTGTCAGGCACGGACGGCGGCGGATATTTGCCAACGGTGGCCGCGAGCCACTGGAAAAAATTCACCTGGCTCACCGGCTCGTCGTCCACGGCGTTGTATATCCCGCCGGGGCGGCCGTTCTTCAACGCCGCGAGGATGCAACCAACCAAATCGTCGCGGTGAATCATGTTCAGGAAACGCGAGCCGTCGCCTTCGATGCGCGCCTCGTTTTTCAGGAATTGCTTGAACCCGTGGCCGCGGTCGGGACCGTAAATGCCGGCCACGCGCAAGATCAAGGCCGGGAACTTGCGGTCGGCTGCCGCCGCCAGCAGCAGCTTTTCCGTTTCGAGCAGAACCTTCGCCGTTTCCGCCGCCGGTTCGGTTGGGCTGGTTTCCTTGACTTGCGAACCGTCGGTCTGGCCATAGACACTCGTGCTGCTGGTATAGACAAATTTCTTCGGCGGGCGGGCGGCAAGCCAATCAACCAAATTCCGCGTGCCTTGGAGATAAACCTGCCGGTAATCTTCCGCGCTGCCGCCGGTGGACGAAACGCAATGAACGACCCAATCAAAATCGCGCGGCAACCCGGCCAGCGTCTCCGGTTTTGTCACGTCACCCAAAAGCGGCTGGATGCCGGCCGCCTTCAAATCATTTTCCGCCGCCGCGCTCCGGCGCAGGCCAAAGATTTCGTGTCCGAGCCGGACCAGTTCCGCGCCGAGCGGCAGTCCCACGTAGCCGCAGCCGACAATCAAAACGCGCATGACATTTTCTATTTACGATATGCTATTTACGATTGACGCGCCGCCCTAAATTTTTGGACTGCGGCGGCAAACGGAGCGCGACGCCGCTTTGGAAAGGCGGCCCTGCTGGCATGGTAGCGGCGGACGTCTCGTCTGCCGTAGAGGGCTGGCGTCCCGTCCACCCTCCGCAGTAGTCCTGCTACGGAGGACGCGCCGCCCGGAAAGGACGATGGCAGATGCGTGCGGTTCTGAAATGTTCCAGCGCGGTTGGTGGGTTCAAGTGTTGTATCCGCCGGGCACGACGCCCCGGCTCCACGGCAGGCAGGATGCCCGCCGCTACGGAAAGGCGACGGAGTGCGCCAATGTCAACATGAACTGCCATCATTGGCGTCAATTCGAGCAATTCGCGTAAAAAATCCTCCGCTTTACGTCTTCGGGCAGTGGCGTTGAGTCCGGATTTCATCCGCGTTCATCCGTGGCTTGAATATCTACTGCCCTTTCACCCGGAAAAACGCGGTGGCGTTCGTGATGGGCGCGGACGCGTTTTGCATGCTCGTCGTGGCCACGTCGTTCCATGAACCCGCCGGCAACGCGCTGGTTTGCTGCACTACAAACGGCGGCGAACCGCCTGTCCAACTCAAATTCAGGTTCGTCCCGGCTAGCGCTATGGACACGCTGATGACGTCCGACACGGTGATCACCGCCGCGTCGTAAGCCACTGCATGGACGCCGTCGTCGGCGCTCAATTCCAGGGTGTAAACGCCCGGCGCGCTGAACGTCGCCGTCGTGTTTGTCAGCGCGGCGTTGCCGAACGTCACCGTGCCCGGCCCGGAATACCGTTTCCATTGAATTGCCGGCGTGCTGTTGCTGAAGACCACCACCCCCTGCAACGGCGCCGGCGTCCCGACCGGCGCCGTCTGGTCCGGCCCGGCATTAGCCGCCGGCGCACCCGGCGACCGCGGCCCTTCATTCGGCCCGGTCGTCTGGATGACTTCAAAGTTCGTGATGCTGATGCTCGTGAAATCGTCGAAACAATTCGCCGGCCAGCGGTCGTCCGGCGTCACCGAGATGGAGAAAACGCTCCCGTTGTCCGCCACCATCGCGCCAAATTTCTTCAAACCGAGCAATACCGCCTTTTCCTCCTTCGTCCAGTTGGTCTGGATGGGAAAAGCCGCCTTCAGCCGCAATCGCTGGCCCATGGACGGCAGGTTCGTGCTCGTATTGGTGGAGGGCGCGGCATAATGGGTGGCCGGATAAATGTAATTGGTGTAGCGCGATTTGGCCACGACCAGCCGGCAGGCGTGTTCGATCATGCCGCGCTCGGCCTCATCGTAACACACCAGCGCCGAAAACATCGGGAAACCCGCCGCGTCGCCCGAGGTCCAGCCGTCGGTCCGCAACGTGTTCGAATTCAGGTTGAAAATCGCGCCGTTGGCCGCCTGCCAGTTTGTCCCCACCCGTACTGCGTTCCAGGTTTCAAAACTGAAACCCGCGCCCGGCTGCACGACGATGGAATGCCGGTCGCTGCCGTCGTCGTTCGTCTGCCATTGCAACAGCGTCTGCCCGCCCGTCTGCGTCGGCCAGCCTTCGATGGGCTGGTTCGTCGGCGTCGGATACAAACCGTAAGGATAAACTCCGTCATTCAAGTCCGACTGATTCGCATAATCCACGAATTTGTTCGACACCAGCAGCTGTGAATCCGGCGCCAGCACGAAATTCATCTCGTACTCCGCCACCAGTGTGCGGTGATTGGACGAAAGGTCCGTCATGATCCGGGCAATCATCGCGTCCGAATTCGCCAGCACCGGCCGGTTGGAAATGCATTCGTTCCACGGATTGGTCACCGGAAAAATCTGCATCGCCGACACCACGGCGTCGGCATTGGTGGTGTTGAACAGGATGGCATTGCTCACCACCGGCAGCGGTCCCAGGATGCGCCCCTCCTGATTGATGCGTTCGTTCGCGGCGCGCAGAAGGAAGGCGTTCACGATCCAGACGAAGGCTGTTGCGACAAGACGTTTCATTGCGACATAATCGAATCAATCGTTAGAAAAGCAAGACACGTGCCCGGGTTTCATTCGCGAACCACGCTGAACGCGCGAAAATTACTTGCCGCCAAAAACAACAGAAGGCGCAAAAGGTGTAGCGTCGAGCTTGCGGCTCGACACAATTCGGCCACAAGCCGAACGCTACAACCCGGACCCGGGACGTCAGACACCAGGGCTGAATCGGGAAATCCGCTAATTACGCCAATGGCCGCGAATTGTTTCCCGGGAAATGATCAATTCGTGAAAATTCGCGCAATTAGCGGATGACGCGGACAGTAATTTAAACCGCGGATAGACGCAGATGAACGCAGATTAAAGAAGACAGCTGCGTCCATCCGCGTCCATCCGCGGTTAAGACCTTTGCCTCTTCGTTGTTCAATCCGGCTATAATTAATTACTTCGAGAACGAGGACGAGAACGAGGACGAGGAGGATGGTCGAATCCAAAATCCGGGTCTGTTTGATTCCGGCCCGGACCAGTCACAATAAAACAAAACCTCGAAGCCCAAACTTTTGTTCGGTTCCCGAGAAGACACATAATCATCAGCAATACTCGGCATGGCATGGCATGGCCTTTGCTCAACCAGACAGCGTGGAAACACATAACATGTGAACATCAACAAAAAACTAGTATGAAAAAGATAAGTATTATCAATCGTCTGTCAGCCTTATCCATCGGTCTCCTGGCGTTTGCCGGTGTTGCGCGCGCCCAGTGCGATCTTTATCCCATCGCCCTCTCGGCGACGAGCCTGGCCAATGCCCAGCCTGGCACGGTCATTACCAACATCTTCAACGGTTCGCAGCCGGGCAATTTCGGCTGGCTGACCTGGGCGGGCAGCCCCAAGGAACTGGCGCTCGTTTACAGCCTCACGCCGCCCGGCAACAGTTACACCTACGTTGATCCCTTCAACCCCGGCAACAACCAGGTGCAAGTGGGCAGTTGGGTGCAGGGCAAGCCCGGCGTCTCCAACAGCGAAAGTGTGCGCGATGCGTTGGATAACCTGAAAGACGTGGTCATCACCGTGCCCATTTGGGACCAGGCAAAGAGCCAGGGTAACAACACGCTCTATCACATTGTTGGTTTCGCGGACGTGCAAATTATCAGCTACCAGCTTCCGTCGCAAAACGTCATCAGCGCGCTGCTCATTGACATCGCCGATTGCGGCGGCCCGCATGACTGAACCGCATTTCCGAAATCACGCGCACAGCGCAGGATCATCCTCCTGCGCTGTTTCGTTTGGAACCGCGGATGACGCGGGAAAAATTCATAGCCGCCAAAACTCGCAAACAGCGCAAGAAAGAATTTGACGATCCGCGAATTTCGCCAATGGCCGCAAATGGCTTCTCGGGAAAAATCAATTCGTGAAAATTCGCGCAATTCGCGGATGAATTTCTCGTCTTTATCCGTGTCTAACCGCGGTTAAAAACCCTTGCGTTTTCGCGGCAAGACTCCCTCCGCCTCCTGTGAAACCATTTTGTAACCAAAACGCCATACAAAATCCGGGAACAAAACTGCTTTGGCTTCATCCAACAGCAAAAGGGGAATCTGTTTTGCACGCCGGGACAAAGCCGGATCGAACAGGGATGGGTTTACCCCATGTGTGCCCCGTCTTGGCTCCAATCAGGCCACGGGAACCACTGTAAACCGGGGGGATTAACAACAAGGAGAACAATCGAAACACGAGAAAGGACCATAGTATGAAGAAAAACATGAGCAACAAACCAAACACTGCAATATCCACCCCCCGCCGGTTGAGTCTGTGGGTGCTGGCGGCGTCTCTGGCGCTGGCTTCGGTCCCGGCGATGGCGAAAGACAATAAGAAGTCCGATGGCTACCGGCAAACCAACCTGGTTTCCGATCTGGCGGGACTCGCGCAGTTGCAGGACACGAACCTGCTGAATCCCTGGGGCATTTCCTTTAGTGCCGCCAGCCCGTTCTGGATCAGTGACAACGGCGCCGGTCTGTCCACGCTGTATGCCGTCACCAACGATGCGGGCGGAGCACCCCACGTGGCCAAACAGGGCCTGCAAGTGACCATCCCCGGCGACGGCGTCCCCACCGGCCAATTGTTCAATGACACCGGTGACTTCAATGGCGATATTTTCATCTTCGCCGGCGAGGACGGCACCATTTCCGGCTGGCGCGGCGTTCTGGGCAACGCGGCGGAGCTTCTGGTGTCGCGCACCAACGCCGTTTACAAGGGCATCACCCTCGTCACCAACACCGGCACGCCCCTGTTGCTGCTCGCCAACTTCCGCGAGGGCACCGTTGACGTCTATGACACCAACCTCGACCTCGTCCAGTTCGCGGACACAAATGCGCCCGCCGGCTACGCGCCCTTCAATGTCCAAAACATTCATGGCTTCGTCTTTGTGACCTTTGCCAAGCAGGACGCGGAAAAACACGATGACGTTGCCGGCGTCGGCAATGGTTTGATTGACGTGCTGAACCTGAAGACCGGCAGGTTCCATCGGTTCGCCACCGGCTCGGATGCCGGCGGGTACTTGAATGCCATCAACTCGCCGTGGGGCGTGGCGCTGGCCCCCAGGAGCTTCGGCAAACACGGGGACGAACTCCTCGTCGGCAACTTCGGCAGCGGCACCATCATGGCCTTTGAAGCCAACGGCCACTTCCGCGGTTTCCTCGAAGATTCCCAGGACCAGCCCATCGTGATTGACGGCCTGTGGGGGCTTGTCTTTGGGAACGGCGGCAAGGCTGGCGTGCCCGACGCGCTCTATTTCACCGCCGGATTAAATGGCGAAGCCGACGGCCTGTTTGGCAGCATCGTTCCGGAACCCAAGAAAGCGCACAAAGACAAATATTGAGGCGACGACTCAAGACAGCCTGAACCGGCCCGGGGCTTCCGCTCCGGGCCGGATTGGGCCGAAGAATTTGAATTGCGGACTCCGATAAATCGCGAGCAGGTGGCCGCCCAAAGCCTCAAAACGCGGGAAAAGAAATCAGATAATCTACGAATTACGCGAATTATCGCGAACAGAATCTTCAACAAAAAATTCGCGGCAATTAGCGGAATTCGCGGATGAATTTCCCTTGATCCAGGCGTGTCGAAGAAAATGCCAGACAAGCTCTTTACCATCGTCCTCCGTCCAAGCCGCTCGCCTGGTTGAATTGGGCGCCCTGCTAATTCGCCTGCAGGCGGTAGAACTTTGTCGCACCGCTGATGGCGTTTGTGTAAGGGCTGCTGGCGCCGGGCACGTTGGTGTAGGTGTCCGTTACCAATGGGGCCGCCTGCAGCAAAAATGCCGGGTCGCCCCATGTCAGCACCACGGCATTGCCAATGCCCCGGATGTTCAACGGAATCGGATTAACCACCGATGAGAGTGCCAGCGAGAACACCGTCCCGTGCCCCGAAAGGCCGCCGCTTTCCGCAGTTCCGTAGAGCGTATTGCCCAATAACACCAATGTCGTGTTGGGGTTCGCCCCGTCGCTGCCGCCGGTGAAGTTGTACAAAACCGTGTAATTGCTGCCGCTGGTATCCAGCTTGAAAATGCATCCGGCATTCGAACTGCCATAGTAGGCCGCCGATCCGTAAAGCGTGTTGCCCGACAGCAACAAGTCGCCCGCGCCCGCCCCATAGACGTTTGTGCCGACGAAGGTGTGCAACACAGTAAAACCGGTCCGGTCGGTATTAACCTTGAATACCATTCCCAGGCCGTTTGTGCCACCGTGATAGGTCGCGCCATACAAAACGCCGTTGGTCAGCACCAGCACCCCGCCCGGACTCGCCCCGTCGCTGAGGCCGGTGAAGGAATAAATATTCGTGAAATGGCTGCCGTCGGTGTTGACCTGAAAGACGGTGCCGGTGGCCGCGCCGCCATAGTAGGTTGTCCCGTAAAGAACGCTGCCCGACAAAGTCAAACCCGCCAGCGGCATCTTCCCATCCGTGCCCTTGAAACTGTAAAGATTGGTGAAGCCGCTGCCGTCGGTATTGATTTTGAACACCGCCCCGCAGCTGTTGCTGCCGCCGCTGGCCGTGGTGCCGTAAAGGGCCGTGCCCGAGGCCACCAAGGCCGCCTGGGGCGAACCCTGCTGGGCACCGTGGAAACTGTAAAGATTCGTGAAACCTGTGCCGTCGGCGTTCAATTTGAACACCGCCCCCGACCCGTTCGTGCCGCCGTAGCGGGTCGTGCCATAGAGCGTGCTGCCGGACAACACCATGACCGCGTCTGGCCATGTACCGTCCGGATTGGCGCCGTTGTTGTCCGCGATTGAGAACTCATGCACCTGCGCATACCCGCTGCCGTTGGTGCCAATCTCGAACAAGGTGCCTTCCCCGGGCGCGCCACCAAACAGTGTCGATCCAAACAGCGTGCTGCCGGCAAGCATTAAACCGGTGCCCGGCGTCGCTGCGCCGTTGAAGTCGGCAAAAACAACCTGCGCCGTCAAGCCGGTGCCGTCGGTCGTGACGCTATACACCACGCCGTTGCCCAATCCGCTGTTGCCCGTTCCGCCCAACCCCGTGACCCCGTAAAGCACGCCGCCCGACAGTACCGCGCCGCCAGTCGGACCCCGCCCATTAGACCAATCGAAGTTAACCACCGTCCCGAACCCGCCGCCATCCGTGTTAATTTTGAATATCGTCCCATAAGGGATGCCGCCCGCACCACCCATCGAAGTCGTTCCATAAAGCGTGCTCCCCGAGAGCACCAATTCCCCAATGGAAGCGCTTCCGTCGTCACCGCTAAAACTGTAAAGATTGGTGAAATTGTTCCCATTGATGTCCACCCGGAAAACCGTTCCGTCATCCGACTCGTTCCCGCTGTCGCCATTCGGTGTCGTCCCAAAAAGCTGGCCGCCCGACATCACCAACCCGGCGCACGGATACGCCCCATCCGTGTCCGACCCGCTGAAACTGTGCAGCGTGACAAAACCGGTGCCGTTGGGGTTCAGACTGAAGACGGTACCGGCGCTGAAATCGCCTCCCTCCTGAGCCGTCCCGTAGAGAATATTCCCGGACAACAACAGCCGCCCGGCCGGGGTCGCGCCGTCGCTGCCATTGCTGAATGTGTAAAGATTAGTGAAACCCGTCCCGTTCGTATTCAGCCGGAAAATGGTCCCGTCACCCAAAGCCCCGCCGTACGCGGTCGTCCCATACAAAACGCCATTCGACAATATCAATGCCGCCGCCGGATTTCCGCCGTCGCTGTTGGTGTTATCATTGAGGGCGGAGAAACTTTTGAGCACCGTAAAATTGTTTCCGTTCGTGCTCAGGCTGAACACGGTGCCGCTGCCCCCGCTGCCG
>JBEKEJ010000016.1:0-22072 GCA_050013895.1 Verrucomicrobiota bacterium | reverse complement strand
CGTTCGCGACCATCTTTTCCAATTCATCGTAACCGTGCTCCGGCTTCACGATTTTAATCAACTCGACCTTGTCGAACTGATGCACGCGAATCATGCCGCGCGTCCCCACGCCCGCCGCGCCCGCCTCCCCGCGAAAACACGGCGTGTAGGCGCAATACCGGACCGGCAATTGCTTCTCCGCCAGAATTTCCTCGCGATGAATGTTCGCCACCGGGGTCTCGGCGGTCGGAACCAGGTAAAGTTTGCCGAGCTTGTCTTTGTCGTCGCCCTCGGCCACGCCGTAATACTGGTCCTTGAACTTTGGGAATTGTCCGACGCCTTCGAGGCATTGCGGCCCGACCATGAAGGGCGGCGATACTTCCGTGTAGCCGTGCTGCGTGATGTGCAAATCTAGCAAGAACTGGATCAACGCCCGTTCCAGCCGCGCGCCCCGGTCGGTGTAAAGAATGAAACCGCTGCCGGAAAGTTTTGCCCCGCGGATGAAATCCGCCAGCTGGAGTGATTCGCAAAGTTCGATGTGTGGCTTCGGTTTGAAGGTGAAAGCTGCCTTTTCACCATGAACCCGGACGACCGGATTGTCCTCCGCGCCTTTGCCGGTTTTGACCGATTCATGCGGCAGGTTCGGCAGTTGCAACATGAGTGCGTTGCGCGCCGCCTCAACCCCGGCGGCCTGCCGGTCGAGCGCGGCGATGCGGTCGCCCAACTCGCGCGTCTCCGCCTTTTTCGCCTCCGCCTCGGCGGTTTTCTTCTGGCCCATCAGCGCGCCGATTTCTTTTGAGGCGCGATTGCGCTGCGATTTGAGCGATTCGACTTCCGCCAGGATTTTCCGCCGCTGCTCGTCGAGCTTGAGCAATTCATCAATCCGGGCTTCATCCCCTGCCCCGCGCATGGCGAGACGTTGCCGGACAAAATCCGGTTTCTCGCGAATCAATTTGATGTCGAGCACCGGCCTATTATAGAAATTCAACCGTCAGCGGCAAGTTGGAAGGCCGGCCATTGCTGGTGTCGCTTGACGCCATCGCCAAGGAACGCCGGCTTCAGCCGGCAGCGGCGCCCCCTCCGCCGCCACGCTGTCGCGTGAACGCGGCGTTCCCTCCCGAGACCTTGCTTCGGCATCGGCGACAGTGTGAAGTTCCACCCGGAAGCTGCACGCGGCGATATTTTTCATTCGACGGCTTCCGCGGGAATGTTCAGTCTTGCCGTGCCGCTCATCCTGGACGGCACGTCTGCCGTCAACCAGGCCGGGTCGCTTAACCAGTTGAAGAAAGGAGTTGTATGTCATTAGTCCTCATTCGTCACAAAGTCGCAAATTATGCCAAATGGAAACGCGCGGTGCACCGCTTTGCCAAATTTCGCAAAGTGTCCGGGGAAAAATGCTTCAAGGTGTTTCGCGCCAGCGATTCTCCGAACGACCTCACCGTCCTATGCCGTTGGTCCACGCCGGCCAAAATGAAGAAATTCATGAAATCGATCGAATTGCGCCAGGCCATGAAGGAGGCCGGCGTCGTCAGCAGACCGGAAGTGCGGTTTTTCAGCGCGGCGGAGGATTTGAGCGTGGGTTGAATTCATTCCGGCGGTTGAAAATGTGGGCGCGTTGGCTGAACATCAAGGCCGATGAAACCGCCGGAGAAATTGAATCGCGTTTTCCGCGTGCCGCGGTTGACGCGCTTTCGCATGGTTCTCGCGCTGACCGTCGCCGTGGTTGCGGATGGATTGCAATTCCTGCTTGGCCCGCTGCCATTTGCCGATCAGGCCATTGACATGATCGCAATGGTGTTGACGAGCTGGGTAATTGGATTTCACTGGCTGCTCCTGCCCACTTTCGTTGTTGAATTCATCCCTCTGCTGGACGAGTTGCCCGCGTGGACGGCGTGCGTCGTCGCCGTGATCGCCTTGCGGATACGCGAACAACGCGCATCGCCGCCGCAAAAGACCGCCATTGAAATCTGATTGAAAACAGCGCGCATTCACGGCACATTGCCACCATGCAATCTGTTTTCACCGGGCCGGTCTATGTGGTGCGCGACAACATTGACACCGACCAGATCATCCCCGCGCAATATCTGACGCTCGTCCCAACCATTCCCGACGAATACGAGAAACTCGGCAGCCACGCGCTTGCCGGACTGCCCGAATCACTTTACCCGGCGCGTTTTGTCAAAACCGGCCAGCTCGACAGCGAATATCCGATTGTCGTTGCCGGAAAAAATTTCGGCTGCGGCAGCTCCCGCGAGCACGCGCCCATCGCGCTCGGCTCGGCGGGCTGCAAAATCGTTCTGGCCGAAAGTTTCGCGCGCATTTTCTTCCGCAACAGCGTCGCCACCGGCGAACTTTATCCCTGCGAACTCACCGAACGCCTCTGCGATACGCTCAAAAATGGCGACGTCGTGACGGTTGATCTCGACGCGGCAACGGCCACGATCAAGGCAACCGGCAAGGTTTTCAAATTCAAACCACTGGGCGACGTGCGTCCGGTGGTGGACGCCGGCGGTCTGTTCAATTATGCGCGGAAGAGCGGCATGATTGCGAAGTAAGACTGCGGCGGGCAAGCGGATTTCTTTTGCACACCTTGCGCTTTTTTGGCGCGAATAGAATTTGTCGCATTCTCCACCCGATTAAGGATTTGAAGGAGTCAATTTGCCTTGCGCCTTTTGTGCCCTGGCGGTTTTGTGCTTTACGCTCAGTTCCTGGCTTCGTGAATCGCATTGACCCGAGTCCGCCCAATCCAGCCAAAACTGCGAAATCTGACCCTCAAATCGTTCGTTACCGACGTGTCGGCTTAACAGGTGTCGGCCCAACAGCCGACTCCTGGGCGGGGCGTTAAACGGATATACTGGGAAAAACCGGAAATTGGTCGCGCATATTTTGGCGGCAGCTTTCAAGCGGTCTGTGATTATGCAAAGTCGTTGTCCAACGACGCGAGTCATCCGGCCTGGCGCCAGTTTTCAACACCGCCCCGTGTTGCGAAGAGAGATCATTTTGCATTCCGCGTCGCTCCACGGGAAAAATCCCCTGTCTAAATGAAAACAAAACCAAAGGAAGAACCATGAAACTGCAACTCATTCAACGGTGCGTCCTGACGAGCATCTGTTTGACCATCAGCGCACTGGCGCCGGTAGTATTTGGCCAGGGCGCGTTAACGCCACCCGGCGCCCCCGCGCCGACGATGAAAACGCTCGACCAAGTCGAACCGCGCACGCCCATCACCAGTCTGCCGTTCGTGATTACGGCGCCGGGGTCGTATTACCTGGTGACCAACCTCACCGGCGTTCCCGGCTTAGATGGCATCACCGTGCAAGCCGATCACGTCACGATTGATCTGCGCGGCTTTGCCTTGATGGGCGGCGGCGGGGGCGGCGGGCGCGGCATCGTTGTCTCCAGCAGCCACATTAACTTGAGAGTCCACAGCGGCTCGATTGCCAACTGGCCGGTCCAAGGCGTCTTGGCCGAAAACGTCAGTAACAGCCAGTTTGACCAGTTGCGCCTCTCTCAAAACGGTTCGACCGGCCTGCAGGCGGGCCGCTCCAGCATGATCGCCAGCTGCGTGGCGGAAAGAAACCGTGGCATGGGTTTCACTACACTGGAAAGATGCTTAGTTCAAAACTGCGATTCCTGCAGCAACTCCATCGGATTCAAACTCCAGGGACAAGGGTGCAGAATAAGCGACTGTGTCGCGGCATGGAATACCAACTGTGGCGTGATCATCCAAGACGTTATCGGCTCCGTCAACAATTGCACCGCCACGTCGAACGGGCAGGACGGCATCAATGTTTCCGCTGGCAGCCGCATTGACCTGTGCATCGCCATCATTAACGGGGGGAACGGAATCACGACCGGCGACGGCTGCACAGTCAAGAATTGCACCAGCAACGGCAACGCCGGTGACGGAATCAACGTCGGGACGACCTGTTGCTGGGTGAACGGCAATACGGCTAACGGCAACGGGGGCGCCGGCATCCGGCCCGCTGGCAATGCTCGGATAGACGACAACCTGATGTATTGGAACAATTGGGGGATCGTTTGCGCGATGAACGGCAACAATTTCGTGGCGCGCAACACCGCCCACGCCAATACCGTGGCCGACTACAGCATCGCGGCGGGCAACCAGTACGCTGCGGTGGTCATCAACCCCGGAGCGGCCTTCCTCAACCAACAGCCGTGGTCCAACTTCCAGTATTGAGTCGTTATAAAAACGCGGATTTCATAAATCCAAAGCCAGATTTTCCAGTCTGAACCAAAAAATTTAAACCACAACCAAAGGAAAAACCATGAAACACCAACTCATACAACGGTGCGTCCTGACGAGCACTTGTCTGTTTATCACCGCGCTGGCGCCGGCAGTTTTTGGCCAGGGCGCGTTGACGCCACCCGGCGCCCCCGCGCCGACGTTTAAAACGCTCACCCAGGTTGAGCCGCGCACGGATGTGCTCAGACTGCCGGGCAGCCCTACCAGCACATACGTCATCACCGCACCCGGCTCCTACTATCTCTCCACAAACTTGATTGGCTTTGCCTTCACAAACGGCATCACCGTCCTGGCCGACCACGTCACAATTGACCTGCGCGGATTTGCCATCATCGGCGCCGGACAGTTTGGGGGCAACGCCAACGCCATTGTCGCGTCCGTACCCACAGTGGACCTGAGAGTGCTCAACGGTACGATTACGTCATGGTCTGGCGAGGGCGTGTCGGCTCAGTTCAGCAAGAACGGCAAACTGGAAGACCTGATCACGACAGCCATCGGCCGCAGCGCGTTTCACCTCGGGGACGGCTGGATCGTCAACGACTGCCTGGTGCAGTCAAATTGTTTCTACGCCGGTGGCACACCTGCCATCTACGCGGGCAACCATTGCGCGGTCGAATCTAGCGTGGCCCAGAATAACAACGGTCCGGGCATCAGCACCGCCAACGGCGGATTGGTCACGGTTTGTGTCGCCAATAACAACCTTAATTACGGCATCTACACCGGCGATGACTCACGGGTCAATAATTGCGTGGCATCGATGAACATGGGCAATCAGGTTGGCGATGGCATCTATGTCGGCTACGGCAGCTCGGTTAGCGGCTGCGTCGCCGATGGCAATGCCTACAACGGAATTGAAACCATCAACGGTGGTCTCGTCCTCGGCTGCACCGTCCGGACGAACATGAACCACGGCATCGTCGTGCAATATGGCAGCACGGTCAAAGACTGCACGGCCAGCGCCAACCATTTCAATGGCATCGTCATTACTTTGCGTTCCCACGTTGTCGGCAACACCTGCGACGCCAACGGCAACGCCGGCATCAAGACAGGTCTCGGTGGCGACGGCAACCGCATTGACAGCAACTCGGTGACGACCAACACGGTCGCGGGTATTGACTGCAGCGGGTCCACCGCCGACCTGGTGATTCGCAACAGCGCCCGTTTGAATGGGATAAACTACTCGCTGAATGCCGCTACCGAGAACGCCACAATCTTCTTCGCGGGGCCTGGTTTACTCAACCCCGACCCGTGGGGCAATTTCTCATATTAAAACGTTATGAAAACAATCCGTATTCAAATCGTCCTGATGACCGTGGCGGCTTTCTGCTGTGGCGCAACCACGACTATTGACGCTGTCAATCATTACGCTTATGGCGCAAACATTGGCTGGATGGATTGGCAGGGCGATACGGTCAACGGCGCCGTCATCGGCGAATACGTCTGCTCAGGCTACATCTACGCCGCGAATGTCGGCTGGATCGGCCTCGGCAACGGTTTGCCGCCCGGGGGCATTTACTACAGCAACACCAGCGCCAGCGACTGGGGCGTGAACCAGGACGGCCTCGGCAATCTACGGGGCTATGCTTACGGCGCGAACATTGGCTGGCTCAACTTTGAAGCCACGGGCGCGCCGAAAGTGGACCTGGCCACGGGCAACTTCAGCGGCTACGTCTGGAGCGCGAATTGCGGCTGGATTTCCCTAAGCAACGCCTTCGCGTATGTCCAGACCGACAGCATTCAACAGGGTGCGCTGGCTCCCGATGGCCTGCCCATTGCCTGGCTGCTGGTCAACTTCGGCACAACCAACGTGAATGCCAATGCCGACCCGGACGGAGACGGCTGGTCCAACCGGCAGGAATATCAGGCCGGCTCGGATCCAAACAATGGCAGCGATTATTTGAGAATCACCGCCTTTTCCGCCGCGTCCGGCGGAATCCAGGTTACGTCGAGGTGGAGCAGCGTTTCGACCCGGCGGTATTATCTGGAGAAGACCCTGGACCTTGGCGCGCCCGTTTGGAACGACAGCGGTCTTGGGATCATCACGCCAGATGGCGCTTCGACCACTCGCAGTTTCGGCGACACCAACGCGCCGATGCGTTTCTACCGCGTCCGTGCTGTGCGGCCCCTGTCGCCGTAAAACCGGTTCAGATGTTTGGCGACCGCTGAAATTCGGAATCGGGACGGCTGACGAACGATGTGTGAGCATCAGTGATGATGCCGCACATCGTTCGCCGGAAGAAGGCTGCGTCATTTCCGCAACCGGGTGGAATTCTTATGTGGTTTTCCGCAAATCACGCGTGGTCCGGGCAATTAAACTTCAATATTGCGATTGCGGTCAGACTTAATTTGCACCGTCCCGGCATCCGAGTAAATAATGGCAGGAGTGTCAGAGCGAAGAAACAAGTCGTCTTCCATTCGAAACGGAGTTGACTCTCATGTCGGACGGCAGTTTACCGCCGCTTTGCGGCAATTTTCCCGCTGGTCGCTGCCCGCTGCGCGGCAAACGCGTTTAATCCAGCACCCGCAAATGCGGGCTGATGGCAAGGCCAGTTTTCAGTTTTCAGCGGCCGGTTTTCAGTCTTAACTTCTGCCGCTGAAGACGTGAACATGAATTCCAAAAGCCCGGCACTGCTCCCCCGCCCCCGCTCGCTGCGATTGCTTCGCGGCCGGTTTGCGTTACCGGCGCGCGTGACGCTGCAATTCGACGAGTCGCTTTCAGCCGACGTGGCGCGGGTGACCGCCAAGCGACTGCAAATTGAATTGGAACGCCGGCCTCCGGCCCGGCTCGAAGGGGAAGCTTTTGCTGCCACAAAGCACCAAAGCGTCAAAGCAAGGGAAAGACTTTGTTCCTTTGTTCCTTTCTTGTTCAAGCAACACGCCGGGCCGGAGGCCGGCGCTCCACCCGCAACCATCCGCGCCGTCCGCACAGATTTCGCGCCCGCCCGTCCTGAAGGTTACGCGATCACGATTGACCGTAATGGCGTGCGGATCGAATTCCGCGAGGCACCGGGCCTGCGCGCCGCCATCGCGACGTTGCGACAATTATTGCGTCAATATGGCTGGCGGCTGCCCTGCCTGAAAATCCGAGACTGGCCGGATTTTCCGCGCCGCGGCGTAATGCTCGATGTCTCGCGCGGGCGCGTGCCCAAACTTGAAACGTTGCTCGAACTCGTCGAACATCTCGCGGATTTCAAGATCAACGAGCTGCAACTCTACACCGAGCACACGTTCGCCTACCGCAAATACAAATCCGTCTGGCGAAGCTGGGGCGCCTTGACCGGCGCGGAAATTCGGCGGCTGGATGCGTGCTGCCGCGAACTGGGCATCGACCTCGTCCCCAACCAGAATTCCTTCGGCCATTTGCGCCATTTCCTGGAACATCCCCGCTTCAAAAACCTTGCTGAAGTTTCCGGACTTTACGAAGACGCGAGCGGCGAATTTGTGCGTCGCCCGTCCACGCTCGCGCCGAATCATCCCGGCGCCCTGCCCTTCCTGCGCGCACTTTACGACGAACTATTGCCGAACTTTTCGAGTCAATTCTTCAACGTCGGCTGCGATGAGACATTTGATCTTGGCCTTGGCCGGAGCAAAAAACTCTGCGAGAGGATTGGCAAAGGCCGGGTTTATATCGATTTCCTGAAGAGAATTCATCACGAAGTTTCCCGACGCGGCAAACGGATGATGTTTTGGGGCGACATCATTTTGAAATACCCGGAGCTCATCAAGGAGTTGGCCCAATTTGGAACGCCGCCTTCAGGCAGCAGCAATCGCCGGAGTGAATCGCCTCTGCCGCCTGAAGGCGGCGTTCCGGGACTTATCGCGCTGAATTGGGGTTACGAGGCAAATCATCCGTTTGAAAAAGAAGCCGCCCAATTTGCGAAGGCGAAGATTCCCTTTTATGTCTGCCCCGGCACTTCGACTTGGCAGACATTAATTGGCCGGCATGACAACGCGCTGGCCAATCTGCGCGCCGCGGCGAGTGCCGGCAAAAAGTTCGGCGCGATCGGCTATCTTATCACCGACTGGGGCGACGGCGGACATCCGCAGCCATTGGCCGCGAGTTACCTCCCCTTTCTTGCCGGCGCGGCATTGAGTTGGTGCGCCAAAACCTTTGATGAAAGATTGCTCCCGCCGCTTTTAAGCCGAGACGTCTTCCATGATTCGACCGGGCGAATCGCAAAAGCCGCATTCGCGCTCGGGCACGCCCACCGCCAGCTCGGTTATGCCGAACCCAATCTTACGCCGCTGGGTACGGTCATCGCCGCGCCCCCGCCCGAAGCGCGAGAATCGTTTTGTCGAAACGGATTAAAATACCACGCGCGGATTCCGGAACAGAACGTCCGCGCCACGTTGAAAGGAATTGAAAGACAACGCATCAGGCTCCACCGGACAAAACCTTCGACCGCCAATGCCGGGATTCTATTGCGTGAACTGGATATGGCCGCACGCATGGCGGCGCAATCCTGTCAATTCATGCTATGGCAGCAGGCGCTCGCGGCGGGCCGGACATCAGAGGCGGAACGGCTGGCGCGAAATGGCATCCGCAAATTGCGCAGGCTGGAGAGGGAATTCAACGCATACTGGCCGTTGCGAAACAAGGCCACGCCAGGTCATTGTTCGGCCTTTTTGAAATGGCGGATCCGGGATTATCTCTCCGGCAGGGCGGGCAGTCCTCTGCACGCCGCCGGCGACACAAGATGACTCGGCGCGCACGGAGTAACGCGCCCTACCCTATTTGCCTTTCACATCCCACGCGTCGCGGAGGCCGTCCCCGAGAAAATTCAGCGCCAGCAGCGTCGTGACGAGCACGCTGCCGGGAAAGGCAATCAGCCACCAGTAAATCCGAATGGGATTGATCTGTCCCACGCCTTCCGCGATAAGCGTGCCCCAGCTCGCCATCGGCGGCTGCACCCCGAGGCCAAGGTAGCTGAGAAACGATTCGTAAAGGATGATTGCCGGCATCGTGAGCGCGAGGTAGGTGATGACGATGCCGAAAATATTCGGGATGATGTGCCGCGCCAGAATCCGCACCGGCCCGGCGCCCAACGCGCGGCTGGCATCAACAAACGCGCGTGACCGCAGCGAAAGCACCTGTCCGCGCACGATCCGCGCCATCGTCAACCATGATACCGCGCCAAGGCCGACAAACAAAAGAATCACGCGCAAAGCCCCAGCCAGTGCTGGTGAAGTTTCGACAAACTGCGATTGCTTGATCATTTCACCAAGCGTGGTAATCAGCACGATCACAAAAATAATCGTTGGTAGCGAATAAAGAACATCCACAATGCGCATCAATGCGCTATCCGTCCGCCCACCGACGTAACCAGCAATCGCGCCCCACAGCACGCCGATGACGAGGCTTACGCCCGCGCCGACAAAGCCGACGAACAGGGAAATCTGCGCCCCGAAAAAAACACGCGAAAACAGGTCCCGTCCGTGGAGGTCGGTCCCAAACCAGTGTTGCGCATCCGGCGGCACGAATTGCACGTCGGAAAGCCGATCGGGATCGTGAACTTGCTCGAAAGCCGCGCCGGAGAGCCTCAATATCACCGGCCAGGCGAGAACCGCGAGCAGCAGAAAGGCGAGATACCAGGCGCTGATGACGGCAGGGCGATTGCGCTTGAAGCGCCGCCACGCAAGCTGTCGAGGGCCGAGGGGCGAGGGCCGGGCGCCAGAAGCCGGCTGGCTTGGCGTCATGTTGCCCTCGACTTTGGACACTCGACCCTCGACCGGCTTATTCATATGTCACCCGCGGGTCGAGCAGCGTATAGGCAAAGTCCACGGCCAAATTCAGGCCGATCAACAGCACGGCATAAAGCAGCGCCAGATCAACCGTCATCGTGTAATCGGAATTCAACGAACTGTTTATGAAAAACACGCCGATGCCGGGAATCTGAAAAATATTTTCGATGACAAACGAACCCGTGAGCATGTCGGCGAGCATCGGGCCGGAATAAGAGACGACGGGCAGCACGGCAATACGGCAGGCGTGCTTAAGCAGCAGCATATTTTCGCCGAGCCCCTTGGCCCGCGCGGCGGCGACGAATTCGGATTGCATGGCGTTCAGCATGCCCTCCCGGAACAGGCGTGCGATTTTGCCGGCAAAGAACAGGCCGAGCGCGATGGGCGGTAAAATCATGTGCCACGGCGTTTCCCACAGGCCAACGGGCAGCCAATGCCATTTGATGGAAATGATCAGAATCAGGAGTGGTGCTACGACAAAGCCGGGGACACATACGGCCAGCACAGCGAGGAGGCTGCCGGCGAAATCCTCCCAATGACCGCGCCGCGCCGCCGTGAAAAAGCCCAACGGCAGACCCGCGCCCATCGCGAAGCCAAACGCCAGCGCGCCGAGCAGCATCGAAACCGGCAAGCCTTGGGCGATAATGTCGCTGACACGATGGTTGCGGTATTTGTAGGAGACATTGAAGCTGGCCGGAGCGTGGCGCCAGTGGCCGGTGCTGTCCTTCTCCCAAACCAGGCCGTAAAAACGCAGATACTGCCTCCACAACGGCTCATTCAAATGGTAGGCGCCCTCGAGGTTGCGTTTGATTTCCGGCGACGCAGGCGCTCGCTCGCGATCGAACGGACCGCCCGGCACCAGATGGACCAGCCCAAACGCCAGCGCGCTGATGATCAGCAACAGCGGAACCGCAAAGACAAGGCGTTTGAGACAATACATGGCTACCTGCTTTCCGGCCCTCGACCTGCCTTGCGAATATATTGCAAAGGATGATCGTCGAGAATGTTTTCATAAAGCCCCTGAATTTTGTTCGTATCGTAGTAATGGATGCCGACATAGAAGTAGAGTGGGATGATGGGCACTTCGTCGCGCACCAAAATCGTTTCGGCTTGCTGGAAAAGTTTCTCACGCCTTTTCACATCGGTTTGTTCGTTAGCTTCGCGGATGAGAGCGTCGTATGGCGCTTTTTTCCAGCCGGTGCGGTTGTTGCCATCGTTGCTGGTAAACATGCCGAGAAACGTGTTTGCATCGTCGTAATCCCCTACCCAACTGGAACGCGCCAGGCTGAAATCGAGATGGTCCTGCGCGCTCAGATACACTTTCCATTCCAGTTGGCGCAATTCCATGTTGATGCCGAGCGTGTCGTGCCACATCTGTTGCAGTTCGACCGCAATTTCTTCGTGAATTTTTGCCGAGCCGCCCGCCGGCGCGTTGAAGATGTAGTCAAATCGCGGAAATCCCCTGCCCCCGGGATAACCGGCTTCGGCCAGTAATTTTCGCGCCCGAGCGGGGTCGTAGCCCAGGCCCTCCGGCGATGTGTAATTGGCCGTGCCGTCGGGGACCAGATGCGAAGCCGGCGGTTCGCCCGCTCTGGTGATCTTATGGACGATGCGTTCCTTGTCAACCGCCAGCGCCAGCGCCTGGCGCACGCGCAGGTCGTCAAAGGGCTTGCGCGTGACATTGAAGCGGATGAAATAGGTCGCCAGATAATTGAACGTGTGAAAATCCGGACGTTTTAACAACACATCCAGCAATTCGACCGGCACCAGGTCCTTGTCCCAGACCACGTCCACCTGCCCGTTTTCGTAAAGATTCAACGATGTGTACGCGGAGCCGATAGGCAGGAGGTCAATGATTCGGGATTGGGTGTTGGTGGCGTTCCAGTAACGCGGATTTTTCGTCAAACGGACCTTGTCATTGAGCCGCCAATAAACGAGTTCAAATGGCCCGCTGCTCGGCAATGGCCGTGCCATCAGCCAGCGGTCGCCGTAATTCTCAATCGTCTGGCGCGGCACGACGCAAGACACCGGCATGGCGCAAATATCCAGAAAAAACGGCGTGGGATGAATCAATTCGATGCTCACGGTAAACGGGTCCGGCGCGTGAATGCCAACCAGCGACGGGTCCTTGATTTTGCCCGAGTTGAAATCTTCCGCGTTCTTCACATAAAACAATTGTCCGGCATAATCCGCCGCCGTTGTCGGATTCAGGGCGCGAATCCACGAATAAACCACGTCCTCCGCCCGAATCGGTTCTCCGGTGGACCAGACCAGATTCGTGCGCAAATGAAAGGTGTAAATGCAGGCATTGGATGAAATTTCACAGCTTTCGGCCAGCCCGGGAACTGGCCGCGCCGTTTTGGGGTCGAGCCGGAGCAATCCTTCGAATAAGCCGGTCACGATGCGCATTTCCGCCTGGCCGGTGAGGATGGCCGGGTCGAGCGTCTCCGGTTCGGCGTTGTTGATGATGGTGACATCGGCCGGCGGCTCGCGCCGGACACAGCCGGAGTTTAGAACGCAACCGGCAAAAAATAGGAGGCAGAAAGTTGCGCCGCGCCACACTGCGCACGCCTTCCGGCAACCAACCTGCATCTTTCGACTTCCGGCCGCGGCGCGTTTGGAACTGGCCATCGCGTTATTTTGATGTCGCCGGCGCTGCGGGGGCGTTGCTGGACGCGACCGGCGCGCCGGGTGGCGGCGTGACCGGCGGAAGGGGCAAGTTGTTCGTTGGCATTGCCGCCTG
Source organism: Verrucomicrobiota bacterium (assembly GCA_050013895.1). Lineage (GTDB taxonomy): Bacteria > Verrucomicrobiota > Verrucomicrobiia > Limisphaerales > UBA11358 > UBA11358. The sequence continues at coordinate 9,341 of JBEKEJ010000016.1, read as the reverse complement.
CGAATTAGCCGACGCCGCTGGTGGCAGAGCGGTAATGGGTGTTTGCGTTTGTTTTTCCTGCAGCGCCTTTTCGAATTCAGACGCGCTGTTCTGGTTGTACAGACGGTCTTCCAAATAACCCAAGCCCAAAGCCATCACGAAGAGCGCGATGGTGGCATATCTCGTTGCCTGGGTAAGAAAATTGCCCGAACCCGCGCCAAACAACGCGTCCGCTGCTGCCCCGCCGAACGCCATGCCCGCCCCGGCGTCCTTCTTCGGCAACTGCATCAATATCAGGAAAATCAGCAGCAGACAGTCGATGACCAGCAAAAACGTCAAAACTCCAGCAATGAAACTCATGGCCTATTTTATATCGAGTTCTTGATGATGTCAGCAAAACTTCGCGCCTCGAGCGCCGCGCCTCCGACCAGCGCCCCGTCCACGTCCGCCTGCCCCATCAACTCGCGCGCGTTCGACGGCTTTACGCTGCCGCCGTATTGAATGCGCATTTTCTTCGCGGCGGCCTTGTCGAGCATCTTCGCCAGCACGCCACGGATGAATGCGTGCGCATCCTGTGCCTGTTGCGTTGTCGCCGTTTTACCCGTGCCGATGGCCCATACCGGTTCATAGGCGACGATCGTTTCAACCGCCTGTTCCTTGGCGAGCCCGGCCAGGCTGCCGCGCACCTGCATTTCCAGAACCTTTTCCGTGTGGTTCGCCTCGCGTTCGGCCAGGGTTTCACCGACGCAGACGATGGGCTTGAGCGCGGCCGCGTGCGCCGCCGCCGCCTTTTTGGCGATGAGCGCGTCCAGTTCCTTTTGATACTGCCGCCGCTCGGAATGGCCGAGGATGACATAGCGCACGGAAAATTCTTTGAGCATCCCGGCGCAGATTTCGCCGGTGAACGCGCCGAAATTGTTTTCGCTCATGTTCTGGGCACCGAGGCGGAGATTGGAATCCAGGACCGCCTTCGACACCGACTCCAGGGCGGTGAACGGCGGACAAACCACGATGTCCACCTCCTTGACGTTGGCCAGTTCCAGTTTCAGGCCGTTGACGAGGGCCAGGGCCTCGGCGACCGTTTTGTTCATCTTCCAATTTCCGGCAATGATCAGTTTTCGTTCTTTGTTCATCTCTAGCTTTCTGTTCATCCGCGAATTGCGCTGATTCTCGCGAATTATTTTTAAGATCCAAAAGATTCGCGACAATTCGCGAAATTAGCGGATTACTTCTCCGTCAACGCCGCTACTCCGGGCAGCACTGCGCCTTCCAGAAATTCCAGGCTCGCCCCGCCGCCGGTGCTCATGAATGTCACCTGGCCGCCGAGTTTGGCCTTGTTCAACGCCTTCACGCTGTCGCCGCCGCCGATGATGCTTTTGGCGCCGTTTTTTTGCGTCGCATCCGCCACGGCCAGCGCGATGGCATTGGTGCCGATGGCGAACTGCTTGTTCTCGAACAATCCCATCGGCCCGTTCCACAAAATCGTTTTGGCCTTCGCTATCTCGGCTGAATACGCCGCGACCGTGGCAACCCCGATGTCGAGGCCCGCCGCGTCGTCCGGGCAGTTCATGTCCGTGTTCGTGCGCGGATTCCGCCATTCGATGACCGGTTTGCCCTTCTTGTCGAGTTTGTCGGTCTTCACCGGCACGGCTACCACGTCATCCACGGGCAAAAGGAATTTGACCTTCTTGGCTTTGGCCTTTTCGAGCGCGGCCTTGGCAATGCTGGTCGCGTCCGGTTCCACCAGTGACTTGCCGGTCTTATAACCCTGCGCCAGCCTGAACGTGTAAGCCATCGCCCCGCCAATCAAAATCGAGTTCGCCTTCTCCAGCAGCCGGTCAATGACCTTGATCTTGTCCGAAACCTTCGCACCGCCCAGAATCACGATGAATGGGCGAGCCGGCTTGTCCAACTCCTCGCCAAGGAACTTCAATTCGCGCTCCATCAGCAGGCCGGCGGCGCATTTGCCGCCGCGTCTGGTGACCACACGGGCGACGCCCTCGGTCGAAGCGTGCGCGCGATGCGCCGCGCCGAATGCATCGTTCACATATACGTCGGCGACCTTCGCGAGTTGTTCGGCGAACGCCGGGTCGTTCTTCTCCTCCTCGCTGTAATAACGGACGTTCTCAAGCAGCACCACGTCGCCGTCTTTCATTGCCGCCACGGCTTGCCCGACCTTTTCGCCGATGCAATCATCCACGAACGTCACCGGTTTGCCGAGCAATCCCGACAATCTGTCCGCCACCGGTTTGAGGGACATCGTCGCGTCGCGTTTGCCTTTGGGCCGCCCGAGGTGCGCGGTCAGGATGAGTTTGCCGCCCTTCTCCAGCAAAAGTTTGAGCGTCGGCAGCGTGGCGACGATGCGCGTGTCGTCGGTAATGACCATCTGTCCGTCCTTTTCCTCCAGCGGCACGTTGTAGTCCACGCGCAGGAAAACGCGCTTGCCGCGAACGTCCAGGTCACGAATTGTCAGTTTAGCCATAAAATTGGTCTGCCGGCGAAAAAATCAGAAGTGAAAGGATACGCCTGAGGCTCGGCGAGTAAAGTGAATTCAGTCAGGGATGCGAATTTGATTATAGCCGGCCGGATTGCAGAGCGGCTTCGAGCTGCCGAAGGTCCTTGGGCAATGGAGCGGTCCAACTCATTCGCGTTCCCGGCCGCTCCGGGTGTTCCAAGGTGAGGACTTCTGCGTGCAACGCCTGACGCGGAAAAGCGACGGGCGCGCCGGCGCGGTCTTCGTTGCGATATTTTGGATGATACGTGCGGTCGCCAATCAATGGCAATCCGGCGTCGGCGGCCTGGACGCGAATCTGATGTTTACGGCCGGTTTCGAGCCGGAGCCGCAATTTGGTGACGTAGCCCCGGCCGCCGGCGAGCGGATATTCCGCCACGACGTCATAGTGAGTTATGGCCTCCCGGGCATCAACCGGCCCGGCATTGGCTTGCGCCGGGGAAAGAATGTGTTGACGCATTTCGTCCCGGCTCAACTGTAGCCATTGCCGCCAGGTGCCGGAGCGGGCCGACGCCCGGCCTTCCACAAAAGCCACGTATTCCCGCCTCATGGTGTGCGCTTTCAATTGTTCGATGAGATGCCCGCGTGCCGTCGGGTTCATGGCCATGCAAAACACGCCGCTGGTATATCGATCGAGGCGATGAACAGGCAAAGGCTCGAGCCGGCGATAAGCGGGCGGCAAGATTTTTCCGGCGACGCCGCGGTCCCGGGCTTTCAGCCGTCCGGCCAGGTAATCGGCGAGAATACTCATTGCGGACAGTTCGCAATCCGGCGCGGGAATCGAGATCAGTCCCGGCGCCTTGTTGACAATGGCCAGAGCGGAGTCCAGATAAAGCAAGGCGACGCGCGGATGGATCTGCCACGCGGCGCCGCATGTCAAAGTGGTGGCGTGCCGGTCGCGCAGTTCCAGCGTGTTCCCCGGATCCGGGATGGGCTGATGCGGTTTGCGAAGGATGACGCCGTTCACGCTGACGCGCCCCGCCAGAATCCATTGTTTGGCGCGCGTCTTCGGCGTTTCGGGATATTTCCGCAGCAACCACTGCAGCAGCGGGGCAACCTGGTTTTGGGCGGGAATCACTTCAAATCATCATCCAGTCAAACGTTCGGTCATTTCGGCGACGCGCCGGCGACGCTCAGGGTGATTTCGATGTTGTCGGAAACCTTGTCCTCATATTGACCGGGCATGATGTTGAAATCACCGCGCTTGATGGTGAAGCTGGAACGGATGACCAGCAGATCGCCCTTCTGGTTCGGCACGCGCTCGCCCAATTTGTCCTTCAGCCAGGTCAGTTTCACCGGCACGGTGAGTTCCTTCGACACGCCCTTGAGCGTAAACGTGCCGGTCACGTCCGCCGTTGTGGTGTCGCCGGCGGTCCGGACGTTTTTGAATTCCTTCGATTCAAAACTGATTTCAGGGAACTTCGCCGCATCGAGCCATTGGTCGCCCAGCATGTGCTGTCTTTGCAAAGGGTTGGGGACGATGAGCGACGCGGTGGCCACGGTGATTTTGCCTTTCGTCGCGCCGGGATTGTCCGGGTCGAACGTGACCGTGCCGGAAATGCCGCTGGCGCTGCCGTTGATGGACTCCAACGGCGCATCGAGTTTGAATCCGGCGTTGTTGATGCCTTTGGGGTCTTTGAAGTCGAACGTCTGTGGCGCGGCGAGAACCACGCCCGCCATGGTGACGAGTGCCAGAATGATGAGTTTCGTTTTCATTATTTGGTTCGGTTTGTAGATCACTTCGGTTTTGCCGGGACAAAAAAGGAAACACCGGCCAGAACTCCCGCGCCCAGCACGGCGGCGCCCAGAAAATCAACGCCGGGCACGAATTGATCCTGCCATTGAATTCCCTCCAGGCCCGTGACTTCATCCACGATTTTCTTCGGAACGCGCGTTTTCGTCCAGCCGCGATTGGCTCCGGCTGCCGCCCAGAAGGCGATGGCGCCCACCACCAGAACCGCGGCGATGATGCGAAGTTTCCGTTTCATGAATTCAAATATATCGCACGAGGTCCTTGATTTCAAAACGCACCTTCGGCAGGCCCGCGTATTTGTCGCCGGCGGCGCGATAACCCAGGGCGCAGCAAACCACCGACGCGTAACCGCTGTTTTCCAGGCCAAGGACGCGGTCGTATTCGGCGGGGACAAAGCCTTCCATCGGGCAGGCGTCCACGCCGAGCACGGCGGCGCAGGTCATCAAATTGCCCAGCGCGATGTAAGCCTGACGGGTGGCCCATTCAAGGGCGATTTGGCTGCGCGGCCCCTTGACGAGGTCGCCCAGCATCATGTCGCGGTAGAAATTCAACGAGGCGGCTGGAATTTTCCGAACGTCGGCGGTGCGCGCGATGAGTTTCTCCACGTCCGATTCGGTCATTTGGGTGCGGGCGGTGAAGACGACGTAATGCGAAGCGTCAACGACTTGCTTCTGGTTCCACGAATGGGGCAACAACCCGGCGCGTGTGGAGGGATCGTTGATGACGAGAAAACGATACGGCTGGAGTCCGTAGGAGCTTGGCGAAAGCACGAGCGCGCGTTCCAGGGTATACCAGACCTCCGCCGGGATCTTCCGGCCGGGATCAAAGACCTTTGTCGCATAGCGCCAGTTTAACGCGTTCAGGATCTGCTGCGTGTTTTGGTTGTTCATGGTCCAATCATTCATCGTCCGCTGAAAATTGCACACGCCCGCAGAAAAGCAAACCCTGCTTCACATAAAAATATCCCGCCGGCTTTTGACTTTTGCTAACAATCAGGCATGTTAAACGACAATATGAGGTTGTCTATTGAAAGATTTGGGGCCGTTTCCGTGGCCGTCGGCGCGTGTGTTGTCGGTGCCACGGCCTGTGCGCAAACAACCTGGGGCTATGTTCCGACGAATGCGTTTCCGAGCCTGGTGTTTTCGAATCCGGTCTGCATCACCTCGCCGCCGGGCGAAACGAACCGCCTGTTCGTCCTGGAAAAACACGGTCGCATCACGGTCATCACCAATCTCGCCAGCCCGACGCGCACGGTGTTCATGGACATTTCCGGTCGTGTAAGCGTGGTCAACTCCGACGAATCCGGCGACGCCAGCTATGAAGAGGGTTTGCTGGGACTCGCGTTTCATCCCGGTTACGCGACGAATCGCTGCTTCTACGTTTTTTACACCGGCCAAGCCACGAACGGCAGCGGCAGCCTGCAATTGCATGATATTTTGTCGCGTTTCCAGACCACCTCGACCAACGCAAACGTCGGCGACCCCAATTCCGAAGTCCGTTTCATCGCGCAATACGACCTGGCCGACAATCACAACGCCGGCGACCTGCATTTCGGTTCGGACGGCTACCTTTACGTTTCGCTCGGTGATGAAGGGGGTGGTGGCGACCAATACGGCAATTCACAGCATATAGACAAGGACTTTTTCTCGGCCATCATGCGGATTGACGTGGACAAGCGGCCGGGCAACTTGACGCCCAATCCGCACGTCTCCCTGCCGTCGTTGACCAATTACGCCGTTCCGTTTGACAATCCGTGGGTCGGCGCGACGAATTTCAACGGTTTGACCGTCAATTCAAATCAGGTCCGCACCGAATTTTGGGCCGTCGGCATGCGCAATCCCTGGCGCTGGTCCTTCGATCCCGCCACCGGTGAACTCTATTTAGGTCACGTCGGACAGAACGCGATCGAGTGGGTAGATATCGTGACCAATGGAGCCAATTGCGGATGGAATTACTACGAAGGCGACAATCCGTACGCCGGCACGCCTCCGACCAATTTCCTCTACACGCATCCGCTTATCGAATATAGCCACACCGGCAGCCGGGTTTGCGTCATCGGCGGCATTGTCTGCCGCGGCACCCGCTGGCCGGAGCTTAATGGGTCCTATCTTTACGCCGACTATGGCAGCGGTGAAGTCTGGTCGCTCCGCCACAACGGCACGAACGTGATTCAAAACGCCGTTCTTTTCACTGACAACAACGCGCACATCTCGTGTTTCGGCATTGATCCGTCCAACGGTGACCCGCTTTACGCCGCGCTGTTTTCCGGCAACAACTCCATCATCGAACGCATCGTTTCAACCAATTCCGTGCCGTTCTTCAGCAGCCTCAAAATTTCCGGAGCCAATCTTGTCGCCAGCGGCACGAACGGCCCGCACGGCGGTAGCTATTACCTTCTGACCAGCACCAACCTCATGTTTCCATTCACAAATTGGACGCGTGTTTCGACCAATCCATTTGACGCCGGCGGCGGCTTCATTTTCACCAATCCGCTCAATCCCGGCTTACCGGCTCTTTTTTATCTGCTCCAGTTGCAATGAGGCGGGCGGAATTGCTATAAACGGGCGATGAGTTCGTCCCGGTTCCGTGTCCGCCGCGCCACCACCGACGATTTTCAAAGCCTCAAGTCGCTTTGGAACTCCATGCGCCTGCCGGCGGGTGAATTGGAGCGCCGGCTGACCGAGTTTCAGGTGATTGAATCGGCCGACGGCCAAATCGCCGGCGCGATTGGGGTTGACATCATCCGCCAGCACGCCCGCCTTCATAGCGAAGTTTACGCCGATTTTTCCGTGGCGGACGAGGCGCGGCAACTGTTCTGGGAGCGTATTCAGTTGATTGCCTCGCATCACGGAGTCTTCCGGCTGTGGACGCAGGAAAATTCGCCGTTCTGGAGCCGTTGCGGATTCCGCATCGTGATCACCGAAAGCCTCGTGCAGTTGCCCGAAGAATGGAAACGTTTCGAGGGGAAATGGTTCACGCTTCAGCTTAAAAACGAAGAAGCCCTCGCCACCCTCGAAAAGGAACTCACGACATTCAAAGAATTGGAAAGACAGCGCACCGCTCAAGCCCAGGATCAAGCCCGCATGCTGACAACCATCATCACCATCATTGGCTTTGTGATCGGCATCGCGCTCATCGGCTTCGCGTTTTACCTGATCCTGCGCCGCGGGCTACTTTTCCCGATGCACTGACGGCGGGGTGAATTCATCCGCGTGATACGAACTCCGCACCGCCGGCGCGCTGGCCACGTGGACAAACCCCAGGGTGCGCGCGATCCGGCCGTAAGCGTCAAAAACTTCCGGTGGAACAAATTCCACCACCGGCAAATGCCTCAGCGTCGGTTGCAAATACTGGCCCAGCGTAAGCAGGTCGCAGCCGGCGCGGCGCAAATCCTCCAGCGCGGCCATCACTTCCTCCTCCTTCTCACCGAGACCAAGCATCATCCCGGATTTTGTGTGGATCGCGTCGCCGCGCGCGTACTTCACCTTGCGCAATACGTTTAATGAGCGGTCATACGTCGCGCGCGAGCGCACGCGCGGCGTGAGCCGCCGCACCGTTTCTAGATTATGATTAAAAATGTCCGGTTTCGCCGCCAGCACTGATTCGATGGATTCGTCGCGTTCGTTGAAATCCGGCACCAGCACTTCAATCACAATGCCCGGATTCAATTCGCGCACCGCCTGGATCGTTTTGGCAAAATGCCCTGCCCCACCGTCCGGCAAGTCATCGCGCGCGACTGCCGTGATGACGATGTGGCGCAACCGCATCCGCTGCGTGGCTTCGGCCACGCGCCTCGGTTCGTCGGCTTCGAGCGCAAACGGTCTGGCCGTGGTCACCGCGCAAAAGCCGCAGGCGCGCGTGCAGCGGTCGCCGGCGATCATGAAGGTTGCGGTGCCTTTGCTCCAGCATTCCCAATGGTTCGGGCATTTCGCGCTTTCGCAAACCGTGTGCAGCTTCAGTTCGTCGAGCAGGCTGCGGGTGCGGGCAAAACCATCCGAACTGGGCAGCCGGGTGCGCAGCCATTCCGGCAGCCGTGGGCGCGATTTCAATTCAGTAACGGTCATTTGTCCGGGCACAGTTCAACACAAATGGACCTGAATGTGAAGGAACGAATTGGCAGCGGCATTGTTTGGGGGTGCAACTTCGCACCACTACCATCCCAGCCAAAGGCCGCGGAAAGGAACGCCGCGTTCACGCGGCAGCACGGCAGAATGGGAGCCTCTGCCGGCTGAAGTCGGCGTTCCTTGGTGGCAGTGTCAGATTGCGCCCATGGTTTCGTCGGAACCCGGAGCACTATTCCGCCAAACCAAGGTTTCCGGCTTGTGGCGCAATGCTCCGCGCTCCAATGACCGCGGGTTGTGCCTCGCCAACGAATTGTGGCGATTTGCAGGAATTCGAATCGGAAGGATGGATTTGCGAAGCGCGCGCCGTTTTCAGCCGTGTGCCGGTGCGCGCAGTTGCAGTTGAAGTTCCTGCCAAAACACGGCCAGTTGTTCCGGCCCGAAATCTGCCAGCACCTTTCCGTCCACGTCAATCACGGGTGCCAGTTCCTGGCCGGACAGCCGGATCATTTCGTCATAAGCCGTCTCGTCGCCGGTCACGTCAACGGTTTCATGTTCGACGCCGTGCTCATTCAGCCACCGGCTCGCACGATGACACCACGGACAATAGGGTTTGATGAACAAGCGGACTCGTCTTGCTTTCACATCCTCAAAATCACCGGCTTTCGGAAAAACTCAACCGTTCCGCAGCAGAAAGAAGCGCCGCTTTATTCACGTTTAAGCAGTGTTAAATCGTTTGTGCCGGTCGGCCAGCCGCGGCATCAGGCGATGATAAAAACTACCCGCCGATCTGCGCCTTGTATTTTCCCGGCGAAAGGAGCGCATTGAGTTCCGCCGGATTGTTCAATTTGATTTTGAAAAACCAGGCGGCGTCATAAGGGTCGGTGTTCACCAGCGCGGGGTCGTCCACAACCAATTTGTTGGATTCGAGAATTTCACCGCTCACGGGCGAATAAATGTCGCTGGCGGTCTTCACGGATTCGACCACCGCGCAGGCGTCGCCGCACTTGATTTTTCGGCCAACGTCCGGCAGCTC
>JBEKEJ010000015.1:0-23667 GCA_050013895.1 Verrucomicrobiota bacterium | reverse complement strand
TTTGAAACCAATCACCCCGCATGACAAAGCGACGATTGCTTCCCCGGAAAGTAGTTGTGCGTCAAACGTCACGACGGTCTGCCACAACCCCTTGCGGTACGGGAAGGATGTTTGAACGAGACGCACACCTTCCTGCCACCAGACCGGTGTACGAGTCTTGCCGGGCACGGTCCGCGATTCCTTCGAGCCCACAACCCCGCTGCCAGCCATTTTCGTTTCGCTTCGTTTTTGGTTTCCGCTTCCGACCGCCGATTCGACCCCGGCGCCGTCCCGATTTTCCAGCCGCTGAATGTCAGGGAATTCCCTGACGCAAAAATTACCGCTTCCCCGACTGTCCAAGCCGTGAGCTGGTGAACCATTATTGACGCGATCTATGGAACAAACAAACATTCTGGAACGGATCACACCGACGAAACGCGTGGGATTTGCCCCGGCAGGAACAGAGTATGCGTTAAACATCGCATTGCTCTATGAAGACACGCCGACCAGGAAATGGGCCGCCCAGGTGTGTGATCAGGTGACGCGGCTGGCGGGCAATGACGCTGTCCGCTGCACCTGGTGGGAGATCAGCCGCCTGAGCGATCCCGATGTGCTCATGGACGCCTCCTTGATGACGATGGTGGCCGACGTCGTCCTGGTCTCAATTTATGACGCGAAAGAATTGCCGGTTAATCTCAGTGCGTGGACTGACACGTGGTTGCCCAACCGCTGCCTGCCGATGGGAGCTTTGATTGCGCTGATCAGCGTGCCCGGACAGTTGAACGCTCAGACGAAGCCTGCCCGGGACTACCTGCGCGCCGTCGCGCGCAAGGGTCGAATGGATTTCCTGTTGCGTGAACGGTGGCTGCCGGAGACATCACGCGGTTATTTCTACATGGAGAAGGCCAAGGGATGGACCGACCGCGCGACATCGGCGCTTCAGGAAGCCCCCGGCGATGGACATAAAACCCATAGTCATTAAAAACATAAACCACCGGTAAGAGAAAACACCCATGAAAAATCAAAATCCGATGCAAGCCAAACCCGGCCAGGACGCGATTGCACGCAGGGCTTACGAAATTTGGAAAACAGCCGGGTGTCCGGCCGGGCGCGACGTGGAACACTGGCTGCAGGCCGAGGAGGAACTCCAGGCGGGGCAGCGCAATGCTCCAAGGTTTGTTGTCTCGCTTGGCGCGGAGCCGAGACCGGGAACTGCTCGTTCAGCCGCGCCGGCCGAACCAGCACCTCAGCCTGCCATGTCGGAGGGGTGGAAGACCAAATCCCGGGTCATTGAAGGTTTACGCAGGGCGCAGGTTCCAAAGTAACAAAGTCGTGAACGGCGCCACTCCATTGGCGGAGTGGTGACCCGGGGCGGCTGCCGGCCCGGCGGTTGAGGAACGGGCGGGGTACGCCTGGTTTCCAAAGGGCAAAAACAGTTGGTAAGCAAATAACAAACAAGCAAAAAAACAACTATGACAACCATGAATGAAGAACACAAATTCTACAAACCAGAATTTGTCATCAAAAACGACACGCCGAGGGTCAAGAAGCTTGGTCTGCGGCTGACGGTCACGGACAATGATCTCAAGGATGAAGTCAAAAAGGCTTTCGATCTGGCAAAAATCGCCGGCCAGGAACTCGACCTCGTGTTCACTCATTCAATGTCCTGAAATGATGTTCTGCGAGTTCGAATTGCCGGCTGGTTCGCCGTACGTTGAGGAGAAGTGGGGAGACCGGCCCGGAATTAGGCCTCGAACCAGAGCCAGCCAAGGTGGGCTCGGAGGCTGTCCGGGTCGTTGACTCGCCAGCCACGGTTTGCAACAAACCGTGGCTGGCGCCGTCGTCGGGGTCGCGTGGCTGCGCGACTCCGCTTGCCCAATAATTTCATCGTGATCTAAGCAAACCGCCAACCTTGTTCAAACCACAGCCTATGCAACCAGCGAACGTTTTAGAACAAACCGTCCCGGCTTACGAAGCACCGGTTGCTCCAGAGGAAAGTGATTATGTGTTAAACGTCACGACGATCCATCAAGACCTTGCAACCCGGGAATGGGCCGCGGAGATGTGTAACCGGTTGACGCAAATGGCCGGCAGTGGAAACATCCGTGTCGGCTCGTGGAGCCTGAGTGACCTGACTCAACCCGAAATCCTTGTGGATGCCGTTCATTCCGCCGCCCATGCCAATGTCATTGTCATTGCAGTCTCCGCGGCAGACGAGTTGCCCCTTGATCTTCGCGCGTGGATTGACCTCTGGCTGCCGCTTCGCACCGGCGGGGGCGCTTTGGTGGCGTTGATGGGACTGCCCGGGGAACCAGGTCATCAGGTTCCCCGCACCCGGGAGCATTTGCGTGCCGTTGCAAGCAAGAGCGGATTGGCTTTCCTCCCGGAGGAGCGCATGCTGCCGGTGACACCGCCCGATCCGTTTGACGTTAACACATCCCTGGAAATACCCGACGCTTTGACACCCGGATTCACGGAAACGGTCACCGCCGGTCATAATGATGATGGGTATCTGCATTGGGGGCTGAATGAGTGATGCCGGCACGGAATGATTTCCGGATTTTTCGGCCATAAGTTACGGAAGGACGGAAAAATTTAAATACAAGCCGGAACCGGTTGCGGCGTGTTCACGCCATCTCAAGCCTCCCCCTTTGCCGGCGGTCGCTGATCTGTTTCTCAGCGTTCGGGCGCAACCTGGCATCACCACCATGAGGTGGGGACGGCGCGCTGCGGCGTCCCCGGCGGTAAAGCCGCCGGAATCGTTGACCAATGGAGATTTCGCCCTGCTCGTCGCGCCCGCTTTACGGGCGCGGACGGCGTAGCGCGCCGTCCCTGCCATAAAAATGGCGCCGGTGCCGAGTTGCACCCTCAGCGCTCGGGATGAACTAATTTATGTTGAAATAAGTTTTTGGATTTGCTAACCAGTGCTTGATGGCAAAGCAAAAGACTGGTTGCCGGCCAGGGGACTGGATTGAGAACTTGTGGGTGGTTTGGTTCACATCTGCGCTGATGATTGTGTTTTGCCGGGGAAATATTCTTCGCGCTGCGGATGTGGTTCCTTCCAGTTCCACGATCTCAAACACAACCACGGTCCTGCTGGAATATCAGGAAACGGACCACGCCATCATCGACTGGGGCGTTTCCATTGCTCTGCAATCGGCCCCATTCAATAAAGAGCCGGCGGCGGCTTCGGGCAAAATCGTCCGCGGCATTTTGAATTTCGGCGGCGGTTCGAGCAATGCCATTCCATTCCTTTGGCAACGCGGCGCAGGGAAACTTTTTCTCGACCTGAACCGCAACCGGGATTTGACTGACGACCCCGCGGGCGTGTTTTCGGAGAGCCTGGGGCCAACCAGATCCGCTTATTACCAGACCTTTACCAATGTCCACCTGATCTTCAACACCCTGTCAGGCAAATGCCCGGTGCTGGCGGACATCAGGTTCTGGGATTATGGTTCGCAACCGGGCGGCAACATCGACATCGCCCTGCGCTCGTTCTGGCAGGGCAAAGTAACGTTGCAGGGACGGGACTGGCAGGTGGGCATCGTCCAAAATGTTTTGAACGAATCGGGTTGGTTCGAGAACGGCCGGTTGTTGCTGCGTCCTTGGGAAGAACGAAACCAGCCGTTCAACGCTTACGATGGTTCGCTCGCCACCGTTCCATTTTCGCGGAAACTTTTTGTTGATGGCCACGCCTGTCAACTGGACCTGGTTGCCGGACCGCAGGGCGGCGAGGCAAAGCCCGCGCTCCAATTCACGGAACAATCCGCCGCGCTGGGCGAATTGAAGATCACCGGCAAATATATTCAGCGCCTTGTCCTGACGGGCGGGCCATATCTGGTTATTCTTGATCAACCGATGGATACGGTGAAAGTTCCAACCGGCAGCTATAATCAACCCGAGGTTCGGATCGAGCAAAACGCTGCCGAAGCCTATCGCGATTCCAACCAGCCGCAATTGGGCGCGCGGATTAAAGTGGAGGACAAGACGCCAGTGGTGTTGAACGCGGGCGGGCCGTTGACGAATTCCGTCATCGCCAGCCGTCACGGGCAGGATTTGCGTCTGGATTACCGGCTGATCGGCGCGGGCGGCGCGACTTACCAACTGGTGAAGCAGGACCGTTCCCGGCCGCCGGAATTCGCCGTTTACAAAAGCGACCGGAAGATTGAGTCGGGCAAATTTGAATTTGGTTGAGGCGGCACCTGTTCGCACTCATGGCGAGTGCCTCTCACCGCTGGCGGGACGCTGACCATCGTGGCTTCGTCCGACCTCGGTGCGTTAGGTGCCAAGGACGGTTCTCCGACGACCTGTAATTGGGTAGTGCCCGGCTTTGCGCCGCAACTGCTGCCGTGGCTGGCCATTCTCGGATTACTGGCTTTGAAGCCCAACCGCAACGCGGCGGCATGGTTGATCTGGCTGCCGCTCGGATGTGTGTTCGTGTTCACCCAGTCGTCTTTGCCAATCCTCCTGCCGGCGGGAACCAACTTTTTCCTGGATGTCATCACCGCACTGGCCGTTGGCCTGGCCGCCGTCTGGCTCCTGTCAAATTACCTCGGATGGCAAAATCGGTTTGTCACTTTTCTGTGCGTCCTGCTTGCTTTGGCGGGCTTCAGCGCGCTGGCTGCGGTGTCAAGGCAAGGCTGGAGCGGGATGGACATCGAGGGGCTTCAAGTCGGAATCATGCTGGCCGTGGGTGCGCTGGCCAGCGCCATCGCGTTGAGCCTCGGCGGGTGGATTTGCCGCAAGCTTTGGCGCCCGGCCGGGCTTTGTCTCTGGCTGTTCCTGTCGTTGTTGGTTGTCTGGCTGTTGATTGCTGCGCCGCTTTTTGTCGTGGCCGAAATTTCCGACCGCGGGCGGATTCCGTTGAGCGAATTTTTCACTCCCGTCCTCATCGTGGCGGCAGGCAATTTCATGTTGCTGCTTCCCTTCCTGGTGCTGTCATCGGCCAGTCCGTTTTTCCGCGAACGGCTCAAGGCGCTGCTGCGCGTGCAATCGGAAGCGCCACCGATCTTGAGCGCGCCGATGCCAGGAACCAATGTGAAAATCTGAATTTTCCGAACCAAAACAGCCGCGTAAATAAAAGGCAAAAATTATGAAACTGAAACTGATTGCAGTGGGGCTGGCGGTGGCCGGCACCGCGTTAGCGCAATCCGAACAATGGCTGGAATACCACACCAGCGCTGACGGCCGCGCCTACAAACAGATGGAATTGACCACCAATCCGCCGCCCGGCGTCGCCCTGCCCATATTGAACGCGTCACCTTACTTCGCGCGCTGGTTCACGCCGATGGACCCCGCCGGCGGACGCTGGCTCTGCCTCGACCGCACACGCAAGTCCGGACCGTATGACCGGCTGTTCATCGACAGCAACGGCAACGGGCGGCTTGACGACGAAGCGCCCCTCCAAGCGCGCCTGGATTCCTACACCGCCTCTTTTCCGCCAGCCCCCGTTGTTTTCAAGGGCGAGGATGGGCCGGTTACCTACCATCTCGTCCTGCGGTTCTATCAATACGACAAAAGTCCCGCGCGATTGCTGGCGTCCTCCGGCGGCTGGTATGAAGGCGTGGTGAATTTCGACGGCGCGAAAAAGCGCATCCAACTGATTGACGGCGACGTCAACGGCGCCTTCAACAACATCACACCAAATCCCTTTGAAAGCGACCGCATTCAGGTCGAAGGCGACAAGGTCGGCGAACGGTTTTTGGGCAAGCTGCTGGAGGTGGACGGCAAATTTTTCCGCATCGAGATCGCGCGCGACGGCGCGTTTGTCAAAATTCAAAAGGCGGAAGGCGTCCCGCTCGGCTCCGTGCGCGTGCCGGAGAACATTTCCGAATTCACCGTGTTCGGGGCGAACGGCCATTTCGTCCGCCGGCCGGAAAAGGGCGAATTCACGTTGCCGACGGGCCGATACCGCATGGTTCACTGGGTCATCAATCGCAAGGACGAAAAAGGCGCGGCCTGGACACTGTCCGGCTACAATTTTCCCGAGTCCGTTAATTTCGAAGTGGCTGCCACCAACGCTGCCACGCTGGACATCGGCGAACCGGTGCAGGCCGTGCTGCAGGCAACCAACATCGCCAGCCGCCAGGTCCGATTTGACCTCCACTTCGTGGGCCGGCAGAAGGAATCCATCGAAATGCTCCGCGACAACCAGCGCCCGAGCGGACCGAAACTGACGCTGGTGAATGCCGACGGCTCGCCCTGCGGCACCGCAACGTTCGAGTTTGGGTGAGGCGGCGTTTGCTCGCTCTCATGGCGGGAGCCACAAAATTCGCAGCGTCCGTTGGCCGGCAGCGTGAAAATCTCCAGCCCGTTCCAGGTGCTGGCCAGTCCGTTGATACTCGAAGCAAAAAAATAATCTGATCACACATGAAAACGACACGGCAATTCCTTCTGGTTGCTGCCGTTGCTGCGTTCATGGGCGCGTGCTTGCACGCCCAGACACAGCAACAGCTGCAAACTTCCGTTCAACGGGTGCCGGACACCGGCGCAACTGCCGGCGCGCCGACGCTCAAACTTTCCGGAACCGTCACCGACACCGCCGGCAATCCCGTGGCCGGCGCAACGGTCGAGTATTGGCGTTTCGATGAAAATCGTTTCCAGGCGGGTCTTCTGACCTTGATCAGGCAGGTCGCCACGGAAACCAACGGCGCGTTTGCATTCCAGGTCTCGCGGGAACAGGGGTGCCTGCTGGCGCGCAAGCCGGGATTGGCTCCGGCTTGGAAACTGCTGAACCTGCCGTTCAATTCCGTCCCTGACATGGAAGCACATTTGGTGCTGACCCCGCCGGCCTCGCTGGCGGGCGTGGTGGTGGACGAAGCGGACAAACCCGTCGTCAACGCCGAGGTTTCCGTGGTCATGGCCGTCGGCGAAATGTCGCCGGAAGGCCCGGTCCGGACTGTCAATTTCATCATCGGCAAACCGGCGCACGATTGCTTTGCCGCCCGCACGGATGCCGCCGGCCGTTTCCGCATCGAAAGTTTTCCGACCAACGCCACGGCCGCCCTCGCGGTCCAGGCGCCGGGCAAAGCCTTGCGCCAATCGGAGCCGAACTTCGCGGGCCTGGACTCGCTGCCCTGGCGCGCGGGCCAGGACGACATCAAATTGGTCGTGGACCCCGCCGGAAGCATCGAAGGCAAAATCACCGTCGAGGACAGCAATCAACCGCCGCCCGTTGCGCGGTTGATTCTGCAGCCTGATGGGCCGGGCTTTTTCGCATTGGGCGAGCGCGAGCCATCGCGATCCGGCCCGGACGGCGCGTTCAATATCCGCGACGTGGCCGCCGGTTCCTACCGGATTCAGGCCGTCTTTGGAACCAACGCCGTCAAGGAATGGGTTGCGGACACGGTTCCGGTTTCGGTTGAGTCCGGACAGATCACGCGCGGCGTGCAGATAACCGCGGCGCGCGGCGGTTTGCTGGAAGTCGCCGTGATGGGACAGGACGACCGCAAACCACTGGCGCAAGTCATGGTCAATGCCTATAAACAAAATTCCCAATCCGCCGCCAGTTCCGACAGCAACGGCGTCGTCCGCCTGCGGCTCTTGCCCGGGGATTATCAGGTTATGGCGTCCCGTGCATCCGTGCCCGGGAACCAGACTTCCGCCAGTGTGGCAGCGGGCCAAACGAACCGCGTGGAAATTGAAATCGTCCCGCCGAAAAAAATCACCGGCATCGTCCGCCAGCCGGACGGCCAGCCGGCGGCGGGATTGCCGGTGAAAATTGTCGGCGGTTTTGGCGGTCCCAACGCAGCCGGCGTCAAAACCGACGCCGGCGGCAAGTTTGAATTGGAATGGAACCAGCGCCAGTTCGGCGGCCAAAACGATTCGACCGTCTGCATTCTGGTCCGCGACACGGAACACAATCTGGCCGCGGCTCAGGACATTGACGAAGACACCGGCGCGCTCGACCTGAAACTCGCGCCAGGACTCACGCTCGCTGGCCGCGCGGAATCCGACGGCAAACCCGTCACTAACGCGACCGCGCAGCTGGTTTTCTGGTCCGGCAACCGGGGTATGTGGCTGCAAGGCCTGGCGCGAACCAACACGCCGGGGCAATATGAAATTCCCGCGCTGCCGCCCGGCAGAAAATACGGCGTCATCGTATCCGCGCCGGGCTACGGGCAGAAACAAAATCACAATCTTGAAATTTCCGCCGATCCTGGCCGCCAGGAACTCGACACCGTGGAACTCAAGCCGGCCAATCTCAAGCTCGCCGGCCAAGTGCTCGACGCCGACGACAAGCCGGTCCCGGGCACTTATGTAAATCTTAACGGTGACGGCCAGCCCAGTGGAAATGCGCGCACGGATCGCGAAGGACGATTCCGTTTCGAGCACGTCTGCGAAGGATCGGTTCAACTCTCCGCCAGCAGCCAGCGTTCGTTCGGCAACATTTCCGCTGAAGGCGGCGACACGAATGTCGTCCTGCGGCTGGGCCAGACTTATAGCTCTTCGCCCGGCGCGCAAACGCACAAGCTCAAAGGCGTGGTCACGGACGCCGATGGCAAGCCCGCCGCCGGCGCGCAGGTGGTGGTGTTCCCCAACAACGGCACGCGCTGGATCAAGACCGGAACCAACGGCCAATACAATCTCACCTGGTCGCTTCAGCCATGGCAGGCACAGAACGGCGGCGCGTATTTTGTCGCCCGCGACCCGGCCAGCAATCTGGCGGCAGTCGAGGAATTGACGGAGGAAACCACGAACCTCGACGTGAAGTTGAAACCCGCGCTCACCCTGGCCGGCCAGGTGAAAAATGCCGCCGACGCTCCCCTGCCCGGCGCGCAGGTCGGTTTGTGGTTCAAGGCCGGCAACACCTACGCCCAGGTGGACGAACAAATACAGACGGCCAACGCCGGGGGCCGCTATGAAATCAAATGCCTGCCCGCGGACGGGCAATACATGGTTTACGCCACCGCCAAGGGTTACGGCAGAAGCCAGCGACAAATTGAAAATGATTCCGAAACGAACCTTTTGGAAGTTGAGCCGTTCGTTCTCAAGCCCGCCGACCAGATCATCGCCGGCCAGGTGCTGAACGAAAATGAAAAGCCGGCTTCCGGGGTGAACGTCCAGTTGAATGGCAACGACCAACCGAACGGCAACACGACCACCGACAGCAAGGGCCGGTTTCACTTTCAGGTTTGCGAGGGACGGGTCAGCCTGTTCGCCTATTCGCAAAATGGCGGCGGCAACGCGCAGGCGACGGTGGAGGCGGGCGACACCAATATCGTGATGACTATGAATTCCAATCCGGGGATTATGCGTCAAACGCCGCCTCGCGCCTCACTCAAAGGCAACCCATTGCCTGATTTGACGACCGTGAATCTCGCCGCCGACGCCGCGCCTGCCGCAAAGCCAGTGCTGTTGTGCCTGTTCGATGCGGCCCAGCGCCCGTCGCGACACGTCGTCAGTCAACTGGAGCAGCAGGCTGCTGCGCTCCGGCAACAAAATGTCTCCGTGCTGGGTGTTCAAGCCGCAGTCACCGGCGATGAAATATTCAATGAATGGAAGAGCGCCAGCCTTGTTTCCTTCCCCATCGGGCGCGTGACGGAGAAATCCGAAAAATCAAAATGGGCCTCGGCGGTTCCAGCCCTGCCGTGGCTGATTCTGACCGACGCCAATCATCGCGTCATCGCGGAAGGCTTCGCGCTCGACGACTTGGACGCGCAGGTCAAGAAACTGGCGAAGTGATCGCGCTGTCCCGGGAGCGCCGGCCTCCGGCCCGGCGGAGACGACCTTCCGGCAGAAACGCGCCGGGTTGGAGATCGGCGCTCCACACAGGCCGCGATTGATTCGGATTGAATTTGCTTTCCAATCTGCCAAACTGTCCATGTGATGCAGCCCGCCGGAAATGAATTCCGCCTCTCATCGGCAGGCGGCGCCGTGACCCGGTGTGGAGGTGTGGGGCGACCTGGTGGCGCTCCTGGTCTTCAAAACCAGCGTGGGGCTCAACAAAGTCCCAGGTGGGTTCGATTCCCATCCACCTCCGCCAGTTTCTGCCTTTCTCCTCCTCGTTCTCGTCCTCGTCCTCGGGACATTGGAGTGCTGGAGTGGTGGAGTGGTGTTAAACAGAACAACATTCAACATTCAACGTCCAACGTCCAACTTCGAAACAAGCATCCCGCGCAGTTGGTTCCGGCCTTGGGTGTTGAATGTTGGAAGTTGAATGTTGAATGTTCCCGGTTTGACTTCGTCCCTCCCCCATGAAACGCGTTCCACAACCGCCGGTGAATCCCGCGTTGCGCGACGTGGAGCACCACAATTTCTGGCCCGGGTTCGTTGCGGTGGTGGCCGGTGTTGTCCTGGCGTCTGGCGGCGCGCGCCATCTGACCGGCGTGGACACCGTTACGGGGAATACCGCCTCGGAAATTCAGTTGGTCAAGGCGTTTTCCTCCGGCGGTCTGCAATTTGCGGATCAACTCGCGCCGCCACCGCCGCCAAAATTGGAAGATGCGGCTGCGGAAGCCGAAGCGCTGGATCGTTGGGCCAAACAACTGGCGAGTACGGCGGCTCCGACCTGGAAAGTGCGGGTGGACACCGCCGCCGCAGCGCCCTGCCCGACCTGACTGAAATGAATTCCGGCCACATGGCGTGGCTGACCTGTTTCCCATGGAATGTCCTGTTCCCAATTGTCCTGAACGGCAGCCGGCGGCGCTTGGCCGCAAGCTGACGCGCCTCCGTCCCTGGGTGCAAACCGGTTTTCTCAGCGTGTGGCTCGCGCCGGTGGGCCGGTGGCTGCATGGCATTCCCGGCTGCGTGTTCCACTGCTACTCCTGCCCGTTGTCCGCATTCGCCTGTCCCGTTGGCGTGGCGGCAAATTACGCGGCGCTGCTGCCGGTGGCGGGAGAAATGCCTTATTTGTTGATCGGATTGCTCCTGCTCGTCGGCGCGGCTGGCGGGTCCATCGTTTGTGGCTGGGCTTGTCCGTTCGGTTTTCTCCAGGACCTGCTCGGCAAAATCGTGCCCCGGAAAATTTCGCTGCCGGGCTGGGTCGGTTATTTCCGTTACGTGGTGCTGGTGGGCTTGGTGCTGCTGCTGCCGATGATTTTGGGTTACCAAGGCATTCCGTTTGAGAAGCAGGTGGTTTCCATCTGCCGGCTTTGTCCGGCGGGCGCGTTGGAAGCCGGCGTGCCTTATTCGGTCCAAAGCGTTCTGGCCGGCAACGGCTGGATGATGAGCGGGTTGAAGACCGGCATTTTGCTTTCGTTCCTGGCTGCCGCGCTTTTCATTCACCGTCCGTGGTGCCGGATGTTTTGTCCGCTCGGCGGATTCCTCGCGCTCTTCAACCGTTTCAGCCTGTTTCATCTCCAGTTTAATCCCAAGGAATGTGTGGAGTGCAATCTCTGCCGCAGCCGGTGTTCGATGGGCGTGAAAGTGGATCAGGCCGTCAACGTCTCCGGCTGCATCCGCTGCCTGGAATGCACCACCTGCGGCGCGATTGAGCCCTGTTTCGCGCTGCCGCAAAAGGCCGCGGAACAGGAAAAATCAACCTGAATCGAGTTTCGCGGTGTTTGTTCCGGCAGCCGGCTTATTCGCGATAGACGGTGATGGGCCGGCTGGCGCTGACCTTTCCGTAAAGCTCCAGCGTGTCGTAAAGCACCTGCACCTTGAAGGTTTCTTCCTTGCCGTCCAGTTTAAGGTCTTTTGGTACCCGCCATGAGTACCCGCAGGTGCCGTCTCAGCCAAAGGGCATGACGCCCTCGGCCACTTTCTCGCCGTTGCTCCGCGTGATGATCACTTTGGGGTCGAGCGAAAGATTGCGTTCATAGCCCAGGGGCTTGCCTGCGGCATCCTGGGTCTGCTTGTGCGACGTGTCCGCCAGACCGCGGATCATGATGTCGAGTTTCGGGTCCACCAGCACGGCCGCCACCATGAGGGTGTCGCCCGGTTTGACCCGCTGGTTGTTGGTCGGTGACGTGAACATCACGTCAGGCTGATTGGAGAAATCCAGCACGTACGGCCGGTCCTTGCGGATCGTTATGCCGTAAACATTCGGCCGACCGTCCCGGCTCTGGCGTTTGCCATCCGAATGGTAGTTTTGCGAGAGGGTAATTCGCAGCCGGCCGAACTGCAGCGTGAGATACTCCGGGAGGTAGTCGCCCACCGGCACCTGACAACGGCTGACCTCGACCGGCCGGCCGTCCTTGATGTCGCCGCCTACTGGCACGGCCCAATCACGGGCTTCAAACGAACCCCAGGCGCTAAAGTTGGTCAGCGCCCGGTTGCCCGGTCCAACCTCAAAGGTCCCAAAGTTTCCCTGATACGGATGCACGGTCAACTCATTGCCAGCCGGGCTGGCTGAGAAGCTGAAGAAGCGGCCTTTCACTTTATGAATGGCCGAAATCCGGTCGCCGCCCCACCAGTCGAAGGTGTTGTTCCCCTGGCTTAACACCAGGGCAGTGCCGGGAAAATCAAAGCTGGGAGAGATGACATAATCGTTCCCGAGCAGGACGTGGAACATTTCGCCAGCGACTTTGATGTCCCCTTCAAAAAAGCGGGTGCGCACGAAAAACATGAACCGGTAGGTTTGTTTGTCATCCCCGGTGAGAAGCAGGCGCGGCATGACTTCCACCGGATTGGCGCTGGCGCCGTTGGTACCTAGGTTCAACTTCAAGAAATCGAAGGCCGCCACCGACTTGATCCCGCTGAAATTTGGTTTGTAGCCGTGATCGGGCGGCGGTTGCTGGGTTTTGGCGACCGGATCATTGTGCAGGTCGAGGTCACGGTTGGCGTCGAAATACAAGCGGTCGTAGCCCTTGCCGGTCCCGCGGCTCTCATCCACGGCAAAATAAAAGAGCACACCGGAGTTGGTGTCGTCCGGCCTCCCGCCGAACCGGATCGAGCCGAAAACCGGCGTTTTGGAGGCGAACGCGGGATAATGCTTCACTTCCGGGAACGGCATGTCCTGGCAGCGGCACATCTGTCCCCGGAGAAAATTGTCCTTTCCCGAGTCGAAAACCGAAACCTCGCGGAGCTTGACCGTTACGTCCTGGTTGTTACCGGTCGCGGCGAACAGAGTCGCCCCGAGACTCGAAACGAGGAGGCCGCCAAGGAGCGGCAAGACGATACGATTTAATGTGCCTTGATTGCCGCGAAGACCGCCAGGCCTTTTCATGGGCGGCAGAATGACTTCACGCCCGGAATCCGCAAGCCTTTTTTCGCGTCGTGGCGGCATTTGGGATGCGAACAGACACCACGACTGGAACGCGGCTGAATTCAAGGATCCGGCCATCGTCATTCCGTCGCTCGGCGACGACACGCTTCGGATAACTCAAAAAGTTGTGTGCTCCCGCGCACCTGGCGTTGTCCGATCGGCACATTTGCGTTCAACGCCGCGCTGGATCTGTTTTGCCCGGCTGAACCCGCGCGAGGCACTCCTGGTAGAACATCTTCACCGGCGCGCCGCCCATGGCGATGGCGCACCACGCCGCCTCGTCCAACTCCGCCTGCGGGATGCCCAGGTCGCGCGCCTTGCGCGCATGCGCCTCAAAACACGGCTGACAGCGGCTGGCCACGACCAGGCTGAATAGAATGAGTTCCTTGGTCTTCTCCTCCAGCGCGCCGGCCGATTGCACCGACCGCATCAGCGCGCCGAAGGCCTTTTGCGATTCGGCGACGGAGCCGGTCGCTGTTTGGTTTTGGAACACTTCCGCGCAGCAAGCGTCGTGATGAGGTGTGGAATCTGGTTTTGATGTTTTCATGGATTTGAATTTGGGGCTTGGAGTTTCGCCTTCAGGCGGCCGCGTGAACGCGGAACTCCGAACAATCGCTTCGGGCGCGCCACGACGGACAAAGATTTTTGTATCAGACGCGCCAAGGATTCGACCGATGACAAAATTGCCGGCACCGCGCCGGGCCAGGGATTGCCGCAACGTTTCCAGCCGCTCCGCCGGAACGGCGATGAGCAATCCGCCGGAAGTCTGGGCGTCAAACCCCAGATTAACCAGCGCCTCGTCCACGTCCGGTGGGATGTGGATGGCCTCGCCAACGTATTCGCGGTTCCGCTCAATCGCGCCCGGAATCACGCCCTGCCGCAGGGCGTCCAGCGCGCCGTCGAACGCCGGCAGCGCCTCCGCGAAAATCTCGGCGCCCAGTTTGCTCTGGCGCAACAGGCGATAAAGATGCGCGAAGAGGCCGAAGCCCGTCACATCCGTGCAGGCCGATGCGCCGGCTTCCTTCATCGCCTCTGCCGCGTTCTGGTTCAATGCAGCCATGGAAATTTCCGCCGCCGCCATGCCGGCCGGAAAATCGCGCCCGATTTGGCGGCAAAACGAAAGCACACCGGTGCCGAGCGGCTTGGTGAGGACCAGCGCGTCGCCGGCATTTGGTTTTTCCAGCGCGGCGGCCGCGGCGGGATTGATCAAGCCCGTGATGGCGAAGCCGAGTTTGATCTCATCATCCTTGACGCTGTGTCCGCCGACCAGCGCGACGCCGGCCTTTTTGAAAATCTCCATTGCACCGGTCAGCATTTGATAGATGACTTCACCCGGCAATTTTTCGGAAGGAAACGCCAGTACACTCAAGGCCGTGCGCGGTTCGCCGCCCATCGCGTAGATGTCCGAGAGGCAATTCGCGGCGCAAATTTTTCCAAAGAGGTGTGGATCATCCACGCACGGCGTGAACACGTCCACCGTCTGCACGAGGCAAAGGTCGTCCGCGATCCGGTAAATCGCCGCGTCATCGGCGGCAGCCAGCCCGGAAATCACCGCCGGGTCATCCACTGCCGGCAGCCGCCCCAGCACCGCGTCCAAATCGGCGGGGGCAATCTTCGAGGCGCAGCCGGCGTTGCGGACGAGTTGAGTGAGTTTGACCTGCGAAAGGTCCACCGGGTCGGGCCGCTCGCCGGCACAGGGACAGATGCCGTCGTTGCGGAAGACATCGCACGGACACGGGCGGCGCACATCGCAGATGCAATGTCCCAGGAGCCGCGATCGTTCCATCATGCGGCGGCGTTTGGCAATATCAATTTTCATTTCAGGAATGGTTCAGTTCTTTCTCAACGACAGGGTTCAAAAGTTTCCTCGCCTCCACCCCCGGCGTGCGGTGGTTTCCGGACCGAACGGTGAAACGGATTTTATCCAGGTAATCCAGCAGCGGCACGGCGAACTTGCGGCTGACGCCGAGCGCGTCGCGGAATTCCATCGTGGAAAAGGCCGGCGCGCGGCGGAACAGCTTCAGGGCGGCTTCCTTGCCGGCTTCCATGGCGTCGCGGTGCATCCAAAGACGGTCATCCAACCGCACCACCACGCCGCGTTCCGCCAGCAGTCGCGCCGTGGCGACAACGCGCGGCAGCGGCTCGTTCGCCGCTGCCGCCAGTTCCTCCAAACCCGGCGGCGACCAACCGGCTTGCTGCAATTTGGCGGCGATTTGGTCGCACAGGCGCTGGTCGCGGTCGGGAATCCGCGCGTTCCAACCCGCCCGCGCCAGCAAAGTGCCGTTGCGTTCGAGTCGCTTCGACTGAAGCAGCGATTCCGCCGCCGCCGCCAGAAAAACCGGATTGAATTTGCGCGTCGCTTGAAGTTCTTCAAGGCTGATACCGGCGCGCTGAAGGTTGGCGGCGTGAAAAGTCTGGACGGCGGCTAAAATGTCTTCCGCCATCTTTTGAATAACCGCGCGATGAAGCCATCCACCGCCGGGTGCCTGGACCACCCGGTTTTCGGCGCGCAGCCGTTCGAGCGCTCCGGCGACTTCCTCCGGGCGGTGCCAGCATATTTTTTGGAGGCTGGCAACGGCGGCGGGCGATTCACTTTCGCGCACCATCTGTTCACACCACCGCAACGGATCGGCGATGGCTTCGCGCCGGGCGGCGAGGCGGTCGAGCGTCCATGGTTTTTTCCGGCGCAGGCGCGCGTTGCTCAAGCCGAGAATTTGTCCGCCGCCGATGGTTGTCAAACCGCTGACACCCGCGTCCGGGATATTGGCCCGCACCACAAACCGTTCACCGGGCACGAGCGGCAGCGGCGTGGCGAGGCGAAGCTGGACGAACTGTTTTTGCCCGCCGGTCATTTCGGTGTTTTCGAGCATGGCCAGGCGCGCCGGCACCGAAGCGGTTCCAACATGGAACTGCACCTCGAGGTAGTCCTCGATTTTACCCGGGATGGATTTGAGAATCTGCAACTCCGCCTCGACCATTGTGACCGGCTCGAACAAATTCGATTCACTGAGAACCATGCCGCGCCGCACGGCTTCGTGATCCAGTTCCGGAATGTTCAGCGCAACACATTCACCCGCGCGCCCTTCCGTGGCGTCTTCGCCATAGACCTGCATCCGGCGGACATGTCCGGACAAGCCGGCGGGCAACAGATGAAGCTCGTCACCGGGGCGAATCCGGCCGTGCGTGGGAATGCCGGTGACGACCGTGCCCGCGCCGCGGACGGTGAACGCATCCTCGACCCACAGCCGGAATGGCCCCACACATTCGCGGTCACCGCAGGTGTTCACGACTTCATTCAGCGAATCGAAGAAGCCGTCAAATCCTTCGCCGCTGACATTGGAAATCGGACAAATCGGCGCGTCGGCCAGAAATGTTTCCGCCAGCAGCCGGCGCAAATCCTGGACCACAAAATTCCGCCGCGCGGCGTCCACGAGATCAATTTTCGTCAAAGCCACCAGCCCGTGGCGCAAACCCATCAGCGTGAGGATGTGCAGGTGCTCGTGCGTTTGCGGCATGATGCCATCGTCCGCCGCGACGACAAAAATGACCACGTCAACGCCGTGCGCGCCAGCGACCATGTTGCGGATGAAATCCACGTGGCCGGGCACGTCCACGACGCCGACCACGCGTTTATCTGCAAGCCGGCAGGGCGCGAAGCCGAGGTCAATCGTGAGGCCGCGCTGCTTTTCCTCGGCGAGCGTATCGGTCTGGCAACCGGTGAGCAACTTCACCAGCGCGCTCTTGCCGTGGTCCACGTGGCCGGCGGTGCCGAGCATGATGTTGCGGCGCAAAATCACAAATTAAGGCTGAAGGGTGAAACTTATAAGCTGTGGGGAAATCTTCATGAACTTTAGCCTTCAGCCTTCAGCCTTTGGCATTTCTAAACCAATTCTCCCCACCGCCGCGGCGACCAGCGGCACCTGTTCGTCCGTCAATGTGCGGACATCCAGGCAGACACGGTCGTTTTCGATGCGGCCAAAAACGCAGGCGCGATCCAAACGCAGCCGCCGCGCCTGCTCGGAGGCGCTCATTTCCGGCAGGGAAACCGTCACGACAAAACTGGGAATCGCCTCCGTCGGCAATGAACCGCTGCCGAGGAATGCCCGGCTGTCGGCGATTTCAACTCTGGCTTTGGACGCTTCAGCGGAAATCTGGCGCGCGAGCTTTTGGGCGCGCGATTTCAACGCGTCCATCGACGTGCTGATCATGCGGTAGGTCGGATGTTCGCGTGGCAGCCGCGCCGGGTCTCGGAACAGTTGCAGCGTCCGTTCCAGAACCATCAGGCAGGTTTTGTCCACGCGAACGGCGCGCATCAGCGGATGTTTGCGCAATTTTCCAATCAGCGCCTTTCGGCCCACGATCACGCCGCATTGGCCGGCGCCGATGAGTTTGTCGCCGCTGAACAGGACGACGTCCGCGCCGGCCTCGATGGATTCGCGCACGGTCGGTTCATGTGGCAAACCGAATTGTTCCAGGTCGAGCAAGGCTCCGGCTCCCAGATCGTCAATCAAAACCAAATTGCGGCCGTGGGCGAGTTCCGCCAGTTCGCGCAGCGGCACTTCGCTGGTGAAGCCGACGACGCGATAATTGCTCGGGTGCGCCCGCAGGATGGCGGCGGTGTTTTCCGTGACGGCGTTTTGGTAATCCCGGGGATGCGTGCGGTTGGTCGCGCCGACCTCGACGAGCCGCGCGCCGCTCTGCGCCATCACTTCCGGCAAGCGGAACGAGCCGCCAATTTCGATAAGCTGTCCGCGCGACACGATGACTTCCCTTGGCGCCGCCAGCGCCGCGAGCACGAGCATGGTGGCGGCGGCGTTGTTGTTGACGACCGTGGCCGCCTCCGCGCCAGTCAGTTCCGTCAAAAGGTATTCCACGAGTTCATCGCGCTCGGCGCGCCCGCCGGATTCACGATCCACGGCGAGCGTGCAATAACCCTTCAATTCACCCATCATCGAATCCACGACGCTCTCCGGCAGCACCGCGCGGCCCAAACCGGTGTGCAGGATGATGCCGGTGGCGTTGACGGCTTCGCGCACGTGCGGCTCGATGGCGCGTTGGAGGAATTTTGCCGCCTGGGCCAACACCGCCTCAGGGGTGATCGGCTGTGTGTCACCATGGTCGGTGGTATCGTCGAGAATTTGCTGCCGCAATCCGGCAATCGCGCGGCGGAGACATTCAGTGACCAGCGGCTGCGGGTGCTGCCGGAGCCAGCCGGCGACGGTTTCACTCTTCAACAATTCGGTGACGGAGGGGAGAGTTCGAAGCGATTCTTGCTTTTGGTCCGGCATAATCCTGGCTGTGCGCGCGGTCGTTTTATCCCGGCACAACCATCACAGAGTGAACCCGCTGACCGCCGAGGTCAATCCTGTCCCGGGAATGCCGGATGGAAGGGCCTTGACTAAAGTGAATAATTAGCAGCTACGATTATTCTATGTTGTTGACATTGGATGGGAGTTGCAGCCCAATCAACCCGACTGGAACAGGGGCAATTTTATGACCAGATCAATGCTGCTCAGTGGAGTGGTTTTAACCACCATGCCGTTCCTTGCGCTGACGAAGGATTTTCCGCTTGAATTCAAGACGCTGAATGCGCCGGAGGCGATGTCATTCCCCGGCGGTTCGGGTTTGTATGGATCGCTCCAAATTGACAAACCGTCGGGCATTACCAAAGAGCCGCCGGCGCTTTCCCGGCATCCGCTCTACGGCCAGCTATCGGTCCAGACCAACCGATTGTTGTTCCGGATTGATGAATCCAAGGGCGATGGCAAGGGCTATGATCGCCTGCTGGTGGACATGAACCACAATGGCGATCTGACGGATGATCCCCTGGCCCAACGCGTGGAGCCAGCCGGACAAACCTCTGCAATACAACGACCGGAGCTGGCGCTTTTTGGCCCAATCCCGGCGCCGGGCAACAGCAAGATTGGCGCGTGGCAACCCATATATTTCGCGCAGATGTACCTTTACACGCGGCCCGCCGATGTCGGCTCGAATCAGCGCAATTTCTTTTTCGGCCAGTTGCGTCTTAAAGCGGGCTGGTATCTGGAAACTATCGCTGAATTCGACGGCGTGAAACGCAGCGTCGGCATCGTTGATGGAAACTGCAATTTTCGGCTGGGGGAATCCGATCGGCCGATGACCTACCAAAACGGCACCGAGACGAACTGGTATTTCCAGGGCGGCGATTACTTCCTTGAGGACCACGACGGCTCCGGCAAGTTCGAGAATGCGATTGGAAACAGCGAATTGGCGCCGTTTGGACCCATGCTTTATCTGGGCGCAAAACCTTACAAAGCCGTTCTGGCTGCCGACTGCAAATCGCTCGCGCTGGAACCGTGGACCGGACCGCTGGCGGAACTGGCGTTGCGACCGCATGGCGAGCAAGTGGACGAAATTCAGGCGGCATGGGAAAGCGCGCCCGGCCAATGGCTGTTGCTTCAGCCCGGCGTGGAAAACGGAAAGGTCAGCGTGCCGCCCGGCAATTACCGGCTCTACACCTGCACGATAAAAGTCAAAACGATTGCGGGTGAAACCCTGGTTATGAGCGGATACAAACGCACTCCGAATGACACCACCAAAGTCGAAGCCGGCGCCTCCACGCCGTTCAAGTGCGGACCGCCGCTCGAAATCAAGGTCACCTCCAGGCGCGATGGAAATGTCGCCGCCGCGCCCGCACCGGCCTTGGGGTCGCTTTTGGCGCGGCTGGTTGGGAATTCCAGCGCGTCCATCCAATCGTTGCAGCAACTCATCCAGGCATCCGTCGTCGGCGCGGGTGGCGAAACGTATTCGGGATTCTATCTCCAGGACAAAGGAACCTTGCGCCAGCCGCCGAAACCGGCCTTTGCCGTTTTTACCACCGACGGCAAACAGGTGGCTTCGGGCAACATGGAGTTTGGCTGAGGCGGGGTCTGTTCGCACTCATGGCGAGTGCCCCAGGAATTGGTTGGCAAGACTGTCACGGTCAAGGTTCAGTTCAATCTGGCGCCAGTGGAAACCGTCAGTCAGGCGGTGGTCGTTAAATTGGAATCCCCATAAATGTTCGAACCAAACAACGACAAAAATGAGAATGTTTCCAACCGGTTGAACTCCGGACGGATTGGGCTGTATTTGTCGTTGGTTGCGCCGGCGACGATTGTGTTGATGGTCTTGCTGCATCCGGGGTGACGCTCGCCCCTTGCAGCCCTTGGCGGGCTGGCGATACTCCTGACTCCTCCGCTTGCGCTGATCGTCAGCCTGGTTGCCTGGGTCAGAAATACAAATCGGTTCGCCGCCATGGCGGGCACGGTTATTAGCGGCTTGATAATCCTGTTATTCTTCTTCGGACTGCTGATGTCACTCTGCCGTTAGCGAAGGCATCTCACGGTCTTCCCTTGCCCCGCTCGCCGGCGAGCACTGCCGCGCCCAAGGCGCCCGTGAATTGCGGTTGCGGCGCGACGCGGACCGGACAGGCCAGAACTTCCTCCAGCGCGCGCGCCATGCCGGATTGCAGCGCCACGCCGCCGGTGAAATAAACCGGCGGCAAAACGAATCGTCCGGCCAGTGCCGAAACACGCGTGGCGATGGCGTTTTGCACGCCGGCCAGCACATCCGGCAATGGCTTGCCGTCGGCCAGCAACCCGATGATTTCCGTCTCGGCGAACACCACGCACATGTTGCTGATGAGCGCGGGCTTTTTGCTTTGGCAGGCCAGTTCGGACAGCTTTTCCCAATTCATGTCCAGCCGCGCAGCGACCATTTCCAGAAAACGGCCGGTGCCCGCCGCGCAGCGGTCGTTCATCGCAAAATCGCGGACGCGCCCGCCGTCTTCCAGGCTGATGACCTTGCTGTCCTGTCCGCCGATTTCAATGACCGTGCGCGCGTCCGGCGCCAGCCAGTGAACGCCGCGCGCGTGGCAGGTGATTTCAGTGACGCTGGTGTCGGCGAATCGGATGGCGTTGCGCCCATAACCGGTGGCAACGACGCTGGAAATCTGCGGCCGCTTCAGCCGCACGTCCTTCAGAACTTTTTCAAAAAGTTCAGACGCCAACCGTTCCTGCTCCACGCCTTGGTCGGTCAGGCCGGAAGCAAGGATTTGCGAACGGTCGGTGTCGAACAACACCACCTTGATGGCTCTCGATCCTGCGTCTATGCCGGCACAAATCATTTCGTTCTCCCAGCCTCGGCGGTTTCAACAAGCGCCCGCAACCGCGAACCGAGGTTTGGCAGCATGGCATCACAAACCGGCGGAATTTCAAGTTCGATTGCGGGAATTCCGATCTCCTGCCGCACAATTTCACGGATGATTCCTCCCTCTCGCGCGCAGTGGCTCGCGCCCGGAATGCGCGAGACGACCACTGCCTCGGCGCGGCCGGCCCGACATTCGCGGACGATGCGCGCGGCGCGGTCGGCCGTCGGGCCTGCCATCGGATCAGCCAGCGCGGCGCGGGCCAGCGCTTCCAGCGGCGGCAGATTTTCAGGAATCAAATCCAGCGCGTGCGTGAACATGTAATCCGAACCGCAAATGCGTCCGCCGAGTTCTTCCAGCAGGTTCATCGCGCGCAAATCCGCGACCGGATTCACCCAGAAAATCCGCACGGCGTCGGCGCCGACGACAAATTGGTTTTGCCGGACGCGTGATTGAACCTCGGCCAGCAGGTCGCCAAGCACGGCGATGGTTTCCTCGCGGTCGGAGCAAAAATGAATGGCGAGCATTTCCGCGACGAGCATTTCCAGGGCGGGCAGCGGCGCGGCGGGCGCGGAATAAACGGTCCGGCGCAATGAGTCCAGGAGCCGGCGCGCATGATTCGCCGCGCGAATGCCGGCCGCCAGACAGTCGTCGTCCAGGATTTTTCCGGCCAGTTCGCCCAGCGCCCTGCCCACGCGTTGCAATTCTGTCCGCACGCAGTCCACCTGGATTTTCGGCGCGGCGAGATTGCCCGGCAGCGCACAAGCCATTTCCCCGGCAGCCGGCGGGCGGCGTCGCGGGATTTCCCACCAGAGGATTGAATGACCGAGATGTTCCAGCCGTTGCGCGATGGCGGAAAAATCGTCGCAGATCGCGCCGGCGCTGCACACCAGCAAATCCGGCGGCGGAAAATGTTCGCCATGCTCGAAGGCCGGCAGCATCGCGCGCACCGGACAAAACGAGGCGTCAATGCCCATCGCTTCCGCCTGTTGCAGCAGCCGGTCGCTGCATTCCATAAGGCACGGCGTCCACCACGCGCCGTCCGGATAAAACGCCCGCACCCGCGGCAGCGCATACGCCATGACCGGAACGGTGCCGAGATCCTTCATCGTGCCGACAATTTTGTCGCCGTTAGCGCGGGCTTGATGCAGACGCTCATTTTCCGTCAGCAGAAAATTCCAGAGCCTCAGCGCGGCAGGCGAATTGTCGAACTGCAATTGTTGCAACCGAAAATCTTTTTCGCGGACGACATGACGCCGCAGCGGCCCGCCGTAACCGGGTTCGCGCAAGCCATCCCGCCGGAGTTGCTCGTAGCGGTCGTCCCACTCGTCAAGGTTCAACTTGCGCGGTGAAGTGTTCATCTCAGTGTTTCCACAAAGGCCTGGAGGCGGTCGCGTTGGCGCGGTGCGGCGCCCGGTCCTCCCGTGGCTTCGAGCAGCAAAACCGGCAGGCCGAAAGCTTCCCGCAAGGTCTGCGCCTCGGCGCGCCAAAGATCGCAGCCCGTGAAATGCCAGAGCACGATGCCGCGCGCGTGGCGGGACGCCAGCCGCGGCTTCAGCCAGGAATAAAGCCGCAGGTTCGGCCGCTGGAACACGTCAACGATGTTGTCGCCGTAGCCGTGGACGAGCGCGTCGAACGGATTGCCGGTGACGGCATCCAATTCAAATGCCGGACACAAACTGCGCTCGCCGGTTTCGGTGGCGTTCAGCGCGACGCGTCCGCCGGCGGCTTCGATTTCATCCAGCCACTTCCAGTCCGGCGAGAGAAACGGTCCGCCGACCAGGGCGAGCGGAATCTGACCGGCCGGCGCGGCAGACGGTGGCGGTGAAAACGCGCCGTTCCAATGAAATCGCGCCACGGCTTCGGCGAATCCGCGCGGAGAACCGGCTGGCGCCGATTCGAGCAAACGCTTCCGCGTCCGGCTGGATTGCGCCATTTCCCGCCGCAGCCGTTCCGGCGACGGCGTGCGACCGCCGATGGCCAGAAGAAATTGTCCCAGCCGTTCCAGTTCGGAACGAAAAATTTCTTCAGCCGCCGCCGTCTGCCACGTCGCCGGCAGGTTGAACAGAAACGCGCGGCGTTGTCGCTGAAGCATCGCCGCGTCAAAGCCGCGCCGCAACTGGTCGCAGGCCGTCGAAAAAATCACGGCGGCATCCGGCCGCATCCCGGCAAACCGGACCGCGGCTTCCGCGAACGCGCAGACGCCGGCGGCAATCGGCCAGGCGCCGGGCTGGAACTCTTCCGCCGACCAGATGCCGCGCGGTTGCAAGCCATGCGCCCGGATCCATTCGGCGGGAATCCACGGGCTGGCAAGGAACGCCTCCATTTTACGCGCCGGTTTTACCGGGGTTTTTCCGCGACGATGAGGCCCTGAATG
>JBEKEJ010000014.1:0-23881 GCA_050013895.1 Verrucomicrobiota bacterium | reverse complement strand
GACGAAATCAAAATCCGCATCACCGCCAATCCCGGCGAAGGCTTTCTCGACCGCATGATTTCGCTCGTCGAAGGCGCCAGCCGCCAGAAGACGCCGAATGAAATCGCGCTCACGATTCTACTCGCCGCGCTCACGGTCGTGTTTTTGCTCGCGGTTGTGACCCTTAAACCATTCGGCATTTACTCCGGGACGATTTTCTCCAATGCCGTGCTGATTTCGCTCCTCGTCTGCCTGATTCCGACCACCATCGGCGGTTTGTTGAGCGCCATCGGCATCGCCGGCATGGACCGCTTGCTCCAGCGCAACGTGCTCGCCATGAGTGGACGCGCGGTCGAAGCGGCGGGGGACGTGGACGTGCTGCTGCTCGATAAAACCGGCACCATCACGCTCGGCAACCGCCAAGCCGTCGCTTTTTTGCCCGCGACCGACGTGCCGACACAGGAACTTGCCGATGCCGCGCAGCTCGCGTCGCTCGCCGACGAAACGCCGGAAGGCCGCAGCATCGTCGTTCTCGCCAAGCAATTTGGCATCCGCGCGCGGACGATTCACGAGCTGCCGCAAGCGCAATTCGTCCCGTTCACCGCGCAAACGCGCATGAGCGGCGTGAATCTGGAAGGGAAACAGATTCGCAAAGGCGCGGCCAATTCAATTCGCCAGTTCGTTGGCGGGACACTGCCGGCGGAAATCGAAAAAATCGTGGAGGCGATTTCGCTTTCCGGCGGCACGCCGCTCGTGGTTGCCACCAGGGAGCGCGCGCTCGGTGTGATTCATTTGAAGGACATAGTGAAGGGCGGCCTCGCCGACCGCTTCAAACGCTTTCGCGCGATGGGCATCCGCACCGTGATGATCACCGGCGACAACAAGTTGACCGCCGCCGCCATCGCGCAGGAGGCGGGCGTGGACGATTTTCTCGCCGAGGCGAAACCGGAGGACAAGCTCGCCCTGATTCGTCAGGAACAACAAGGCGGCCGGATGATTGCCATGATCGGCGACGGCACGAACGACGCTCCCGCGCTCGCGCAGGCCGACGTGGGCGTGGCCATGAACACCGGCACCCAGGCGGCCAAGGAGGCCGGCAACATGGTGGACCTCGATTCGAACCCGACAAAGCTGCTCGAAATCATCGAAATCGGGAAGCAACTGCTCATCACGCGCGGCGCGCTCACGACGTTCAGCATCGCCAACGACGTGGCGAAATATTTCGCCATCATCCCGGCGATGCTGATGGTGACGTTTCCCGTCATCGCGCCGCTGAACATCATGCGCCTGCACAGTCCGGGCAGCGCGATTCTGAGCGCCGTGATTTTCAACGCATTGATCATCGTTGCCCTGATTCCGCTGGCGTTGCGCGGCGTGAAATTCCGTCCGCTCGGCGCGGCGCAAATCCTGCGCATCAACCTGCTGATCTACGGCGTCTGGGGCGTCATTCTGCCGTTCATCGGCATCAAGCTCATTGACGTCATCGTCGCCGGTTTGCATCTCGCATGAAAATGAACTGCAACAACAATCGCCCTCGTCATCGTTCTCCTTCTTGTAATCGAATGTCACCAAATTCGAGGACGAGAACGAGAACGAGGAGGAGTAGGAATTAGAACATATGAAAAATCTCTTTGCTGAACTCGGCCGCTCGGTGGTGGCGACAATTCTCTTCGCCGTCATCCTCTGCGGCTTGTATCCGCTCATCGTTTATGGCGCGGCGCAATGGCTGTTCCCGCATCAGGCCAACGGCAGTTTGTTGGTGGACAAATCGGCCGTGCGCGGCTCGGCGTTGCTCGCGCAAAATTTCACCGGCGCAAAATATTTTCATCCGCGTCCGTCGGCGGCGGGCGCGAACGGTTTTGACGCCACCAGTTCGGGCGGCAGCAACTCCGGACCCACCTCATCCAATCTCGTCGCCAACATCACGCAAAACATCGCCACCTACCGTTCCGACAACGGCCTCACCTCGAACACACCCGTTCCCGCCGACGCCGTGACCGCGTCTGCCAGCGGCCTCGACCCGGACATCAGCCCGGCGAACGCCGAACTGCAAATTCCGCGCGTGGCCAGGGCGCGTGGGATTTCTGAGGACAGAGTGCGCGTACTGGTGAAACAAAACACGCGCGGCCGCGACCTCGGCGTCTTCGGCGAACCGCGCGTGAACGTGACGACGCTGAACTTTGCGCTCGACAGTCTGGCCGGCAAATAACAGGCAACGGGCCAGGAAGCCAAAAGCAGACCTGAAGGGATTGCGGAAATGCTTGCTACGATTTGGGGCGTGCTGGGGCGCAAAATGGCCGCCAAACCATGCTTAAGGCCAAATCAGGGTTTTGAATTCGGGCCTGAATCCGGACGGAATAAGCGCAAGGTTGCCTCATGCCCATGTCCATCCATTTTCCGAGTCAGGCTTCAAGATCCATTTCGCAAGTGTCGGTGTCCTCCACATTGGCTCCCGAATGCTTTTGTCCGTTAGCGTCCCAACGTTTCAAACAAACCATAAGAATGCTGATGTCAGCGGGAGAAACACCGGAGATGCGCCCGGCTTGGCCGACGGTTGCCGGACGGACCTTGGCGAGCTTCTGCCGCGCCTCCAACCGGAGACTGGGAACGGTTGAAAAGTCAAAGGCATCAGGAATTCCCTTGCCTTCCAGCGTCTTGAATTTGTCCACCTCCAGTTCTTGACGCTCAATGTAGCCGGCGTATTTGATGGCAATCTCGACTTGCTGAACAACTTCCTGAGTCAGTGCTTCATTTAGCTGTGGCAAATCTTTGTAATTCACTTCCGGACGCGAAAGGATTTTGGCCAGAGAATCAGATTCATAATATGTTGTATATAAACGGCATATTTCATTATTTATCGCATTCTCTTTTGCCTGGTATTTTCGATAGTTGCGGTCCGGCAAGAGACCAATTTGGTGACCAATCTGCGACAACCGCAGATCGGCATTGTCCTGCCGGAGCAGAAGGCGATATTCAGCACGAGAAGTGAACATTCGATAAGGTTCTGTTGTTCCCTTCGTGATCAAATCATCAATCAATACACCGATATATGCTTGATCGCGCCGAATTACGATTGATTCCAACCCTTTAGCCCGAAGCGCTGCATTGATTCCAGCCATGAGGCCTTGGGCACCGGCTTCTTCATACCCAGAGGTGCCATTTATTTGGCCTGCCAGGAACAAATTCTGACACACTTTTGTTTCGAGCGTCGGAAGCATCTGCGTTGGGTAAGCGAAATCATATTCAACAGCGTAAGCTGGCCGTAAAATCTCAGCCTGTTCGCAACCGATAATTGTGCGGACAAGTTCATATTGCACGTCAAACGGCAAACTGGTTGAAAAACCGTTGACGTAAAACTCGTCGGTTTCGATCCCCTCAGGTTCGAGGAAGATTTGATGCCTTTCCTTCTCTGGAAACTTGACGATTTTATCTTCAATAGAGGGACAATACCTAGGCCCGATGCCCTCGATTATCCCTGCATACAATGGGGATTTATGGAGATTTTGGCGTATGATAGTTGCCGTTTGTTCTGTCGTAAATGTGATAAAACAAGGTAGTTGCTTATTAATTCTAGCTAGGATTGAACCGTCGGGATATTGCCCATCGGAATGGCTATCCCAGACGGGTTTGATGCGCGAGTGTTCCACGTGGAACAAATCATCCTTCCAGAAACTGAAGTAAGGGATCGGTTCGTCACCAGTTTGAATTTCCGTCTTTGAAAAATCAATTGAACGGCGTAAGAGTCGAGGTGGTGTCCCCGTCTTCAATCGCCCAAGTTCAAGTCCAAGCTCATTGAGAGATGATGAAAGATTCATGGCAGCGGCATCGCCAGAGCGTCCGCCCGATTGCCGATTTGAACCGATATGCATCAAACCACGGAGAAACGTTCCAGTGGTTATTACAATTGCCTTGCCAAGATATTGAACTTCGAGGGTGGTTTGAACTCCAAATGTCTGTCCGTTCCTTTGCAATATCTTCGATGTTTGGCCCTGCTTCACATCGAGATTTTGCTCCGATTCACATATCCATTTCAACCTAAATTGGTAAGCTTTCTTATCGCATTGTGCACGTGGAGCCCAAACTGCAGGCCCTTTCTTTGTGTTAAGCATTCTGAACTGGAATCCAGTCATATCCGTGGTCTTGCCCATTTCGCCGCCAAGGGCGTCAATTTCCCTGGCCAAATGGCCCTTTGCCAGACCCCCTATGGCTGGGTTGCACGACATCTGGCCGATCGTATCGACATTGATGGTCAACAGGAGTGTCTGACAGCCCATTCGCGCTGCTGCAAGGGCTGCCTCGACTCCTGCGTGGCCGGCACCAACAACAATGACATCGTATTGTTTCGGATAAACAAACATGACCAATCTCAGCTGAAACTGTATTTTGCGGCAAAGGGTGACTCTGCAGGAAGCCTTTTTATCTTTCGATTGGGATTCGACGACAAGTATTCACAAATCTTGAATACGTGTTCCACTTCGCTATCTGCTTTGATCTCCCTTGAGATTTCACTGGCGGTAAATGGCTGTTGAGCGCGCTTAGAAAAGAATTCCAACACCTGTCGCTGAATCGCCATGAAATTGTTTGCAGCCATCTTGCCAGATTCAACACCTGGCTGGTGATAGGCATTAATGTTGATGAGCGAGGCGTAGAAACCAACGGCTCTTTCAAACAAAGCGATCAATACTCCAACAGTAAATGGTGAAACACCTTTGATGGCAATCGAGATGGATTCGCGCCCCCTGTCCGCCAAGGCTTGCCGAGTGCCGAGGTAGAAGCCGTGCAGATAATCTTCACTCGTGGCTTCGGGCTCAACAATCTGGTCGGAATGTCTGCCGTCGTTCAAAACATCAATGAAGGTTACGAAGAAATTGTCAATGCCATCTCTAAGTTGTTGTATATAAGAATGTTGATCTGTAGAGC
The DNA here is from genome assembly GCA_050013895.1 of Verrucomicrobiota bacterium. GTDB lineage: Bacteria > Verrucomicrobiota > Verrucomicrobiia > Limisphaerales > UBA11358 > UBA11358. The sequence continues at coordinate 18,982 of JBEKEJ010000014.1, read as the reverse complement.
CTTTATTGCCTAGAACAGTAATGCCTTGGTGAACGACATGTTCGTCAAGGTCAAATTCCTTCCCCAGTGATTCCATCAAGAGTTGCTGAAGATACTTGGAAAACAGTTCCAAACGGTCTTTATAGGGTATCACAACCATAATTTTGTCACCTTTACCGTTACCTGACTTGTACCAAGCCAGCGCAAGCTGTGACGATGGGTTTAGTTTAACGTTATTCTTCCTGCTGCATTCATCACATACTTGGGCACCGGCAAGTAAAGCTTCCGTGTTGAATCCCTGTAGGGCGGCCGGCACTAAACCAACAGCAGACAGTTCACTGGTTCGGCCGCCAACCCAATCCCACATCGGAAATCTAGTGAGCCATTTATTTGCGATGGCGTATTCATCGAGTTCACTGCCTCTACTGGTTACGGCAATGGCATGCTGCCCGAAAGCATGGCCGGCCTTCTCAAAGGCTGCCTTGGCAATGAACATTCCATTCCGCGTTTCCTTGGTGCCGCCTGATTTGGAAATGATGATGCAAAGCGTTCGATTTAGATCCACCCCGATCGTGGCTAAAACGCGGTCCATGCCGTCCGGATCTGTGTTGTCGAAAAAAAATGGTTTGAGTTTGTCGGTTCGGGGATCTCCGAGCGCATTGGCGACGAATTGCGGGCCCAGTGCGGAACCACCGATGCCGATCAGAAGGTAGTTCTTGAACGGCCCGCCATCACCGTGAATTTGGGCGGTGTGAACTTTGGCTGAGAATTGCTTTATTTTGGCGACCGTTTCTTCAATTTCTTTGCGAATTTCCGGTGTGGGCGCAAGTGCAGGGTTGCGCAGCCAATAATGTCCGACCATGCGGTTTTCATCTGGATTGGCGATGGCGCCTTTTTCCAACTCGGCCATGTCCGCAAACGCCCGCTGTATTCGCGGTTCCATCGCGGCGAAGAAGGCGTCATCCACATTCATCCGGCTCAAATCCACCGTCAGGCCGAGCGCGGGGAATTCGGTAGAATACTTTTGAAATCGTTCCCACCACTCCAGCTTTGAATAATTCATAATAACAGAGATTGCATCGGACAAATCCGGCGGCAAAGTCTGACAAGATAATAGCGTTTGATGGCGATTTCGCAATGAGCGTCGCACCCTTCAATCAGGCGGAATTGGGGAAGCTTGAAAGGCGGGCTCAAAGCCCTCGTTGACTAAATTGGCAGTGAGACGGTGATGATCGTACCGTGATCAAGGCGGGACTTGATTCGAATGCTGCCGCGATGCGTTTCAACAATGCGGCCGACGATGGCCAGGCCGAGTCCGGTGCCTTTGGTCTTTGTTGTGCGCAAGAAGGTTGTGAAAGCGCGTTGCTGCAACTCTTCACTCATGCCTTTGCCGGTGTCCTTTATTTCCAAGGCCACGTGGGTTGGACGGGCACTGGCGCGCGACAACCGGATCACACGCGATCGGATGGTCAACCTGCCCCCTTCCGGCATCGCTTCGGCGGCGTTGAGGATCAGGTTCAAAAACGCCTGTTCCAGTTGTGGCGCATCGCCCGGCACCAGCGGCAGATCCGGTTGCAAATCGCGAACGAATACAACGTGTTGATTTGCCAGTTTGTGTCGCACCAGCAAACCCAATTCGTCTATCAATTCGTTCAAATTTACCGGCGCCATTTGTGGTTCGGTCGTTCGCGCGAAAGCGAGAATTTGCTCCACGATTCGATTCAAATGCTCAATCTTTGCGTCAATCAGCCGCGCGTCCTTCGCCCGCGGGTCGGAGGCGGGGAATTTCAAATCCAGCGAGTGATACAGCAGTTTCATCACCGTAAGCGGATTGCGGATCTCGTGCGCGACCTCGGCGGCGAGCAGGCCGAGCGCGGAAATCTTTTCGTTCTGTCGCAACTGCTCCTCCACGTCCGCGGTGCGTTCGTAAAGCCGCGCCTTTTCAATGGCGATGCCGGACAGTTCCGCCAGCGCGCTTAGTATGCGGATTTCTTCGTTGGAAAAGTGATAAGGCCGGTCGGTATAAATATTCAACGTGCCGGTCGCCTGGCCGGCAAACAACAACGGCACACTCAGCAGCGAAACCAGTCCTTCGCGCCGCGCTACTTCGATGTTTTGATAACGGTTCGAGGTTTGGACATTCTCCACCTGCAAAGGTTTCCGGCGCCGCACGACGACGCCGAGCAGGCTTTCCTCAACGCTCAAACGCGGTTTGTTGAGGTAGGCCTTGCCCGCGCCGGAACTGGCGCGCAAATGGAGCCATTCGCGGGTTTCATCGAGCATTGTCAGCGAACACATCCGCGCGCGCATGAGCCGGCACGCCTCGCGCGTGACGGCGTGCAACGCCTCGTCCAGATTCAGCGTGGAATTGATCGTCCGGCTCACGCTGGCGAGTGACTCGAACAGGCCCGCCTTCAACCGCAATTGCTCGTAGAGCCAGGTGTTATGAATCACCTTGGCTGCTTGGACCGCAAGCTCCTGGAGCAATTCCTGATCGTCCGGGCTGAAGGCATTCTTCCGGTCCGAATCCACATTCAGCGCGCCACGCACCTCGCCGCTGACCTCCAGCGGCACGGCCAATTCCGAACGCACCCCGCGCCGCGCGGCAACGTAGCGCGGGTCCTGTGCCACGTCACCGACCCGCGCCGGTTTGCCGGCGCGCGCCACCCAGCCGGTGATGCCTTCGCCGACGCGCAACTTGAGCCGCGCCGCCGACGCCGGCAGATGTTGTGAAGCGTGGATTTCCAGAAGGCTGGTCGTGGGGTTGATCAAGACCACCGAACCGCTCGAGGCGCGCATGAGTCGCACTGCTTCGCTCACGATCAACTGCAGCGCCTCCTGCGGATCGAGCGTCGAGTGAATGACATTGCTCACCTGGTAGAGCAGATTAAGCCGCTCATAACGCGAAATCAGTTTGGACGGGTCGTCATTCACGGTTCCAGTTTTCAGTTGGCGGGTTTGAATCTTTGGGGTTCAGCCGGCTTGCACCCCGCTGAGGCTCTGCCTTTCAAGCTTAAAATTACAAGCTAAATACTCACCTTAGCCTTGCCGTCATCCACAAGCCCGCCACACCGAAAATCAGGTTGGGCAGCCACGCCGCCAGCCACGGAGGCAGACGACCGCCCAACCCCAAAAACAATCCCACCTGTTGGAGCACGAAAAAAGTGAAACAAATGAAGATACTGCCCGCGACGCCAAAAAATAAGTTGCGCCGGCCCGAGGCCGCCCCAAACGGAATCGCGATGAGCACCACCACCAGGCAGGTCCACGGCGCGGCAAGCCGGCCATAAAGTTTCGTGAACAGCCACCGCGAATCAGCACGTGACAAATTGGGATTCAACCTCAAGTGCGCGATGATGTCCGCGAGCGGGATGTCGGGTCGGCGTGAAGCGCGGAAACTTTGGTATTCGAGGATTTTGTTCTCACTTAGGATTTCTTTAGGCGTTTCGGTGAATTGCGGCATGGCCAGCACATTGGTTTGGAACAACGGCAACGTCAGGGCGGTGACGCCGGCCTGCTCGAATTCCTTCACGCCGAAAAATGTCCACACCCGGTTCGTGTAAAGTGCGCGGTCCGCGTTCAGTTGCAGCATTGAGCCGTTCGGCAAGGTCCAGTTTACGATGGGATTGAGCATTTCGGTCGTCTTGACGCGATATTCGCTGAAATGCCACCAGCGATGCTCGCGGGCGTTCACAAAATCGGTGAACTGATTTCGCCTCTTGAGGTCTTCGGGCCTCTGCACGTGGCGGTTCAAAATGCGGTCCGCCCAATCGGTGTTGCGCGGCACAAAAAATTCATTCAACACAAACAGTGCAATGCTGGCCAGGAAGCCGACGATCAAATAGGGCAGGCACACCCGCCACAGGCTCACGCCGGCCGCGCGCATGGCGGTGATTTCGTTGTGGCGCGCGTGATGGGTGAGCGCATAAAGCAGGGCCAGCAGGAGCGCAATCGGCAGCACCGTCACCACGAATTCCGGCGTCATCGCAAAATAATACTCGATGACGTCAAACAGGCGCAGTTTGCCGTCCTGAAAATCCGACAGGCTTTTGAAGGCGTCGAAGGAAATCCAAAATATCAAAAAACCGCCGAGGCAATACGCGAACGGCGCGAGCACTTCGCGGAAGAGATATCGGTCCAACAGCCGCATGGTGCGGGCAGGGTAAACGGCCAGGCTTGACGTGGGCAAGTTTTGTCGTCAGCGCAAAGCCGGTTTACCGGACGAAGCCAGATATGGATCGCCAGCTTTCGCCCGCCTGCGCGCTTCGCGTTCCGGCGCGGCAGTCTTCGCTCTCCGCTCTGACTCGCCGAGCCGTAGCGCGCAGCGAAGCCGAGAGCGAAGGCTGGTGGGTTGGCCGGGACTCGAACCCGGGACCAACGGCTTAAAAGGCCGCTGCTCTACCGACTGAGCTACCAACCCCGAAAAACAATTTGTTTCCAAATCCGAGACTCAAACCCGGGACCAACCCCGAAAATTTTCGGGGCTGCTCCACCAACTGAGCTGCCAACCCGCTGGAGCGCGGGAAATTAGTCTTTCGCACCCATCCATGCAAGATTTTCCGGCGGTGCGGAATGCGGTTTTCAGTTTTGTTTTCCACCGTAGCTGCGCTAGATTGTCGCCATCAAAACCGCCACCCGCGTAACATTTTGGGGCGTGCGCGGCTCGATCCCCACGCCGGGACCGGCCACGGTGCGCTACGGCGGCAACACGTCCTGCGTCGAAGTGCGCTCCGGCGAAGACATCGTCATTCTTGATGCGGGTTCGGGGTTGCGTGCACTGGGCCGGGCGCTGCTGGCGGAATTCAAGAATCAGCCGTTGAGCCTGACGCTGCTGCTGACGCACACGCACTGGGACCACATTCAAGGGCTGCCGTTCTTTGCGCCGATTTACGATCCGCGCTGCCATCTGCGGATCCTGGGCGGCAAAGGCGCGCGCAGGGGCCTGGTCAACGCGCTGACCGGGCAGATGGAAAGCACGTATTTCCCCGTGCCGTTCGCCAAACTGCCCAGCAACATCGAAATCGAAGAACTCGAAGCTTTCAATCTCGACATCGGCTCGGTCTGCGTGCGGGCGCAGCGTGCGAACCATCCCGGTCTTTGCGTCGGCTACCGGTTGCTTTCGCCCGGCGGTTTGGTGGCGTTCTTCCCCGACGCCGAATCCAGACCAGGCGGCGAAGACCGGGAACTGATTGAATTCCTGCGCGAAGTGGATGTGCTGATTCTCGATTCGCAGTATGATTCGGCGGAGTACAAAGAGCACATCGGGTGGGGACACGGATGCGTGGACGATTCGGTCGCGCTCGCCTTGCAGGCCGGAGTCAAACGGCTTTACCTGTTTCACCACGACCCGGATCATGACGATAAAAAAATTGACGGCTTGGTCAGGCATGCGCACCAGCTCGTCGCCGGGCGGCGGGCAAAATTGAAGGTGGACGCCGCTCGCGAACTGCAAACGATCGAGTTGCCGTTCAAGACGGCTTCTCGCCGTAGTTGATGGCCATCGCGCCGCCGAGCAAATTGACGACACGCACGTTTACGAGCTTCAATTCGCGCATTTTGGCCGCGACGCCCGCCTGCGCCGGATAATGTTTCAACGATTCGAGGATATAAGCGTAAGCCTGCGCGTTGCCGCAAACAACCCAACCCAGCAGCGGCACAAAAATTTTAAGGTGCATGAAATAAACCGCACGCCAGACGGCATTCGGTGGCTTGCCAAAATCCAGCACGACGAGCCGCCCGCCTGGTTTGGCGACACGGCACATTTCGGCCAGACCCGCCTCCCAATCCGCCAGATTCCGCAGTCCGTAGCCAACCATGACAACCTCGAATGAATGAGCGGGAAACGGAATTTCCCGCGCGTCGCACTGAATGAAGTTCGGAGTTCGGAGTTTTAGTTTCCGGCTTCTGGCCTGGGCGATTTCGAGCATGGCCCCACTGAAATCCAGACCGACGACTTCCGCGCCGTGTTGCGCGAGCGCCAACGCGAGGTCGCCAGTGCCGCAGCATACGTCCAGCGCGCGGTCGCCGGGTTTCGCGGCGGCAAGTTCGACCGCGCGCCGTTTCCAACGGCGGTGGAGACCGAAACTTTGCAGATCGTTAAGCCAATCGTAGCGCCGGGCAATGGCGGCAAAAAGGTCATTGACCTTCGCGGCGCGTTGCTCGCCCGGGACATAAAAGACATTGCTCACGCACGCAGTCTAGCATGGCGGACGGGCTGGAAGTCAAAGGGCATAAAATCTGCTTTGCATGGCATCGCCGGTTCGCTAGTGTCATAGTCGATAACGTCATTGGACAAATGCGAACCGTGTTTCGATGATGACGTAATTATGAGCGCTGAATCCACATCTGGGGCTGTAAAGAAAATTTTGGTGGTGGATGATAATGAGATCATCCTTAAAACAGTTTCTCTGAAACTGCAAGGGGCTGGTTATCAGGTCTTCACGGCGTTGGACGGGGCCGAAGCCGTCGCCGCCGCACGCAAGGAAAGTCCCGATCTAATTTTGCTGGACATCGGTTTTCCAGCCGATGTGGACGGCGTGCCGTGGGACGGTTTTCGCGTCATGGAATGGATTCACCGGTTGGACGCGGCAAGAAAAATTCCCATCATTGTCATCACAGGCAGCGAAGACCCAAAATACAAGGAACGGGCCGCGAGCAGCGGCGCCGTGGCATTTTTCCGCAAGCCGATTGACCATGACGATCTGCTCAAGGCGATTCGCTCGGTGCTGGGCGGTCCGACCAAGCCGGCCTGAAATCCGGCTTGCAAATTCCGCGGGCGGGCGTAACCTCTCCAGGTTTTCTGGAAGCGAGCGTAGCTCAGCCTGGTAGAGCATCACGTTGCCAACGTGAGTGTCGAGGGTTCGAATCCCTTCGCTCGCTCCAATTCACCCGCTGCGACAGCCAGTGACAAATCGTGGCCGTTCCCGTCATTGACAAAGGCTTTGTGAGTTATTCATCTGGCTGAGCCCCCTTCATTAATATGCTTGCGCCAGTGAATGATTGGTCGTGTGTGGTTCAGCGGATTTTGTTGCAAGCCTGGCAATTATTGCCGAAACCCGCTTGATTTCGCGCCTCACTGTGAACATCTTGCGGAATGCCTTTGCCGAACGAACCCGTCACCTTGAGCGCCGGGCAGATACGCGAGTTGCACCAGCAACTCGCCGATCTGCGCCACGACGTGAACAACAGCCTGTCGCTGATGACGGCGGCGGTCGAGTTGATCCAACGCCGTCCGGAAAGCGCCGGGAACATGTGGAGCACCCTGATCGAGCAGCCGCGCAAAATCGTCGGGTCCATTTCACAATTTTCCCGCGCCTTGGAGGCCGCCCTTCACATCACCAGGCCTTGAGGTGTTTGCCGGGCGGTTTTGGCCTTTAACGGGGACAAAACGCCGGGCATAATCGCGCGCCATGGAACGAACTGAGGCGGAGTTGATTGCCGCAGTTTTGCGGGGGGACGCCGCGAGCTTCGAGCCGCTGGTTCAAAAGTTCTCGCCGCGCGTCTTCGCCACCGCCCGCCGTTACGCCCGCCGCGAAAGCGAGGTGGAAGACATTGCGCAGGAAGTCTGGCTCAAAGCGTTTGAGAAACTCCGCAGCTTTCGCGGCGAAGCGCCGTTTGAACATTGGCTGATGCGCCTGACGGTGCGAACGTGCTACGATTTTTTACGCGGCCATCAGCGCAATCGAGAGTCGGCGTTTTCGGATTTGACCGGGCCGGAGGCCGATTGGTTGGAACGTTTTGTCACCCAACCCGAAACCGCCGCGGAAACCGCCGGTGCGGCAAAATTGCTCGTCGAACACGTGCTCGAAAAACTTTCACCGCCGGCGCGGCTGGTCATCACGTTGCTGGAAATCGAGGACCGCTCGGTCAAAGAAATCGCGCGGCTCACCGGCTGGTCGGTGCCGCTGGTGAAGGTGCGCGCGTTCCGGGCGCGCGCGGAGATGCGCAAAATCCTGACGAAGATGGCGACGGACAAGTATCTGTAACCCGGCGCCAGGGTCAGTCGTCCAATAAATCGGGTTAGTATGAATATTGCCGAATTGCAAAAGAAATTGCTCGCCGCCGCGCGCGCCAATGCGCCGGACGACCGCGTGCCGTATGCCTTTGAAAAGCGCGTGCTGGCGTTGCTGGCAGCGCGCCCCGTCGCGGACAAGTGGGTATTGTGGACGCGCGGGCTTTGGCAGGCGGCCGCTTCCTGCCTGGCGATTGCCGTGTTGCTCGGCGGATGGATCTTCTTCAACTCGACGGCGTCATCCAATTCCACGGACCTCGCGCAGAATTTCGAGGTGACGCTGCTGGCCTCCGTGGATCAAAGCGACCAAGCGCCGTGAATTCCTGGAAGATCATACTGGCCACCGTGGTGATTTTTGGGTGTGGCGTGGTGACGGGCGGGTTGCTCGTCAATTATGTTGAACACTCGCATCCGGAAATCCGCCGGACGTTCGCGGGGCCGCGCCGCGACCGGCCCGGTCCTCAGGAATTGTCATTGCCGCGCCCGCAAGTGTTGAACCAGCAATTTGTCGAACAACTGGATGCGGCTTTGCACCTGACGCCGGAACAGCGCGAAAAAATCGGGAAAATCATCGCCGATGGCCAGGAACGCAACCGCGATCTTTGGAAGCTCGTCTCGCCGCAGTTTCACACGGTCATGCAGGATGTGCGCCAGCACATACGCGCCGTGTTGACGCCGGATCAAAAAAAACAGTTTGAAGAATTGATGAAACAGCTTTCCCCGCACCGGACGCCTGCGTCCACGAACGCCCCCGCAACCCTGCCGCCGATCAACACGCCGCCCTCTTCGGCCACCAATGGTCCGCCACAGGGCCTTTGATGTATTCTAGTTTCCCGCGAGCAGCGCGCGGATTTTTTCCCACAACGCCTCCGTAATCGTTTCCACCGAGCGATTGCCGTCCACGATGGTGAAGCCGTAGGTCTTTTGCAACCGGCGGAACACGGCCTGCATGGCCATCTGGTATTTCAGGAAGCTGTCGAACATGTCGCGCGACAGGCCGAGGTCCATGCCGCTTTCCCAGTAATCCAGCGCGGCCTTTTTGGAAAGGTTCCGCTGCACCAGTTCCTCGGCCCCGACTTCGAGATAGAAAACCGCGTCCGGTTCCAGCGCGATGCCGTAAAGATTTTTCAGCCACGCTTCGTCCATGCCGCGCACCATGTCGCGCGCCATGAGCGTGTAAATGTAGCGGTCGGACAGCACGATGAGTCCGGCCTTGAGCGCCGGCAAAATGATGTTTTCCAACTGGTCGGCGAAATCCGTCGCATAAAACAAGCTCAAGGTCGTTCGGCTCAAAATGTTTCCTTCCTGCGCCTTGTCGAGTTCGGAACTGACAAGCGTGGAACGTTTGAGCCCCACCTGCACCGTGGCGTGGCCGCTGGTCTCCAGCCAGTCCACCAGCCGCGCGATTTGCGTGGAGCGGCCCGAACCGTCCGCGCCCTCGACCACGATCAGTTTGCCCGCCAATTCCTCCAGCCGGACATGTGGAATGCCTTGGCCGTAAAAACGGCGATAACTGGTCCGTCCGGCGCCTGGCTTGACGACGTTTGTTTTCATGCGGCCGAATCCTCCTCCATTTCTTCAACTTTACTGGTTCGATGCATGGGTGGCGGCAATGGCAGCGGACTGCGGCGGCGGAAACGCTCCAGATCAATCCGCTCCCCGACCAGTTTGCGCACGGCGGACTGCTGCGTTTCCACGTTCTGATTGGCATCCGTCACGACGAAATGGAATTCCGCGCTCATCGCCATGTATTGTTTCAGAATGCGGCCTTGAAAGATGCGGAAACTTTCGTAGGGATCGCTCGACAACCGCAGATCCATGCCCGCCTCGAAAAACTTCAACTTGGGCCGGCCTTCGAGAATGCGGTTGAGCGACACCTCCAAATCCGCCTTGAAGAAAAACGTGAGGTCGGGTTGCGCGGCGAAACTGTAGATGCCGCGCACCCATTCGGGCGGGCAACCGCGCACCACGTCGCGCGCGAATGCCGTGAAAACGTAACGGTCGCACAGCACGACGTAGCCCGCGCGCAACAACGGGAGCAGGTGCCGCTCGTAACGGTCGGCAAAGTCCGTCGCGTGAATGAGGCTGAATGTCGTCGGCGTAAGCAGTTCGCGCTTTTTGCCCTTGCTCGTGGCGGATTTCACCAGTTCGGACGAGTTCCACTCGCTGAAATAGACCTTGATGCCCTCGGCCTCCAGCCAGCGCTTCAGCAGATAAATTTGCGTGGACTTGCCCGAGCCGTCGAGGCCCTCGACGGCTACGAGCCGTCCGGGAAAATTCAATTCCGCAAAAGTTTTCATAATTCACACCCGCCGCTTTCCCAATTCTATACCAGCCGCCGCCGGTCACAAGCGCAAGTTGACAGCGCGACGATACTATTTGCGTTTCCTGGATTTATGTGAAATTAAGTCTTCTTGTGAAAAAAATCACAAATTCAACTTGCCTCGGTTTTCCGCCCCGACTACGTTGTTTGGGCGCCCGATTCAGGGCGCGCTGTGTTTATGCGAAGCAACACCGAAATCGGCTACAACACGAAGATCGAGGGCGACGTCATCGTCACCCGCGTGGACGCCGCGTTGAACTGGTTCCGCAAAAATTCCATCTGGCCGATGCCAATGGGGCTGGCGTGTTGCGCCATCGAATTGATGGCTGCCGGCGCCAGCCGATTTGACATTTCCCGGTTTGGCTCCGAAGTCATGCGCTTTTCGCCGCGCCAGTCCGATTGCATGATCGTCGCCGGCACCGTCACCTATAAAATGGCCGGTGCGGTCAAACGAATCTGGGACCAGATGCCCGAGCCGAAATGGTGCATCGCCATGGGCGCGTGCGCCTCGACCGGCGGCATGTATCGCAGCTACGCCGTGCTCCAGGGCGTGGACAACATCATTCCGGTGGACGTTTATGTGTCCGGCTGCCCGCCGCGGCCGGAAGCCGTGCTCGACGCACTGATCAAATTGCAGAACAAGATCGGCACCCAACCGGTCCTGGAAGAACTCATGGCGGTCAGGGCGCTGCATCGTGATCCCAAGGTGGCGGCTTGATTGGAATTTTGATTTCAACTACGGATGAACACGGACGAAAAAAATGGAGTGATGGCGTGTTGGGGTAATGATGGTCCAGTCGTGCAACACTCCAACACTCCAACACTCTAACACTTCGCTGACTTTGCATGAGTTCGCGCGAATTTGCTCAAAAGATCAAGGCCAGGTTCGGCGATTTAATCTCCGAACCGGCGGAATTTCGCGGCGAAATCACCCTCCAAATTGCCGACGCCGAAAAAATCGTCGAAGTCTGCCGGTATGCGAAAAACGATCTGGATTTCAATTATCTCGTGGACATCAGCAGCGTGGACAATTACGGCGAAGACCCGCGCTGGATGGTCGTTTATCATTTGCGCGGCCTGGCGCACGGCAGCGAATTGCGGCTCAAGACCGCTGTCAGCGAAGAAAAATCCGAGCTGCCAACCGTGACGACGGTTTGGAAGACCGCCGACTGGCACGAGCGCGAAATTTACGACATGATGGGCGTCCGGTTCCGCGGTCATCCCGATTTGCGCCGCATTTTGATGTGGGAAGGCTATCCGTATTTTCCTTTGCGCAAGGATTTCCCGCTGGCCGGCAAACCGACCGATCTGCCCGGCATCGCGTTCACCAAGCCCGCGCCGCTCGAAGGCGGACCCTTTGTGACGGCCGCTGGCGGCAAGGACGCCATTGAACGCGAACCGCGCGTGCGGACACCGGAAGGATAATTTTCGTGGCCACGGTTCAAGACATTGAGATTCGCGATTCCGCCGCACGGGCAGCGCAAGCGACGGATGAGCTTCAGGACGTGCAGGGCGGGAAAATGGTCTTGAACATGGGACCGTCGCATCCGGCCACGCACGGCGTGCTGCGCATCGTGCTCGAGTTGGACGGCGAGATCATCACCAGGGCCGACCCGGACGTGGGGTATTTGCATCGCGGCGACGAAAAAATCGCCGAGAACATGACCTATACCCAGTTCATCCCCTACACGGACCGGCTGGATTACCTCGCGCCCCTGGCCAACAACGTCGCCTACGCGCTCGCGGTGGAAAAGCTCCTCGGCATCGAAAAGGATCTGCCGCCGCGCTGCCAGTACATCCGCGTGATGTGCGCGGAATTGGCGCGCATTTCCTCGCATTTGCTCGGTCTCGGCGCGTTTGCGATGGATCTGGGCGCGGTGACCGTCTTTCTGCTCACATTTACCGACCGTGAAAAGATTTATAATCTGGCCGAGGCGATCAGCGGCGCGCGTTTTACCACAAGCTACACGCGCATTGGCGGCGTGATGCGCGATTTGCCGCCGGGTTGGCTGGAGCAGTGCCAGAAATTTTGCGACGAATTCATCCCCTCGCTCAACGAAGTCGAGACGCTGCTCACCCGCAACCGCATCTGGGTGGACCGCGTCCGGAATCTGGCCGTGATTTCCAGGGAAGACGCGATTGATTACGGCCTCAGCGGCCCGAACCTGCGAGGCAGCGGCATCGAATGGGACTTGCGCAAAAAGCAGCCGTATCTCTGCTACCCGGATTTGGAATTCGATATTCCCGTCGGCTCGGTCGGGGACTGTTACGACCGTTATCTCGTGCGCATGGAGGAAATGCGCCAGAGCGTCCGCATCTTGCAGCAGTGCATCAAAAAAATTCCCGGCGGCGCGGACAACCAAACCGGGGAGCCGGTGAACGTGCCGGATGGCAAGGTCGTTTTGCCGCCGAAACAAAAGGTGATGACGAAGATGGAGGAGTTGATTCATCAATTCATCCTCGTGACGCAGGGCATGAACTGTCCGCCCGGCGAAATTTATTTCGGCCACGAAAATCCGAAGGGCGAACTGGGTTTTTACATCAACAGCCGCGGCGGCGGCACGCCTTACCGGATGAAAATCCGCGCGCCGTCGTTTGTGAACTTGAGCATCATCCCGAAGATATTCCCCGGCTGCCTCATCAGCGACACCGTGGCGATTCTGGGCTCGCTCGATTTCGTGATGGGGGAATGCGACCGATGAACGCCACGCACACCGAACCGATTCCCAATCCGCTCCGGCAACAGGGCGGGTTCGCCGTGCCCGCCGCGCTGGAAGCGGAAGTGGACGGATTGATCACGCATTATCCCGAAAAGCGCGCGGCGTCGCTGATGGTCCTGCACGCGATTCAGGAGCAATTCGGCTGGATCTCGCAGGAAGCGGTCGAGTGGACAGCGAAGAAGCTCCAACTACAGCCCATTAATGTTTACGAGCTGGTGACGTTTTATCCGATGCTCCGGCAGGAACCGATGGGGAAATATCAAATCAAGGTCTGCCGGACATTGAGCTGCGCGCTGGGCGGCGCGTATGAACTGCACCGACATTTTTGCGCGAAGCTGGGGCTGGACGCGCACGCGCACGGCCCGCAAACGACAAAGGACGGAAAGTTCACGGTCGAATTCGTCGAATGCCTCGCCAGTTGCGGCACCGCGCCGGTGATGATGTGCAACGACGTCTTTTATGAAGCCGTCAGTCACCAGAAAGCCGACGAGATTGTTACCGGTTGCAAATGACTGAAAACCGATGCAAATCGTAAATCGTAAATCTGAAATCGTAAATGCCGGTTGGCTGCCCGACATGGATTTGAACCATGACAAACAGATCCAGAGTCTGCTGTGCTACCGTTACACCATCGGGCAAGCCGGAGCGTCCGACAGGCTAAAGGGTTTCCCCGGCCAGTCAAGCCGGCAGACCAGCGTGACCGAAGGATTGATTGGTGTTGACACCCGCCCTCACCCCGGCCCTCTCCCCCAGGAGAGGGGGAATCGTTCGCCGGTTGCTGACGGTTCTGAAATGACCGGTACTCGTGCGCCTCTTGGAGCAAATGGAAGGGAAGCGGTGACTGCAACTGCGACGACCAAACTTTCCAGCAACGCGCGCAGCTTCCCCCTCTCCCTGGGGGAGAGGGTCGGGGTGAGGGCGGACGTAACGACAAACTTTCCGAGGTCACGCATCACGTTTCACGTTTCACACCATTAGCCATGCCGCAGGAATACAAATTGGTTTTGAAATACGCTGATCAGCCGGGCTACACGCCCGACCTCGAGTGCTATTTGCGCCACGGCGGCTACGAGGCGCTCAAAAAGGCGCTGACCATACCGCCGAAGGATTTGCCGGATGGCAAAAAGAAATCGCCGCAGGAACAAATCCGCGACGAGGTGAAGATCTCCGGCCTGCGCGGACGGGGCGGCGCGGGCTTTTCCTGCGGTCTGAAATGGAGCTTCGTTGACCGCAAGAGCGGCAAGCCGATTTACCTCATTTGCAACGCCGACGAATCCGAGCCGGGCACGTTCAAGGACCGCCAGATCATTTACAAAGACCCGCACCAGTTGCTCGAAGGCACCATCATCTCGTGCTTTGCCAACGACGTGCATCTGGCCTACATCTACATCCGCGGCGAAATGCCCGACGGCGCAAAGCGGTTGAAGCAGGCGCTGGCCGAGGCCCGCGCGAAAAATTTCCTCGGCAAAAATATTTTGGGGAGCGGCTACGATCTGGAAATTTACGTTCATCGCGGCGCGGGCGCCTACATTTGCGGCGAGGAAACCGGACTCATCGAATCGCTCGAAGGCAAAAGGCCGTATCCGCGCATCAAGCCGCCGTATTTTCCGGCGGTGCTCGGCCTGTGGATGTGCCCGACCATCGTCAACAACGTCGAGACGCTCTGCGACGTGAAGCACATCGTGGCGATGGGCGGCGCGGAATACGCCAAACTCGGCACGCCCAACAACACCGGTACGCGCATCGTCAGCCTCAGCGGCCACGTCCAGCGCCCCGGCTATTACGAAATCGAGACCGGCAAGGTCACCATCGGCCAGCTCATCAACGATCCGGCCTTTGGCGGCGGGCTGCGTCCCGGGCGTTTGTTGAAGGCCGTCATTCCCGGCGGCTCGTCGGCAAAAGTTTTCAAGGCGGGCGAAAAGTTCAGGCTCAAGCGCAAAGAGCCAGACGGGAAAGAGATCCTGCAGGACGTGGACATGCTCGATTTGCCCTATGATTTTGATTCGCTGATTCAGGCCGGGTCGATGAGCGGTTCGAGCGCCATCATTGTGATGGATGATTCAACCGACATCGTCGCCGCCCTGGCGAACATCGCGGAGTTTTACGCCCACGAAAGCTGCGGCCAATGCACGCCCTGCCGCGAAGGATCGCTCTGGATGAGCAAGGCGCTCCATCGCCTCACGCACGGCGAAGGCCGCGCGGGTGATGCCGATTACCTGGTGAAAATCGCGGATAACATCCCCGGCGGCCGCACGATTTGCGCTTTCGGCGAAGCGTGCTCATGGCCGGTGCAAAGTTTCGTGGCGAAGTTCAAGGATGAGTTTGTCGCCAAGGGCAAGACCGACGAGGAACGCCGCGCGAAGGATAATGTTGAGCCGGCGGAACCTGAACAATTGGCCGCCGCGCATCACTGATTGTTATGTCAACCGCAACCACAACGGAAACGAAGCTCGCCGCACCGGCCATCGAGAAGATCAAGGTGAAAGTGGACGGACGCGAAATCGAGGTGCCGCGTCTTACGGTGGACTGGTCTGGCAAGCGGGTGCCAACGACAATGATTCAGGCGTGCGAGCTGGCGAAGACGGAGGTGCCGCATTATTGCTATCATCCGAAACTGCCCGTCGCGGGTAATTGCCGCATGTGCCTCGTCGAGTTCGGCACCCCGGCGCTAGGTCCGGACCGCAAACCGATTTTGGATTCCAATGGCACACCGAAGATCATGAAATCGCCGCGCCCGGCCATCGCCTGCGCTACGCCGATTTCGCCCGGGATGGAGATTTATACGCAGACGCCCGGGGTGAAGCAGATGCGCGAGGGCGTGCTGGAATTCCTGCTCATCAATCATCCGCTCGATTGCCCGATTTGCGACCAGGCGGGCGAATGCAAATTGCAGGAATACTCGGTGGACTACGGCCAGAGCGCGAGCCGCTTTGTGGAACCGAAGGTCCACAAACCCAAGGCCGTTGACCTCGGCCCGCGCATCGTGCTCGACGACGAACGCTGCATCCTTTGCACGCGCTGCATCCGGTTCACGAAGGACATCGCGGGCGACGACGCGCTCGGCATCGTCAATCGCGGCAGTTACAACACGCTCACCGCCTATCCGGGCAAGGTCTTCGACAACAACTATACGCTGAACACCGTGGACATTTGTCCGGTCGGCGCGTTGACGTCGAAGGATTTCCGGTTCCAGATGCGCGTGTGGTTCCTGAAGGAAACCAAGAGCATTTGCACGAGCTGTGCGACGGGCTGCAACGTCATCGTCGGCTCACGCGAAGAAAAAGTTTACCGCTACACGCCGCGCGAAAATGACGCCGTCAACGCGTGCTGGATGTGTGATTACGGGCGTTTGAATTACAAGTGGATTGGCCGGGCAGACCGGCTTTTGGAATGCGCAGCGCGGAGTGCGGAACGCGGAATGCGGAACACGACATGGACTGCGGCGCTCAATGAAATCGCGGACAAATTGAAGAAAGCGCCACAAGGCTCGGTTGCGATTGTCGCTTCAGCGCGGCAGACGAATGAGGAGCTTTGGCTGATTTCAAAACTGAAATCCAGGCTCGGCGCAATCAGCGACTCCATTCCGCGCTTTGGCGAAGCCGACAAGCTGCTCGTCAACGCGGACAAGAATCCGAACACGAATGGCGCGCGGCTCACGGGAATTTGCTTCACGGAAATCGGCGTGAATCTGCCGAAGATTGCCAGCGGAATTTCGAGCGGCAAAATCAAGACACTCATCGTCTTCGGCGAGGACGTGACGAAGCACGGCATCGGCGCGGATTTGCTCGGCAAATTGGAGACGCTCATCGTCAGCGACATTCTGCCGAACGCGACGACTGAGCTGGCGCATTACCTTTTGCCCGGCTGCGCGCATGTTGAGAAACGCGGCACGTTCACGAACATCAAGGGCCGCGTCCAAAAATTCATGAAGGCCATCGAAGCGCCCGGCGACGCGCGGCCCGAGTGGGAATTTTTGCACGATTTGGTTTACCACGTCACCGGCCAGGACGGTTTCCTGACGATTGAAGGTTTGTTCAACGAAATGGCGAAGGACGTGCCCGCGTTCAACGGTTTGACGTGGGCGAGCCTCGGCGACACAGGCGTGACGGTGAAAGTCTGATCAGCCGCAAAAGAACACAGAGAACACAAAGCATGGACTTGTTTAACGCAGAGTCGCGAAGAACGCGGAGAAACGCAGAGGATTCTGTTTTGATTCGCTCGGCGAACCTTTGCGGTCTCTGCGCCTCTGCGTTGAAAAGATAAAATGGACTGGAATTTCATCATCTTCAGCGTGGTCAAAATTGCCGTGGTGATCGCCATGGTGCAGGGCATGGTGGCCTATGCGGTTTTGGTTGAACGCAAGATTTCGGCGTGGATTCAGGACCGCGTCGGGCCGAACCGCGCCGCGCCGCCCTTCATGAAATACCTTCCGGTGGTCGGTCCGGCTTTGACCCGCCTCGGCATTTTCCAGCCGCTGGCGGATGGTTTGAAACTCATGCTCAAGGAGGATTTCACGCCGGCGGGCGTGCGGAAGGTGTATTTCTGGCTGGCACCGGCGATTGCCATCATTCCGACGATGCTGGTCGTCGCTGTGATCCCGTTTGGTTCGCGACTCGGACATCAACAAATGGTCATCGCGGACCTGAACGTCGGCATTCTCTACACGTTCGGCATCGTGTCGCTCGGCGTTTATGGCATCGTCCTCGCCGGCTACGCGGCGAACTCGAAATATCCGTTCCTGGGCGGCATCCGGTCGAGCGCGCAGATGATTTCGTACGAAATTTCGATGGGCATGTCAGTGATTCCGGTGTTGCTGATCGCGGGTAACTTGAATCTGAGCCGGATCATCGGCTGGCAGGCGCAAAACGGCTGGATGATCCTCTACGCGCCGGTTTCATTCATTATTTTCCTGATTGCGTCATTCGCGGAGACGAACCGGCTGCCGTTCGATTTGCCGGAGGCGGAAACCGAGCTGGTGGGCGGCTATCACACCGAATACAGCTCGATGAAATTCGCGCTGTTTTTCCTCGGCGAATATTCCAACATGATCGCGTCGGCGGCGATGATGGTAACGCTGTTTTTCGGCGGCTGGACGCTGCCATGGTTCGGACTCGACCAGACCGCGACGACGTTGTTGGGCGGTGTTGCGCACATCGCGATTTTTCTGGCGAAGGTGTTTGTGTTCCTGCTGTTGTTCATCTGGGTGCGCTGGATGTGGCCGCGGTTCCGGTACGACCAGTTGATGGATTTGGGCTGGCGCCGGTTTTTGCCGCTGGCACTGGCGAACATTGTGGTGACGGCGGTGATTTTGTGGTGGAGGATAAAATGAGATTTAAGGTGGACGTGAAAATGCGAACGGTGGGTCGAAGGCTTAACGCATCCATTTCATTAGCACCCGGCTTCAGCCGGGTGTTGGCGATGTGGAATTTGTCGGAAACCGTTTCAACGGTTTTCACTGCATATTGTGGGCTATTGATCAACAAATGAGATCCTATGCCTCTTCACTCATACACGTGTTGCTGGTTGCACATCGTTTGGGCAACCATCGAGCGCCGTCCGCTGCTCGAGAAACCAGCAGCGGCAAAACTTTCGGCGCATTTGCACGAATACGCCAATGAGAAAGGCATCTACATGAAGATCAATTTCGTGAATGCCGATCACACGCATGTACTGGTGGATTTGCCAGCAAGCATGGCTATCGAAGAAGTGGTGCAATTGCTGAAAGGCGGATCGTCGCATTGGGTGAATGAGGGCAATCTCGTTCCCGGCAAGTTTGGCTGGCAGCGCGGCTATGGTGCTTTCTCAGTCTCGCACTCGGCAGTGGATGAGGTTTGCGCTTACATCGCCAATCAGGAAGAGCATCATCGGAAGAAAACTTTTGCGGAAGAGCTGAAGCAGTTTGTCGAACGGTATGGATTGAAATGGCATGAGGAGGAAAACCGTTGAAAC
>JBEKEJ010000013.1:0-24772 GCA_050013895.1 Verrucomicrobiota bacterium | reverse complement strand
GAATCTACCAGGGTTAGAAACGATTGTTCGGCGTGGAGGAATTTCATTTCCGACCCTTCAATGTCAATTTTGAGCAGATGGCAACGCGTGTCGCCAAATCGCTGCCGCCAGCTTGCCTCCAGGCTGACGCAAGGCACGGATATTTTTGTCCACTTGCCCTTGAGTTCCTTTTTGATCGCCTCGGTCAGATGGCTGGTCGAGCAAATATTGGATTCATAGAGAAAAAATTCGGCGGCACTGCCGGGCGCGCCTTCCCCGACAATGCCATTGAGGGCAAAAACCTCTGGCATTTGGTTGGCTTCGGCGTGCCATTGGGCTTCGCGGACGGCATGTGGATTGGCGTCGAGCATCAACCCGCGAAGTCTGCGCCCGTGCGCCAGGTGTGCCAGCCAGCAGGTGAAGTAGCCGACGTTGCAGCCAAGATCGGCGAACGTCGTGAAATTTTCGGGCAGCAGAGCGGCGTCGTAAAGATTGCCTTCTTCAAACATCTCATTTGCCAGCGGAATGCTTTCCAGCCGCGTCGCCCGGTAAACCACGCCACTGCCGGGCAGCCGTTTTACAAGCGGGAAACACCGCAACCACCCATTCGCCAGTTTGTGCAGCCGAAGAGTCTGCACCCACCATCGTGCGGTGGCGGAACGCGATAAAGTTGTGATAAGGCGTCGCATAAAGCGCGGAGGCGCGGCTTAGTCAAGGGATCTGGCCTTTTGCCTGCAAACATCCAGAAGCATCATGCTTGCGAGCGCTTCCTTCCCGTTGCACGGCGCAATCGAGCTCTTCGGGCCGCCAAAGAACAAGGCGGAGATTTCCTTTTGGAACACGTTGTCGCCATCCGTTTCCGCCACCAGCTCCTCGGTTTCTCTCTGGGATTTGCCGGACATCCAACCCCATCGTCTTCCCCGTAAATATCGTTGCCTGCCGTAGCTTCTGCCCCTTCCTTCCACGATGCCATAGCCTTCGTCGCCGTCGATTTCAATTTTGAACGTGCTGCGCCACCGGACCACCGACAGTTGTAGATTGATGATGCTCTGTTCGCTTTGCATCAGAACGTGGGCCTCCTCTTCAATACCCGTGTTCCAAAAGCCCCGCCACGTGAGGACTTTGTCAACCTGGACTTTGTCGGGAAACATGCATTGGCACAAATCCAACAGATGAATTCCCGGGTCAATCAGCACCCCGCCACCAGCCTGTTCCGGATCGAGCTTCCACCCGTTTTTATCGTTCGGGTTTCCGCCGTGGCCAAGGACCATGTTGACGGAAATAACCCTGCCAAACAGCCTTTGGCGCATGTCTGCCAACGCGGCGCTGATTCCTTCATAGAATCTGTAATTGCATCCCACAAAAAGTTGGTTTTCCCTGACCTGGCATGAAATAAGGCTTTGCGCCTCCGGCAAATTTCTGCCCATGGGTTTTTCCATAAGGACATTATGTCCCCGCGACAGGGCCAATTTGGCTGCTTCTACAGCGGCGTCATGTGGGGTGGAAATAAAAATCCAGTCGGGCTTCATGGAAAAAATTTCCTCGACCGAATCCACCAATCGCGCGCCGTGTTGTTTCAGGACGGCCGGCGTATCCTTCAAATACGGATCATAGACAGCGCGCAGTTCGATTTGATTTCCATCCTTTGCGAGATTCATCAGCGCCGTGATTCTTTCCAATCCGATAAGGCCGGCGCCAATCTGGCAGATTTTTATGGGCTTGTTCGTCTTAGCTTCCATGCTTCCTGGTCAATTTTTCTGTCGTTATTCAAATAATCCCGCCAGTTGTCTCTGACATGGATGAAAGCCCCTTTAAAGCCGCAGGTCCGGCTAAACAGGAACTCGCGCACAAAATCGACCGGCTCGCTCATGTTGACGGTCGTTTTAATTTCGGCGCCAGCCTTCCTGATTTCCTGAAGAATCCTGGTCTCGTTGGCGCCGGGCGCCAGGCAGACGGCTGCAAAATCGCCCTTGTCATTGAGGTCCGCCTGTATGTTTTCAATGGTTCTGACCATGGCGGCTTTTGAGGCGGCGTAGGCGGGGAAAAGCGGGTACGCATACGCGGCCCCGCCGCCCGCAAAACCGACGATCCGCCCAAACCGATTTTCCTGCATTCGGGGCAGCAAACTGGAATAAACCGCAATACTCCCGAGCACATTCACCCGGTAGCACTCGTCCCACCCGGATAAATCCGCGAAGTTTCGCGGCCCTAAAACGCCTGCGGCCAAAACGAGTCCGATCCGTTTGTGGTCTTTCGAGAAAATCCATGTGGAGAGCAATTCTTTCGTCCTCTCGACATCGCCCACATCCACCATCGTGGCTTCAGCTTTCCCTCCCGCCTTCATAATTTCCAGCGCCGAAACCTCGCAATTCGCCGTCTTCGAAAGGCACAATACACTTACACCGCAACGGCCAAGCTCCAAGGCGACCGCTTTGCCAATGCCCTGACCGGCCCCGGAGACGACAACACAATCCAGATCGTTCACTCAGAGGCCTTTCTTTCTCATAGGGTCGCGCAGTTTATAATTCAGGCATTTGTTTCCGCAACAAAAAAGGAACAAAAAGCCCGGCCAAGCGCCCCATCCGGATCCATGGTATAACGGCACCAGCACCGTGCGCAGGGGATTTTAGTTCGAGAACGTACAAGCCTCCCAAGTTACCCGAATCCTTAGCAAGGACAGTTCAGGTGCCAAGGGTGATTTTGGCGGCGAGCTTTTCGAGAGGCCCTTCAAGTGGCTCAAGCAACCTCTGCGCCTCAAAGCCTTTTACGGCACCAGCCGGAACGCCGTGCGCACCCAAATCGGAATCCCGATCCCAGTTTACCTGCCGGTGGCGATACTCAAAAAAACGACTGCGTCTGGACTTGAGCCACTATGCAATGTTACACATCTTGACCCTGACGCTGTTCCAGAAACGGCGATTTTACAGGCACTATCTCAACAGCGGCCTTCAACCAAACTGTCCGACGCACAGACTCAGCCCTGTTTGCCCAGATTTTTAACCGGACAGTAGTTATTTCGAAAATGTCCAACAGCGATCGTTTTGCCGCCCCAGAAAGCAAACCTGTTCATTTTGCCCACCAAGCGACGCGTATGTCGGCGCACGAACCTAATTCTTTTGCGAGCGGCGTCCTCTACGCTGCAGCGCGATCATTCCTGTCAGCAATCCGAATACCCAAAGCGAGAATTGCGGTTCAGGGACCAAAGTGACTGACAAGGTAATTCCACCTACGTAATCCTTAATAGTGTCAGGTCCGGTAGAATATCCCCCGACAAGGTCCAGGTTATACACGGACGGCGTTGCATAGTAGAAGTCGGTCAACGTAACCAGCTCATTGCCAAAAACGGCGCTAAGGGTGCCTGCGCCCGGGAATGGTTGCCCATATCCAGTAGGAACGGCAGCCGCCGTTTGCGGTGCACCGTCCGCAAGAAAGAGGTGTGTTTCTCCCGGTAATGCCAACATCGGCCCATACGCCGAAATGGACGGTGTGGCGGACCCATTGAAAAACAGGTTGATTCCGATCAGACTGGAATCTGCTCCCGGGTCGGTAAGGAGTGTGAAAGTGCTCACGCCTGTTGGGAGTGAAACGTTTGGTTGCGCAGTGGCAGATGTAGGTCCGTTTAAGAACGGGCCGCCGGGAGCCCCACTTTGAATCCAAACGTCAAAGTTCTCGTTGAACCGGGTTTCAAAAATGACTGGCGGTACCCAGTTGCCGGCATTGTCTGTGCTAAAGATGGTGATGTCGGTCAAATAAGTTTGCCCGGAAACGGTGCCAAGTGGAAGCACCAGGGCGGTGATCAATAGGAGCGTTCGGTTGAATTGTGTTGTCATAATAATTCCTTGTTCTAAGTTTGATTGTTGTTCCTGACGATGCTGAATTTCCCTATGAGCTTAGCCTGCCACTGAGAAATCAGCTAAGTCAGCGCGTGAGCATTTTACTAAGCTATTCAGTAATGTCAAGCTGAATCCGGAACGTCGGAATCGGCGCTGCGTGTGGTGGTAGTCTTATAGATCGTTGATTAGACCTCAACGGGTTAGCGGTGAAAAGATTCGTTCAAAAAAAGTTGGAAAGGCGGTTTCGGGCTGGAATTTGCGGTTAATGGTCTGAATCACTGTCCTTCGGCGGACCTCAAGCAACGCTTGTCAGAAGCACCGTGAGAGATTGGAAGGCAACCGTTTCGAATTAAAATTCGAGTCCAACCGAAACCAAGTATCCGCATATGTCTGCGTTCGCAATTTCTACGTTGACTTGGACGACGAAAAGAAAAGTACAAGTCGTGCGGATCAGAACTTAAAGGCGAGAGAAATTCGAGTTGCCCCCTACATAAGCGATAAAACCAGCAACGTTTCACACGGCCATCGTGCGCAGGATTTCCACAAAATGTTTCCCCACCGCCTCCCAGGAGCACGTTTGTATCAGCGTCGTTATCGCGGCGGTATCAGCCTGAATTTGCCCCGCCCGGGCGCGAATCAGCGTGTCAAATGCCGCGTCTTGAAATGCCCGCAGATCAAATGAAGGCACGTATCGGACCAGATTGCCGAAAACCGGACGGTAAACGTCCAAATCATAAGCGACCACCGCCACACCGCTCGCCAGCGCTTCCCGGACAGCCGATGAGCCGGAGCCTTCATAACGGCTGGGCATGAGGAACAGCCGGCTGGCCTTGAGCAGACGAAATTTCTCGGCCTCGCTGACCCTCTCGACAAAAGTCAGGTGTTTCAGGAGGCTCAATCCCTTGATCTGCGGTCTCAATTCCTTTTCCAGGCGGCCGATCAGGATGGCGTTGAGATCCGGCAGTTTCCCGGCGAGATGCTTCAAAGTGGCGATCAAATCAGCCACCCCCTTCTGCCGGTGAGCGCGGCCAATCCAGATAATGTCAAATTGCTTGGGCTGAGGCGGAATTTGCTCCGCAGTTTTGGAGTCGAATCCGGCGGAAATATAAACCAGATCCGGATCGCGGAAACCCAGCTGCAGCAGTTCGGGCCTCATATTGGGATGAATGTGCAGCAGCCGCTTGTTGCGGCATGAGCGAAAAAGCCTGAGCGAAAGGTTCTGACTGAAAAAGTAGTGCAGGGAGGCGAGACGCCGGGCGTCCGCGTCCGGTCGTCCTCCCCGTAGAACCTGTTTGAAGGATGGCGCACGCATGTGCAGTATCATCAGCTTGCGGCGGGCGGCGCAACGCACCACGGGAACCACGTCAAACCAATAATCACTCACCGCATACACGAAATCCTCGGGAGCAATCAGCTGGCGCAATCGCATTGTGCGGCGGTAACGCTGGTAAAAGTCCTTGAACATGGCGAATTGCCCGGCGAGCGCGCCTTGCCTGACCGCGGGCATTTTCACGTCATCCGTGAGCGTGACGGTGCCGGGCAACTGATAAGCCCCGATGACCTCCTTGAGCGCGTGGCCTCCAAAAAAATTCAGGTCGAACCCCTGACGGGCGGCAACTCCCGCGAGCTCCAGAAAATGATAATCGCCACCGGCGATGCTGGTGCTGAAAACGCCGTTGCAAATGAAATGGATTTTTGCGCGCATGGACGGCGGCGTCAGCAGGAGGTTGGATGGCAAATGCTCACAACTTCAGGCCCTGCTTGACCTGCAATTCGGCGATTAATTTTTTCTCCTTGCCGCGCCGTTTGTAGGTCAGCACGCCCCAGGCGTTGCCAAGCACGCTGCCGAGGCAGGCCGGCAGATGCCAAAGCCAGCGAAGGTCGCGATCGCGGACAATTCCGCGCAGCGTGTGCCAGAGCGGACCGATGAACGTGACGCAATAAACCGCCGCCAGCCAAAGCGGCATGGGCGGCTTTTCCTTCATCCAGTTCACCGGCATTTCCTCCTGCACGCGCAAAAAATGCACCGTGGCCCGGCGGCGCTTCCGCACAAACCCCCAAAGCGTTTGCACGTAATAGTGATGCACGCCGCGTCCGCGAATCCGCAGCCATTCGCGTTTGCCCCTTCTCATCAGAAACAGTGCGACGTGCGTGTCCTGGAAGTTTTCGTCCGCCTTCACGGATTCCAAGTCGGCGCGGCGGAAAACGAAGCCATTGGCACCCAGCGGATACGAAAATGTCCCCGCCGGCAGCATCCAGCGCTCCATATCACCGTCGCGCGCGACCAGCAGTGGCTTCGCGCTCATCAGCCAGCAAATCGGGTCACTGATGTGCAAAAGCGCGGTGATATAGGCGCAGAACGAACTCATCTTCGGCGACGCCGGATAGTAACTCTCCACACCCAGCGCCTGCGGACTGGCGGCGAGCGCGTTCACTGCCAACTCAATGTAATCCGGGTGGGTGATTTCGTTGTCGGCGTCCACGAAGACGATGAATTCGCCGCTCGCGTGCTGAAGCGCGAGGCGCTTGCCTTCCTCCATGTTTTTACCGTCGTCATCCATGACGATGGCGCCGTATTTTTTGGCGATGTCGCGGGTTGAGTCGGTCGAATGCGCGTCGGCCAGGATGATTTCGCAGCGGTCCCGCGGCCAGGTCTGGCGCGCAATGGACGCGAGGCAATTGTCGAGCAATGCCCCGGCATTCAGCGTCGGCATGATGAAACTGACGCGCGGCGGATTTTTCGAACCGGACTGCATGACGTGAGTTTAGCGGACAGTGGTGGCAAGTTCAAATCTTGCCGAACCCGAGTCGGATTCAGCGGCGCAACTCCGGTTTGCGCGCGCGGATCAGGAGAAAATGCCCCCGGTTTTTTATTTTCTTTTCCAGTATTTTGCTTAAGCCGTCAGGCAGCGGTAGTATGGCGATGGAGCGGGCTTCGGTTTCAAAGCCAATGAGATTAAACAACTCCCGCGCCTGCCGTACCGTCAACACACGTATATGGCCTGAAACTCCAGCGAAGGCGGGGTGATCAATGGGCAGTGGTTCGCTGATCGGCTCATGGTAATGCAACCCCAGCGGGTTGCCGAGATAATAACCGCAAATCTGCATGAGCGGGAAAGGCGTGTAACCCATGCAGAGCGCAAAACAGTTCAGCCAACTGCACAAATTCTCAGAGGTAATGACGGCCGTACCGCCGGGTTTGAGCACCCGATAAGTTTCTTCGGCAAACAGGCGTGTGTTATGCACGTGCTCAATGACTTGAGAACTGAAGACCACATCGAATGTATTGCTTTCAAACGGCCATCGCCCATTTAAGTCACACTCGACAGTCTTGATTCCGCGCCGCTCGGCTGCGGCGCGAAGAGACGGCGCGCCCTCTATTCCGTGAAATTCGCGGGGCGCCTCCTTGAAATATCGGAACAGCAGGCTGCCGTCCCCGCAACCCACGTCCACCAAGCGATCCGGTTTCAGTGCGACCGCGGACTCTCCCGCCCAGTTGTTGCAACGTTCAATGCCCAAATGTCGTTGGCGCGCGGCAAACCTTTGCAGCCGGCGGATGATAAAATTGGTCGCCATGAAATGTGCTCCCCTAAAAAAGACAGAAGCGGGAAGCAATGGCAATAAAATCATTACGAGACCTCTGCAAAACGTGTAGCGACGAGGCTGTGCCCCGACCTGCTTGCCGCAAATTCGAGCCTTTCCGGCCACATGCCGGCGTCTGCACCTGTTGCCGACAGTGTGGCGTCGAGTCTGTGGCTCGAAATCGGCGCACAGCGCCGACACTACAACAATCAAATTAGGACACTACCACTTTTTGCATACGTTTGACTTCCTGAATGCTTCAGCATAGCTTCTAAGGCTAGCGTTTATGACTAACCTCCTGCAAGAATTGCGGTGGCGTATTTATCGCACCGTCCATACCCGTGGTTGGATTGCGGACATCGTGTATCGTTACGCCGCCCATGTTCAGAATTTCAGGAGAACGCTACAGTACAGGCGTCTGGCTCAAAACCATGTGCCGCCGGCGGATCTCTGGGAACATCGCCATTTGGAGGCCTCGGCGACACTGATGACAAATGTGACCAACATTTGCAATGCCAAGTGCTCCTTTTGCGCATATCCCAAGGTCGTCGCCGGCAAAACGCTCCCGACGGGCATCATGCCTTTTGATGTTTTCAAAAAAGCTGTGGATGAATGGGCGGAGGCGGGCGGGCGGAGTCTTGATCTCACGCCGGTGGTTGGCGATCCGCTCATTGACCCGGGCTTGCTGCAAAAAATAGATTATGCAGTCAATCGCGCCCGCATCAAAAATGTGTGCCTGACGACCAACGCCATCTTGATGAACCGCAACGACACCTACAAACGTTTGATTGACCTCGGCATCGCCGGCGTTTTCATCAGCACCCAGGGCACGAGCAGGGAAGCGTATGAAAAGGTGTATGGCGTGAAACATTACGATGATGCCATGTCCGGCATTCACAATTTATTGGAATACAATCGCGCCAAAGGCGAACCCGCGTGTATCGTCATCCGCTTCCGCAACGCCGAGAAACCCAGCCAGATTATCCGCTCCCCGGATTTCGCTAGAAACATCAAGCCTTACCTTTCCGAGCGCGTGCGAATCAATTTCACCGTGGACTTTGATAATTGGGGCGGCACCATTCTGCCGTCCGACATGCGGGGCGTCATGCGCCTGCGCCAACTACCGCCGCGCCTGGATGTGCCTTGCAAGGGCCTCTTCGGCTTTGCCATCCGTCATGACGGGAATGTCCGGCTGTGCGGCTGCCGGCTGACGCGCACGGATCTGGATGATTTGGTCGTCGGCAACCTCCGCGAAAACACATTGGAGGAAATATCCAAGAGTGAACGGGCCTGGAACATCATCAACGGTTTTTATTCCGGCAAACGACCGGAAACCTGCCGGGAATGCACTTTTTACGATCCAATTGACCACCAGTGGTTCGAACAGCGCGCCAAAAACGGTCATACCGCCCAGCCAATATACAACCGCCTTTAAGAATGGCTGGCGTGCGCAGCGGCAGCTCAAATCAGCTTTGCGCAGGTTCGCTGATTTTGTGCAGACGCATCGCGACGAGCCAAATCAAAAATACCGCGCCGAATGCAACGCCCGCCGCCACGGGCATGACGCGCAACAGGGCCACCGGCGATTTCCCAAGGCACAGGAGAGTGATCCAGTACGCAAGACCGAGAGCACCGTAAAGCAATGCAATTTTGATCCACCGGCTGGCCAGCGACCACATCGCCAGCGCTTGAAGCAAGCCGACAAAGACCATGGTGGTGGAAAGCTGGCCGATCATTCCAGCGGCGTCCGGTGTGTTTCGATGCAGGAGTTGCAGGACAGGCGCTTTCAACACAACCAGGCCGATGGCGCCGGAGACAAGGCCGACCGCGTATAGGCCGAGCAATTTCAACTGTTCGCGCAACGCGTCGGCGTGATGCCGGCTGGAACGATGTGTGAACAAGACAATCAGCAGCGGGCCGACAGCCGTTGGCAGCGCACGGGCGAGCAATCCGGCGGAGCCATAAGCATCAATTTCACTCTTGGAAAAAAATTTATTTGCCACCAGCAGGTCGCCCTGGCTGAAACAGTTCGAGCCAATCACGTAAGCAGCGCTGACGATGAGGAATTGAACGAATTCCGCCGTCCAGGGAGAAATGATCTTTTCAGTCCGGCGCGGAAAATCTTTTTTCCAAAAAAACAGGACAAGGTTTGCCAGCAACATCACCGCGGAGGCGGCGACAGCCCATTCGGCGGCCGGCCAGATATTGGTCGCAACCCCGCCGAACAGAAGTCGCAGCAGCGCGGCCAGCAATCCGATGAGAGCGAGCCGTTTGAACCAGCCGAGTCCCTGACACAATGCCGTTACGTACGAACTCCACAGTCCGGCCAGCACGCAAATAAGCGCGATGAGCGTAAGACTCGTGCGCGGAATATTGAAATAATCGCCCAGCGGCTTGACGAGAACGATGGCGACGGCCGAGCCGGCGATGGTGATGTGAAAAAGAAAATTGCGGCAGCCCGCGAGCAGGCCGTGAAGCCGGACATCATCGCCGCTGAAATGAAAACGCGCAATGTAATGCGTAACCGCTTGTGAAGCGATGGTCAGCGGAATTCCGAGAAAGCCGATGAACGTGATGGTGGCCAGGACCAGTCCGTATTCGCCGGCACTGCCGCCTAATTGCGGGCTGACGACGATTTGAAAGATATAATGAACCAGAAGCGTCAGAAAACTGACGATGGAAAAGATGATGCCGCTCGACAGCAGATTTCCAGCGCGTGAATCGATTTTCATACGGGTGGCTGCAATAGCTTATCCGGTTCAGCGGCAATGGGCGCCCCGCGTCCGGCAATTGTCCGGCACGCGGCGGTGCGTTCCTGGGGCGAATTGAAGATTTTCAATCCGCACCCCACATTGCCATGCCGGTCAAGGCGGCTGCGCCAGTGACAGTTCCTGCACTCATACATTTTGGGCGAGCAGCTTCGACGGGAGCGGGCTTCAGGCGCAAGCGGATTTTTTGTGCTGGCGCGGTCGGGTTGACAGGGTAAATGCTTCGAATCATGACAGCATGGGTTGAATCCAACAGGTTAAGTGAAAAGCTTAAACTCGTTGCATTCAATATTTTTCGGAATCGCGTTGGGACGAAGGCAAGTGCATCAGATTGCAATCACCCCTGTTCCAACGCCTCCCTGGTTCGGATCTTCAATATATTTCCAAGCTTTGTAATGCGACCGAATTTTACTCCAAAATCCGTCCACCTGACAGTCCATTTCTGGCGGATGGACGCAAATGTCGTGCAAAACCACCAAGCCGCCATGGCGTACGAGGGGGAATACAGTTGATAATTTGTGCAGACGAGTGCATTGCGACGGGAACTGCCGCAGTAAATGGAATGAGTTGGGCTTTTATGATCTGCAGTTTCTTATTAGGAGGACCTGTTTTTAATGCTCCCAAGATCACTCGTCGAGACACGCGCCCAGAAGGCGGAATACGCGTGGATGCGTCATTTGATCAGGTCGCTTTGACTTCCGTACCGGAACCGGGAGTGGCGGCCATGGCCGGTTTGGCCGTCTTGATTGGCGTTGCCACACGCCATGCGACAGCGCGCTCATGCCAGGCGTCATTGGTTGACAAAATCATTGGCAGGCTTCCCGCCGTTTGTTAATTTGAATCAGGGCCGGAATTATGAAGCGTTGGATTTCCATCGTGGCTGCCGGGCTAATGCTCGGCGTGGCGACCACCCGGGCCGCGCAAGTCGGGCTGATCAAAATTGACGGTGCCATCGGCCCGGCCACCGCCAGCTACATCGCGCGCGCGATAGACGCGGCCGCGGCGCAAAACGACGAATGCCTCATCATCCAGCTCAACACGCCGGGCGGTCTGGTCGATTCGGCCGCGCAAATTGTTCAGGCGATTTACGATTCGAAGGCGCCCATTGTTGTCTATGTGGCCCCGGCCCCGGCCCGGGCGGGCAGCGCGGGTGTGTTCATCACCATGGCGGCGGACATTGCGGCGATGGCGCCGCACACACGCATCGGCGCGGCGCATCCGGTTGAACTCGGCGCCAGCGGCGGCGTGGAAAAGACCGATGACGTGATGAAACAAAAGATGGAGAACGACACCTCCACTTTCGCAAAATCCATCGCCGACAAACGGCATCGCAATGCGGAATGGGCCAGGTCCGCCGTATTGGAAAGTGTCTCCATCACGGCGGAAGAAGCGCTCGCCACCAATGTCATTGATCTCATCGCCGATGACCTGCCGGATTTGCTCAGTCAGATTGACGGGCGCGAGGTCGGCGACAAGACGCTGCACACCGCCGGAGCCAAAATCGTCGTAATCCCCATGAACGCGTGGGAGCGGTTTTCCCAACTGTTCCTGCGGCCGGAGGTCATGTTCATCCTGATGTTGGTGGTGATTTACGGCTTCATCGGCGAACTGAGCAGCCCGGGCGCAATCCTGCCGGGCGTCGCCGGGGCCATCGCCCTCCTCCTCGTGCTTTATATGTCGTCCATCCTGCCCGTCAACGTCACCGGAATCGTCTTGATCGTGCTGGCGATTACCTTGTTCATCGTGGACATTTTTGCGCCGACGCACGGCGTGTTGACTGCGGGCGGCATCGTCGCCTTTTTCCTGGGCGCAATGATGCTGTTCAGCCAGGCCGGACCGGGCTTTGGCCTGTCACCGTCCTGGATCGTTCCGGCGACGCTGCTCACGGCGGCGTTTTTCATCTTCGTCGTTGGCAAGGGAATTCGCGCACAGTTCAGACCCATCCAATCCGGCAAGGAAACAATGCTCGGCCAGACGGTGAAGGCGCTCTCACGAATTGACTCACAGGGCGGCAAGGTGTTCATTGAGGGCGAAAACTGGAACGCCGTGAGCGACATACACGTCGAAGCCGGACAACCGGTCGAAGTGACCCGCATCGAAGGATTAACGTTGAAAGTGAAACCCAAAACATAGAAACGGAGAAAATTATGGACCAACTCATCGGTGTATTGACTAAATTATTTGGCGCGCTCGGCCCGGTCGTAGTCGTTATCGTGGTGCTGGCAATTTTTATATTGCCGCAGGCGCTGCGCATTTTGCGCGAATACGAGCGCGGCGTCATTTTCCGGCTCGGCAAACTGCTCCGCGCCAAGGGGCCGGGGCTGATTTTCCTCATCCCCGTCGTGGACAAGATGGTCCGGATGGATTTGCGTGTCGTGACCATTGACGTTTCCAAGCAGGAAATCATGACCAAGGACAACGTGCCGGCCACGGTGGACGCGGTGGTTTACTTCCGCGTGATCAACCCGATGGACGCCGTGGTGAAGGTGGAAAATTTCTGGAAGGCGACCTCGCTCATCGCGCAAACGACGCTGCGCAGCGTGCTCGGCCAGGCCTCGCTCGACGATTTGCTGTCGCAACGCGACGTGATCAACCAGAAATTGCAGGAAATCATTGACCGCCAGACCGAGCCGTGGGGCATCAAGGTCACCGCCGTCGAGATCAAAGACGTGGCGCTGCCGGACAGCATGAAGCGCGCGATGGCCAAACAGGCCGAAGCCGAACGCGAACGCCGCGCGAAGATCGTGAACGCCGAGGGCGAATTCCAGGCTGCCGAAAAAATGGTGCAGGCCGCCGCGTTGATCAGCCGGGAGCCGATTGCGCTGCAGCTGCGTTATCTCCAGACCATGCGGGAAATCTCCAGCGAACATAACACGACGACGTTCCTGCCGATACCGATGGATTTGTTCAGCGCGTTTTTGAAGAAGTAGCGGCGAAACTGATGTTACTGGTTTCGCGTGTTTTGGAACCGAACAACCTTGGCTCATACCCGGTGTTTGTGAGCCACCTGCGGGATTCTCCGCCAGGACTGGAGAATCCGCAGACGCGGCGGGCACGAGCGATATACACTCACCAACGGTGCTTCTTTAACTGCCTTGAAAAGATTACGGCTTGCGGCAAAATTGATTTGGGATTTTGGCTGAATCGAAATCATGCCCCTTTACGAATACGAGTTGTGCGAAGGCGAGTGCAAGGTGTGCGGCGGAAAGTTCACCCTGCGCCGGCCGTTGAGCGCGCCGGAGTTGACGAAATGTCCGGCGTGCAGGAAGCCGGTGCGCAAAATCATTTCCACCTTCAATTCACCGCAAAAGCTCAAGCCGCTTTCCATCTCGGACGCCAAGAAGGCCGGGTTCACCGTGCTCAAACGGCTCGGCAAGGGCGAATATGAAAAGCAGTGAGCCGGGCGAGGGCTGGGAGCTGCCCGCTTGCGCCTTGCCCCGGCGCGGGTCAGTTGGAAAATCAAAAAGCCGCAAAGAATTTGTCGGTTTTGTTGCCTAGCGCCGGTAGTGGCACAATATGCGGTTTTCGGAGCGCGGAGCATTGCTCCGCAAGCCGCAAACCTTGATTCACACGGAGCGATGCTCCGCGCTCCGGCGAACCGTGCCACGACCAAAGCCCCGCAAGACCTGGCGGAACGGAGTGCGCTTACCTCGGCATTTGCCACGGCACTTCGTAAATGCGCACGGCGTTGCGAATGCCCTTGACCGTGACCGGAAACATTTCAACGCACGTGCCGGCCAGCGCCGGGTCGGCGCGCAACAAATGGTTGTAGGTCGTGTCGCTGATGATGATGCGGCCGCTGCCGGAAACGTTTTCCAGCCGGGCGGCCAGGTTCACCTCGCGGCCAAACACCGTGTAGTTGTATTGGTGCGCTTCCGATCCCATGAGGCCGACGGTGACCAGCCCGGTGTTGATGCCCGTGCCGAACTGCAGGGCGCGCAACGGCGGCCTGGGCGGCAGACCGGCAGAAAGCCGCGCGCGGTTTTCGACCTCGCGCGCGGCGTTTTCAGCCAGGCGCTTGTGATTCAGTTCATGAATGGCGCGTTGGGCGTCCACCGCGGCGCGCACGCAGACGAGCGCGTGTTTTTCGTTCGGCGTTGGCGCACCCCAAAATGCCATCACGCAGTCGCCGATGTATTTATCGAGCGTGCCGCCGTGCTTCTTCACCGCGTCGGCGACGACGGAGAGGTAAAGGTTTACCGTGTTCAACGTTTCGCCTGCGAATTCATCGAAGCATGCCTCCGCCGTGTCGAGGTCCAGCTGCCGTTCACGCACAAATTCCGCGATGCGCTCCTGCATTTCATCCGTCAATGTGGTGAACCCGCGCACGTCGGCGAAAAACACCGTCACTTCCCGGCGCGCACCGCCGAGGGAGAGTTTTTCCGCGCTTAACAACTCGTTCATCACGTCAGGTGAAACAATCTTGGAAAAGACGGATTTGACGCGGCGCTGTTCCCGTTGTTCAAACACGACCCGATAGGTGACGAGGCTGATATACTCGGCCAGCATGGCGCCCATCGGGAAAACGAACGGCAGCCACCAGCGGAATTGGATGAAAACAAAAACCCCGGCTCCGACAAACGCGAGCATCAGCAGCAAGACCGCCGCGCCGGCGGACACGGCGCGCAGTTGCCAGGTGAGAAAGGCCGTGAGCGCGCCGAGCAAAACGATGAGGGCGAGCTCCGCCGGCAGCGAAGCCCGCCGGATGAACCGGCCAGTGATGATGGAATTGGCGACGTTCCAGTGAACACTGGCCAGCAACGTGTGCTTGTCCAGCGGCGTGGCGCCTTCATCGGTCAGATTGTTGCCTTGTATCACCTGGGTCACGACAACCAGCTCGCCGCAAAAGTCATTGCGCAAGCCATTGGTCTCGCCGCTCAACCGCAGCTTATCCTGCCGGAGCAGGCTTTCAATCGGCGCACGCAACAGGCGGGGATCGTTTGGCGTGAGCTGCCAATCAATTAAAAAATAACCGTTGGCGTCGACCGGAAGAATACGCTCGATGCCATTCGCACCGCGCAACGTGATGCGCCCGTGCGGCAATTCCACGTCGGCGTGGCTCAAATCAAGTTTCAGTGCCTGCGTGGCGAGGACGATGCCCATGTGCCAGACGCGCTGGTCGGTGAAGGCTTTGGCTTTGGGCGGAACACCAGGCGGCAGCCGGTCACCGACGAAATCGGCGACTTGAAAATTGTTGTCCGCGTCCACGGGGACTTCAATGACATTGGTGGTTCCGGTTTGAGGCAGAATGATTTTGCCGGGCGCAAACCGAGCCAGGGCAAGATCCAGGCTGATTTCCGGTCGGTCGGGATCAGGCCGGTCCGCAAACTGGCGGAGCAATGGATGCCAGCGGCGGATGGTGCAAAAGGCCTGGATGCGCCGAAAACTGCCGTCGGAATCTTTTACCGAGGAAATATCGCCGAGGGCAACCGCATTGGTGGCGAAGAGTTCCGGCAGAACTGTTTCCGGCGTGGTGGCCAGAATCGTATTGCCCGCCCGGCGCATTTGCTGCGCGAAAAAGTCGTCGGATTCCATCAGCCCGCCGTTGGCCATCGGCACCGGCGGATGGTCGGGACGCAGTTCACCGAACAGCACGTCAAAGGCGACGGCTTGGGCGTTTTGCGCGGAAAGTTCCTCGACCAGCCGCCCATCGACCTGGCGCGGCCAGTTGAGCCCAAAACTGTAGCCGAGCCGGCCGCTTTTGACGGCGGCAATGCTGGATTCCTCGATGGAAACAAAAGCCAGGTTGGTGGCGGCAGGCGCAGGAAATTTTTGGGCCGCGCGAACCCGGAGATCGTAAGTCATCCGCTCCAGCCGTTCGAAAAAATCCAATTGCAGGAGGCGGACGCCGCACACGAGACCGAGGACGACGACCGCCAGAACGGCCGGCGTGCGTTTGAGCGGTTTGAGGTTCACCGCTTCCAGTTAAACAAAAAACCAGGGCAACTCAAGGCTGCTCTGGTTATGCGGAGGAGAGCTTTATGGTGTCTAACAAAAAGCTGGAATCAAGCCGTTACCGCTCGCCCGTTAAAGTCCGGCTTCAACGCTCAACTCTTGACTGCCAACGCTCCTCGGTAACCTTCCGCTGGTGGGCGAAATAAAGCAGAAAGTCCGGTCATACACGAACGAAACTATTTCCACATACACGGTGTCAAGCGACGTGAAGTTTTGCCGCAAGATATTGAGAAAATCCGACGCCAACGGGGAAATTTGACCGGTCTGAGGATTTAACTGACTGCCTTCGCCGACCAGATAAGTCACCGGGGCGCCGTTGGACCCGACGAGGGAAACCAGCAACGCGGATTCTTCCTTTTCAACGTTTTTGTTTTTGACAACCGCACACCACCCGCCTGCGTCAATTACAATCAAACAGCCGCGCACGCCGGCGATGCCGTTGGGAATCTTAACGAGGTACTGGGACGCAGCCGAAAGTTTCTTGACGCTGGCGTAGATGCGGCCTTGCTTCAAATCCAGTTCCGTGTCGCTGACGGTGTCCAAGCCGGTGTCCGAAACGGTTAATTTGTCAATGGCCAGCGTGGTATTGCCCGTCATGCGCACCGTGTTCTGTTCGGCGGAAGGTCTGTAATCAACCATGCCGCGAATGTTGGCGTCCGGTGCCAGGCCGATCCGATCGGGCCACGGCGCGGCTTGCGGCATCTCAACGGTCTTGCCCAGCACCATGTCCACCATGGCGTCCTGCGCCGTTTGAATGACAGCGCCAGCGCCGAGCATTTTGCCGACAACCAGCGGATGCCAATTCCCGTCGCCCAGCGAGTATCTGGCTTCGCCCTGGATGCGGACGATGGTGGCAACGCCGGGTTTGAGGGTCTGGGCGGAAGCGGCAACGGCCAGCACAAGCATCGTGCCACAGGTGACTGCGGAATATAGGTTTTTCATAATTGCCTCTTAGGAACTGCTGCTTGTTTCATATCACTATAAAAGCGGAGGCGCAAATGTCAAATCTAAAAATTGGCCGGGAAAACCCCCTTCCCGGAGGCCTTTTCAATGAGTTTTTGCTCCACTAAATCCAGATAAGAACGGGCAATTTCATTGTCATCGGCTCGGAGCTGCAACGACCGGTCAAACCACGGCCTGGCAGCGGCGTAGTCTCCAATTTGCACGTAATGCCAGCCGGCGATGGCGACGGTATAGTAACCGTTCGGGTCAAGCGCCTCGGCCTGGCTGAAATACGTTCCGGCCTGGTCGTGACGACCCAGCCAGTCGAGGCACATGCCGTGGCGCAAATAAGCGTAGGCGTCGTAACGGTCGAGAGCCTTGGCGCGTCCAAACCATTGCATCGCCGTTTCCGCCAGGTCCGCGTAATTGTCTCCGCCGTTGAAACTTTCCACGCGATACGCTTCGCCAATATCATAGGCCGTGGTAAAGTTCATCGGTTCGGCGGCAAACGCCTTTTCCAGTGCCGCAGTGTGTTGGGGCGAAAAATAATCCGGGAATTGCGCCGCGCGCGCCAGCCAGAGGGCTTCATGGCCGCGCCGCCATTCCTGGCCGGTCAGATAAACAACCCCGCCGGCGAGCGTGACTGTCAGCAGCATTTTCACCGGGAACCGCGCGATGAGCCAGTAGCGCTCCGTTGCAAACCGCAGGTTGCTGCTCAACAGGGCCAGCAGCGTTGCACCAACCAGCGCGTTGGCAGGGATGTGCAGGTTGAAATCCGCCGCCGAATGCACCGCCAGCGCGAGCAGGCCGGTGGCCGCGCCGAGAAAGAACGCAAAGCGATTGCTCTGCCCGCTGCCGAAATCATTTTCCGCGCGGCGGACATGCCGCCACGTTCTGGCCAGGCCGGCGACAAAAATTGCCGCGCCTGCCAGCACGATGATTCCACCTGTCGCGCCCCAGTCGGCCAGCAGATTCAGGTAATCATTGTGCGCGCGATCGGGGCGCATCTGGACGCTTTCCGGCCGGTACTCGCGGAAACGATAGTCGTAATGCGCCGGGCCAACGCCCCACCAGAAATGATCGAGCCACATTCGCTCCGCGGCCCGCCAGATGTCGAACCGGATGGTAAGAAGGTATTTGCTTCCGCTTTCCGATTGTTCCACGTGCCGCATGTAGCCTGCGGTTTTGGACAAATAATTTGTGACGAATATGGTTCCGGCGCCGAGCAAAACGAGCAACAACAACAACGCGCGCCAGCGATGATTACGGTGGCCGGCCAAAGTGATCAGAAGCGCCAGCAGCCCCGCCGCCGCAGCCACCCAGCCGCCGCGCGACAGCGTCACCGCCAGGCCCGCCGCCATGATCAGCGTCGCGTAACCGAGCAGAATGCGGAAAACTGCGCTCATCCGTCCGGCCAGAAGATACGCCACCGCCAGCGGCAGCAGCATTTCGAGAAATCCGGCCAGATTATTCGGCGAAATGTAAGTGCCCGAAGCGCGTCCCGGGTAGGGCGAAATCAAATTCCAGACGTGGTTCGAGTGCGTCAAAAGCTGGACGACCGCGTAGCTCGAAATCCCCACGGCCAGAAAAATCAGCGTGTAGCTCACGATTTGCACCGACTC
Organism: Verrucomicrobiota bacterium; assembly: GCA_050013895.1. Classification (GTDB taxonomy): domain Bacteria; phylum Verrucomicrobiota; class Verrucomicrobiia; order Limisphaerales; family UBA11358; genus UBA11358. The sequence goes on along the minus strand of JBEKEJ010000013.1, from coordinate 6,091 downwards.
CTGGCGATACAAATTGTTGACGATGGCGAAGAATAACAATGCATACACCAACACTTGAATCATCTCCAGCCGCGCGACGTACTCGATGTCCGCCGTGAGATAACGCGCGACGGCATAGACCGCGAACGCCAGCACGACCCAGCACAACGGCGGCCAGAGCAACTGCGGCTTCGGGCTGAACCACAACCGCATCCCCCACGCGAGCAGCACGGCGATGGTGAGTCCCTGCACGACGAGAAACGCCCAGTCATCCACCGCGCCAAAAGCCAGCGGGGCAAAAACCAGAATCGCGAGCACCAAACCCAAAATGATGCGCTCGCACCAGCCGTCCAGTCGCTTGCGGTCAATGGCCATCTCTCGGGGAAAAATGAACGACGCGCGCCGCCAAGTAAAGCGCGGCGAATTTTAATATGGATGAGCCGAGGTAACGAGGCTCTGACCAAATTTACGATATGGGATTTACGATTTACGAACCCTTTCACGATTCACGCCCGCCGCGTAAATCGTATATCGCAAATTGTAAATAATGAGACTCCTTACGTCGTCTACTACTGTTTCAAGCGCGCGCCGCGGTTCTCTTTTTGGCGGCTTCCGGACGGAACTCCAGGATTTCGCCGGGCTGGCAGTCGAGCGTTTCGCAAATGGCTTCGAGCGTGGAGAAACGAATGGCCCGGGCCTTGCCGGTCTTGAGGATGGACAGGTTTTGCGGCGTGATGCCCACGGCCGCGGCCAGGTCGTTCAGCCGCATTTTCCGCTGCGCGAGGACCACGTCCAGATTGACGATGATGGGCATAAGCTTAAACGGTCAATTCCTGCTCCTCCTGGATTTTCCGGCCTTCGTCCATGATCCAGGTAATTATGATGATAAAACACCCCGCGAAAAACCACGGGGAAAACAGGAAGTTTATCAGCATCGCAGGAACAGAAATTAAACCATGGTTCGAGCAAAATATAGGCGCGCACGCCTTAAGCAGGGCATAAGCAATCGCCAACCATCCAAGGCGGCGTATTTGCGAAGTGTTTGCCGCAGAAAAAATCACGCCTTTCTCAAAGAAACCCAACAAGCGATAGACAGCAATGACCGCAAGAAGATTCAGCGAGTAAAACAGGGCCTGGTAAAAATACTCCCTTGGCGACAGACCGACCGATGGAGGAAGAACATCCACGCCCCAACGGCTCATCATTTTGCCATAGGCGACGAGGAGGCCCATCACGACAAAATAAGAAAGAATCAGAATTTTTAAGAAACGGCTCATGCACTTGATCCGGTTCATCCGGGCACTGGCCTTTGGAGCATTTCATTCGCATTCATGGCGCGAAGCATAAACCCGTCAATGCCGTAATTCAAGTCTTTTTTATCGATAAACAATAAATAGTTGGCTTTTAGCAGCTTTCCAGGCGGAAATGTTGCGCAAAGGACACAAAACGAGCAGCGGCGGGCGTCCCGCCTGCCGTAGAGCCGTGGCTTCCAGCCCGGCGGAAAGACGCGCGAACACAGTTGAGATTTGATTTTTTTCCGCTGCACCAAAAGTTCGGACGTTTTATCCGGGCGGCAGGATGCCTGTCCTCTACGGCAGGCAGGATGCCCGCCGCTACGCCCGCGCCAAGCCGGCCCGCTTGCTTTGTCACGCGCCGCGTTTTAATCTTTCCAAACTTTATGACCGACCCGCGTTACACGAAACTGGCGAAACTGCTCGTGAACTATTCCACCGCGCTCAAGAAGGGCGACCGCATCCTGCTCGACCTGATTGACGTGCCCGACGAGTTCGCCATCGAACTTATCCACGCGGTGCGCGCGGCGGGCGCAACCCCGTTTGCCGAAGTCCGGCACACGCGGGTCTCCCGCGAGCTGCTGCTGGGAACCAATGAAAAGCACGCCGCGCAGACGCGGGACATCGAGTTGTTCCGCATGAAAAAAATGCAGGCGTATATCGCGATCCGCGGCTGCGGAAACGCGAGCGAGAATTCCGACGTGCCCGGCGACCGGATCCAGCTTTATTCGCGCATCACCCGGCCGGTGCAGGATTATCGCGTCAAGCAAACGCGCTGGTGCGTGCTCCGCTGGCCGACGCCGAGCATGGCGCAGGCGGCGGGCATGAGCACGGAGGCGTTCGAGAACCTGTATTTCGACGTTTGCACGATGAATTACGCGAAAATGGCGCGCGCGATGGTGCCGCTGGAACGGCGGATGAAGCGCGCCGACCGTGTCCAGCTCAAAGCGCCGGGCACCGATCTGACCTTCAGCCTCAAAGGCATCGGCGCGCAGATGTGCAAGGGCGACCGGAACATCCCCGACGGCGAGGTCTTCTCCTGCCCGGTGAAGCATTCCGTAAACGGCGTCATTCAATTCAATACGCCCACGATTTATGCCGGGACAAAATTTGAAAACGTCCGGCTGGAATTCAAGGACGGCAAAATCATCAAAGCGACGGCGAACAACCCGAAGCGGTTGAACGAGATTCTGGACACCGACGCCGGGGCGCGTTACGTCGGCGAATTTTCGCTCGGGTTCAATCCCTACATCTTGAACCCGATGTGCGACATTTTGTTCGACGAAAAGATCGCTGGCTCGCTGCATTTCACGCCGGGGCAGGCCTACGAGGAATGCGACAATGGCAACCGCTCGGCGGTGCATTGGGACATGGTGTTGATCCAGCGTCCCGAATGGGGCGGCGGCGAGGTGTGGTTCGACGGCGAATTGATTCGGAAGGACGGCGTGTTCGTCCCGAGGGATTTGAAACCGCTGAACCCGAAGAACCTGAAATAACGGGGCGACGGCAGATTGGGGTGGCGGAGCAATGAAACGCGCACGCCTCCACCCAACACTCCATTACTCCACCGCACTATTGCCGGTCACGCGGCTTCCTTGAGCATTCCGAGGAATTGCTTCATGGCCGGCGAGAGCACCTTGTTCTTCTTGAAGATCGCGGCGATGGGCCGGTAATAAGAGCCATCTTCAACCTGCACGGCGGCGAGCGTCTGCTTGGCGACTTCCTGCAGGACCGTGCCTTGCGGCACAATGGAAATGCCGGCGTCAATTTCCACCGCGCGTTTCACCGTTTCGATGTTGTCGAATTCCATCGCGTGGCGCGGGTCCACGCCGTGCTCCTTCAGGATTTTGTCCAGCGCCTTGCGCGTCGGGATGTCCGGCTCGAAGCCAATGAGCTTCTGCCCGGCGAGTTGTTTGAACTTGATGGATTTCTGTCTGGCGAACGGATGCTGCGGGTGGCAGATCAACACCAGCGGATCCTTGCGCAGCGCGACGATTTCGAGCTTGGCATCCTTGGCCGGATACGCGACCAATCCCATGTCCACGACGTTGCTGAACACGTCCTCATAGACCTGATTGGCGCGGCGGTATTCAACATGGACGTTGACCGGCGGATACAGCTTCATGAATTTTTTGATATACGGCGGCAAATCATGCAGGCCGATGCTGTAAATCGTCGCCACGCGAATCGTGCCGGAAATAATGTCCTTCAATTCCTGCAACTTGCTGTGCAGCGACTCATAAGTCTGGATGATTTGCTTGCTGTAATCGTAGAGCGTCTGCCCTTCGCGCGTGAGGCGGAACTTCTTTTTACTCCGCTCGATCAGCAGCGATTTGAACTGCCGTTCGAGCGAACTGATCTGCTGGCTCACGGCAGATTGAGTGACTTCGTTGATTTGCGCGGCTTTGGTGAAACTGCCCGTTTCGGCCAAATCGCAGAACACTTTCAAGCTTTCAATTTGCATAAGCGCAATTAAACAACAAATTCAAGTTTTAGTCAACAGGGGTTTTGCTGGCCAGCACGTGCTTCACTTTGGCCAGCAATTCCGCGCTCGTGAAGGGCTTTTGCAGATAAGCCGTGCCCGTTTGCTTGTCGGCAGGCATGACATAGCCGCTCGTGCATAAAATCCTCATTGCCGGCGCCAGTTGCCGGATATGCTCGATCAGCTCGCGCCCGCCCATGCCCGGCATCACCAGATCCGTGACGACCAGGTCCGCGTTGATGTCGTCCCGCGACAGAATCGCCAGCGCCTTTTGGCCGCTGTTCGCCGTCAAGACCTTGTAGCCATATTCCGTCAAAATCGTCTCGGCCATCGTCAGCAGGAGGCTTTCGTCATCCACCACCAGCACAGTTTCCGTGCCTTGCAAATCGCCCTCCGTGCCGGGGCTCTCCTGGATGAAATCCCTTTCCGCGGGCAGATAAACCCGCACCGACGCGCCCGCCCCCGGCTGGCTGGAAATCGCCACGCCGCCGCCGTGATTGGACACAATGCCATAAACCAGCGCCAACCCCAGACCCCGATGGGATTTTTTGGTCGTGAAAAACGGCTCAAAAATCCGCGGCAACACGTCCGGTTCGATGCCGCCGCCGTTGTCCGTGATTTCCACGCACACATAAGTGCCCGCCACCAGCCGCACGTTGCGGTCCTGCGTCGGTTCGGTCAATTCCACGTTGCGCGTTTGCACGGTGATCTGTCCCTGGCGGACGTCGTTGACCGCTTCCACGGCGTTCTCCAGAATTTTTGTCAACGCCTGCTGCACCTTGGCCTCGTCAGAGCGCACGCCGAACGGGCTTTTCTCCAGTTGCACGTTCCACGAGATTTTCGCGCCTTGCGCGTTGCGGAAAAACTCCACGCACCGATGCGCCACCTCGTTCAAGTTGCCCGGCGGGGCGCGGTGGGTTTCCTTTTCCTGGCGGCTGAAGGTCTGGAGTTCATTGGCGATTTCCGCCGCGCGCGAGGCGGATTTTTCCACCTCCATCAGCGAACGCCGCCACGGATGACCCGCCTCCGCCTTGCTCAGCAACAGCGACGTGTGGCCCAGCACGCTTGTCAGCGCGTTGTTGAAATCCAGCGAAACCGTCCGCGCCAGTTGCAACGCGCAATCCAGCTTTTGTTTGAGCGCCGCGCCGCCCGTGTCCGGCGGGGCCTTGGTTTCATCGGGCGCGCCCGCCGGCGCGGGCGCCCGCTCCACGGCGGGCAGCAACTGCAGGACATACCACTTGCTCCCGTCACTGTTGAAGGCGCAAATCGCCGCGGTGAATTTTCTCGCCGCGCCGTTCGCGATGCGAAGTTTCAATTCGGTGGTGGGCAACGGCGATTTCTCCCAGCGCGCGAAATAATCCTCCGGCGCGCCGCCGTTTTCGGGCAGCCAGATCGCCGACAACGCGGGGGCTTCGCCGGCCAGCACTTTGCCAAACATGGCCGTCGCCGCCGTGTTCGCGCGCAACACCACGCTGCCCGCGTTCAGCAGCAGCGCCGGCCAGGCCGCGCCCTCCAGACCAAATACAACATCAGGCTTCATACCAAATCGCCAATACCAGACAGACTACAGTTCCTCCGGGAAATTTCAAGGAACGATGACAAATGCCCGCGGCAGAAGTCCGCGCGCCGAAAATTTCCGGGCCTTTTTCAAATCCCGGCTGTCCGCGACCCACACCTTCGCGCCGGGCGCATATTCGGCCAGCAGTTGGCGGCACGCGCCGCAGGGCATCGGCCCGCCCCGCGCGCGCGCCACGACCGCCAGCGCGACAAAGTCCTTGTTCCCGCCGGTCAACGCGTTGAACAGGGCCACCCGTTCCGCGCAGCAGGTCAAACCGTAGCTCGCGCCCTCGACATCCTCGCCGCTGATGATTTCGCCGGATTTTGCCAGCAGCGCCGCGCCGACCTTGAATCGGGAATACGGGGCGACCGAGCCTTCGCGCGCCCTCGCCGCCGCGCGAATCAATCTTTGGCAATTGATTTTCATTTTTGGGAGGGACGGCGTGTGGCCGTCCCAAATTCAGGGTCGCCGGCACGACAACCCTCCCGAATACAATTTTGCGAAATTTTTGAGCAATTTAGCTGCCAACACCTTGACCCGTCCGGTTGTTTCCAGCACTCCGGCGTGGGACAATTTCTTTGTGCTGCGCCCGGCGGCCGGATTAGCGACGCACGAAACCGCCGCGACGTTCAAACTGCATTGTCGCGCGACCATTGCCTCCGGCACCGTGCTCATGCCGACCGCGTCCGCGCCGAGCCGGGCGAATGCGCGGATTTCCGCTGGCGTTTCGTAACTCGGCCCGCTCACGGCAAGGTAAACGCCCGAACGAAGCTTCATTTT
>JBEKEJ010000012.1:0-25121 GCA_050013895.1 Verrucomicrobiota bacterium | reverse complement strand
TCTTCGCCGGTCGTGGCGCAAAACAATACGCCCGCGCCCGCCGTGAACGCCGCCGGCGCCGAAACCGCGGCGGCCGCCGTGACCAACCCGCCGGCCGCGATGGCCAGCGAGCCGTCAGCCAGTCCGGATACCAATGCGCCGGCAGCCTCGACGGCGAGCATACCGCTCATTCATTTACAGGACATTTCGCTGACCTCCGCCATCGAAAATCTGGCGCGACAGGCCGGAATTAATTACCTGCTCGATCCCAAAATCGGTTTTGGCCAGCCCGATCAAAACGGACAGATCAAGGCCGAACCCACTCTCTCCATTCGCTGGGAGAACGTCACGGCCGAACAGGCCCTCCGGGCTTTGCTGGACAATTACGGACTCCAAATGATCGAAGACAAGAACACCCACATTGCCCGCATCACCACCCGGGACCCGTCGGCGCCGCCGCCGCTCGCCACCCGCGTCATCCAGCTCAAATATTCGAGCGTCTCCAACATGAATGTGGCGGTGCAATCCGTGTTCACCGACAAACGCAGCAAGGTGTTGTCCGACACGCGCACCAGCCAACTGGTGGTGGTCGCCACCGACCCGGAACAATCAGCCGTGGACACTCTGGTCGCCCAGCTCGACACACCGACCCGCCAGGTTTTGATCGAAACCAAGCTGGTCGAAATTAACAGCAACCCCAACACCACCAAGGGCATTGACTGGTCGGGCACCCTCGCCGCGCAGCATGTGGGGTTTGGGAACAATGTTCTCGCGGGAGCATCGGGGGAATCTTACACGCACACTCTGACCCAGCAACCGTCGCTTGGCTTTAATCCCATCACTCAGTCCATCTTTACTAATGGCCTTATTAATACGATTACTTACGGTCAGAACAACCTGCTCCAAAATCCAGGGATTCTGGCGAATACCGCCAGCGGTTTCAATCCGGCCACGGCCTTCCTCAATGCCGATGGCGTGAGCGCCGTGATGTCTTTCCTGAACTCGTCCTCCGAGGCGCAGGTCGTTTCCACGCCGCGGGTGGTGACGCTGGACAATGAACCGGCGCAGATTTCTGTCACGCGCGCCTTTCCAGTCATCAATTTCACCGCCGGCACGGCTAACACGGCGGGCGGTTCCACGGTTGGCTACACCAACGTCGGCACGGTTCTGACCGTGACTCCCCGCATTTCGGCCAACGACTATATCTGGCTCAGAGTCGTCCCTGAGGTGTCCAGCTTTTTTGGAAAGGACACCGAAACCATCGACGGCCAGATCTTTACAGCCGACATATTTGATTTTCGTCACATCGAAACCCAGGTTCTCATTCCCAATGCCAATACTTTGGTGATGGGCGGCATGGTCAAGGACAGCCCCAACGCTTCCTACACCAAAGTGCCGTTTCTGGGTGACATCCCGGTTTTGGGTTACGCCTTCCGGAGCGAAAACAAGACGCTAGACAAGGACAACCTATTAATCTTCATCACCCCGACTATTGTCAAGGACACCGATTTCATGCCGGCGACGACCGAATTTCTCAAGTCGCGTCCGGCTACCATAAAGCCCCCGCTGAACCCGAACAAGATGTGGGACAGCTCCATGCCTTATGACTGGAGCAATCCCCAAAACACATCCCCCACTGAGAGAGTTCTCAACCAAGGATCGATGCAATAGCGTAGGTCGCGAAACTTGACTCGACGGCGCGTTCCCGGAACGCGCCGTTTTTCTTTTTCAGCCGCACAGATCTTGTGCCTTGATGCCGCCGCGACATTCATGTCGCGCAGCGGGCGAATGTTGGCATTCGGGAAACGCAACCTGAAGGTTGCGACTACAGTCGCGGCTACAACGCGATCCGACGCAGGTATTCAAAGGAATAAATTCCCGTCGCGTGTCCGTCCGCCCAGACCGGCTGGATGGCGTAGCCGCCCACGTTGGCGATGCGAACCAGTTCGAACGCCGCGGCCGGCAGCGGCCGTTCCGGGTCTTTGTAAACCTTCCCCAAAACGTCCGTCTCGCCCCGGCAGCCCGCGCAAGGACAGCTTCGCCGCAGTTTCTCCAGCGGAATGAAACTTTCGCCGCCGTCATCCCATTTGATGGCCAACTCCGCGCCAATAATCTGAATGTCCGCCGGTCGCATCAGGTTCTTTTCAGCAGCCGTTCAAACGCGGCGAGGGTCTCCGGGCTGACGTGATGTTCAATGCCTTCGGCGTCCATTTCGGCCGCTTTTTCCGAAATGCCGAGTGATTGGAGAAAGGCCACGACCGTCTCGTGGCGCCGTTTGCACTCGGCCGCCAGTTTGCGCCCGGCGTCGGTGAGAAAAATGGCCTGGTAAGGTTTGGTGTTCACGTAACCGGCCTGCCGCATCCGCGCCAGCGTGCGGTTGACCGTCACATGCGTCACGCCCAACCGCCGCGCCAGATCCACCACCCGCGCCTCGCCGACGACGGCCGACAAATCAGCAATGGCTTCGACGTAATCCTGCGCGATTTCCCCGGCCCGGTCGCGTCGCGAACGGCGGAAGGTTTCGGCCTGCTGCGCCGGCGGCCGCGCCCGGGGCGCGCGCGGAACGGCGGACACTCTGGTGATGCGCGGCATACGCGGGGAACAGTCAATGCCAGGACGGTTTGCGCGTCGAGCTTTATTTTGTAACCAAAGCTACAATTTATGTTGACAATTCGACTTTCGTATTGTAACCAAGGCTACAATTTTATGTCCGACCCCGGTCACACCTCCGGTTCCGGCTGGCGCAGGTCGCCGGGGCGGGTCTCGTTGCCGGAGGTGCATCGCAGCGTTGTGGTCCCGGCCGCGGCGCCGTTCTGGCGGAAGCTGCTTGCGTTCTCCGGTCCCGGCTTTCTCATTGCCGTCGGCTATATGGATCCGGGCAACTGGGCGACCGACCTCGCGGGCGGCGCTCGGTTCGGCTACACGCTGCTCTCCGTCGTCCTGGTTTCCAATCTCATGGCGATTCTGCTCCAGCACCTGTCCATCAAGCTCGGCGTTGCCACCGGACGCGATCTCGCCCAGGCCTGCCGTGATCATTATTCGACGCCGACCGTCTGGTTTCTCTGGCTGCTTTGCGAAATCGCCATCGCCGCCTGCGATCTGGCGGAGGTCGTCGGCTCGGCCATCGCGCTGCAACTGCTCTTCGGCATTCCGCTGGTGTGGGGCTGCCTCGTCACGGCGGCGGACGTGATCGCCGTGCTCTTTTTGCAAACCAAAGGGTTCCGTTACATTGAAGCCCTGGTCATCACGCTCATTGCGACCATCGCCGGTTGTTTCGCGGTGGAACTGTTCTTTTCCAAACCTCACGTCGCGCCCATGCTCCTGGGCTTCATTCCCAGCCCGGATATTTTGAAAAATCAAAACATGCTCTACGTGGCCATCGGCATCATTGGCGCGACCGTCATGCCGCACAATCTTTACCTGCACTCCTCCATCGTCCAGACGCGCAAGTTCGAGCAGAACGCCGCCGGGAAGCGCGAGGCCATCAAGTTCGCGACGATAGACTCGACGGTGGCGCTCATGTTCGCCCTGCTCGTCAACGGCGCCATCCTCGTCCTGGCTGCCGCCGCGTTCCACTGGTCGGGACATCAGGACGTGGCGGAAATTCAGGACGCCTATAAATTGTTGAGTCCGCTGCTCGGCATGGGCGGTGCCGGCATTCTATTTGCCGTCGCGTTGCTCGCTTCGGGACAAAATTCCACCCTCACCGGCACGCTGGCCGGACAGGTGGTGATGGAAGGATTTGTCAACATCCGCCTGCGCCCGTGGTTGCGCCGGCTCATCACCCGGCTCATGGCCATCGTTCCCGCGGTTTGCGTCATCGGCATTTTTGGCGAAAGCCGGACCACGGAACTGCTCGTCGCCAGCCAGGTCGTGCTGTCCATGCAGCTCGGCTTCGCCGTCTGGCCGTTGATGCGGTTCACCGGCGAAAAAGCCAAGCTGGGTGAATTTGCAAACCGCTTGTGGCTCAAAATTCTCGGCTGGACGGCGACCGCCGTCATCATCATCCTGAATGTGAAATTGCTTTTTGACACCTTCGTGCCGGCCGCCGTGCTGAAGGCGTTTTACGGGCATCTTGGTCTGCCCGTCCCATAATAACGAGCCATGTATCAACACATTCTCATTCCGCTTGAAAACAGCGCGACCGACCGGGTCATTCTCGACCACCTCAAACCGCTGGTGAAATTGACCGGGGCGAAATTGCTGCTGCTGCACGTGGCGGATGGCTGGGTCGCGCGCAATTTCAACCAGCTCAAGCTGGCCGAGTCCGAGGAGATGAAAAACGACCGCGAGTATCTGGCAAAAGTGGCCGGCGAGCTTCGCCGTGACGGATTTTCCGTTGAAACCCTGCTGGCCCTCGGCGACCCGCCCACGGAAATTCTCAAGGTGGCCGAAAGCGGGCATTGCGATTTGATTGCGATGGCCAGCCACGGCCACCGGCTGTTCGGCGATTTGTTCCATGGCAGCACCATCACCGAAGTGCGCCACCGGACTTCGATCCCCATCCTCCTGGTGCGCGTGCAGAAGCAGTAATGCCTGGCCCGAAAATCGAAGTCTGGCGACTGAAAATGGCGGCAGGGACAGCGCGCTGCGCGGTCTCCGCCCGCCCGTCCTCTCCACCCTCCGCAGTGCTGCTACGGAGGACGGGCGTAGCAGTACTGCGGAGGGTGGACGTGCAGCGGGCGGAATGAATAGTGCAAGAGGGCCGGCGCGTTTCGGGTTTGTTCCGCGCCTGAACGGCGCGGTGACGGCGCAGCGCGCCGTCCCTACCAACTTCCGTCTTCGAGCCTCATCGCAATCTCGCGGCGGGAACGATCCAGGTTGCGATCAAAAATTGGCGAGGCTAATTTCCAGTTCAACTCGCCGCCGCCAGCGTGTATCATCAGTGCACGAATATCGTGAACGCCGAATCCTTTCTCCAACAACGGTTGCTTTGCATCACGACGGTTGACCGGGCGGAGGACGCCGTGCCGCTCGCCGAGGCGCTGCTCGCCGGCGGATTGAACGTCATGGAAATCACCTTCCGCACCGCCGCCGCCGCCGAATCCATCCAGCGCATCCGCCAGCACCTGCCGCAGATGAGTATTGGCGCCGGCACGCTGCTGTCGCCGGAACAGGTGCAACGCGCGCTGGATGCCGGCGCGCAATTCGGCGTGTCGCCCGGCCTGGATGAAGCGGTCTTGGCCGCGGCTGAAAAACAGCAAATGCCGTTTTTCCCCGGCGTCATGACGCCGACCGAGGTGGACCGCGCGTTGAACCTTGGCTGGAAGCATTTGAAATTTTTCCCGGCCGAACCGGCGGGCGGAGCGAAAATGCTCAAGGCATTGGCCGGCCCGTTCGCGCATACCGGCGTGAAATTCATTCCCACCGGCGGCATCAACGCGGCGACCCTGCCGGATTACCTCGCCATTCCGCAGGTCGCGGCTGTCGGCGGTTCCTGGATGGGCGAGCGCCGGCTCATCGCGGAAAAGGCCTGGGCCAGAATCACGGCATTAACCGCGGAAGCAATGAAGGTCATTTCCACAGCGCAAACGAAAAACTGAACTCTACTTAACCCGAAAACCGAAGTTGGGCGCGTGAAAACGGTGGTAGGGACAGCGCGCTGCGCTGTCCTCGCCCGCCCGTCCTCCGTAGCAGTACTGCGGAGGGTGGACGTTCAGCGGGCGAAACGAATGGTGCGAGGGAGAACGCGTGTCTCGGGTTGGTTCCGCGCCTGAACGGCGCGGTGACGGCGCAGCGCGCCATCCCTACCAACTTCGATTTTCCGGGCTTGATTTACGGTTGACGATTGGCGATTTACGAGCCGCTTGTCATTCACCGGTTGCCGCGTAAATCGTAAATCAATTCCCAATCGTCACCCGCAACGGCTGGTCGCGGCGTTCGGCGAAGCGGCGCACGTAATCCGTCCATGATTTCGCGTTGGAAAAATCGCCGCTCCGGTCCCAACCGGCGCCGAGATAATAAACAAATGGCCTGCCGATTTCCGCCGGCACGATGGCGAGCAAATTGCGAACGGCCGGCTGGCCTTCCGTCACCGTCCTCGTTGGCGTGGCAAACGCGCCGGCAGGCAAGTTTGTAATGTCCGTGGTAAAAGATTCAACGCTTCCTTTGGGCAGGATGACGGCAACGGCCGTTGTGCCTTTGGTAAAATCCTGCGGCTGCCAATAAGCCATCCAGCTTTCACCTTGGTTCTGCACGACAAGTCCCTTTGCCGTGCTGGTTGGCCAAGCGTCTTCCCATCCCGTTGAACCGTTGGTTACGAGAAGTAGATGCCTGGACGCCGTTTCATCTTTTTCGATGGCGCCAAAGGGATCCGCCACAATGATGTTCTCACCCGGTCGCTCGGTCAAACCGACGCCGATTTTCAACGGCGATTTGTCATCGCTGTTGAAAACGCTTTCAACGCGGCTGAAATTGGAACCGGCGTCAATACTGATGCGCTTGGTTTCGGAAACTTTTCGTCCGCCGGCGTCCCACGCGTCGTAAGTCAATTCAAATTCCGAACGAACCGGTCCGGTGGTGATGACTTTGTAATCACGCCAGTTTTTGGAAACGTAAAGTTTGCGGTCCTTCCAAATGCCCAGCCCGCCGTCGCCGCGGGTCGTGCCGACGCGATAATCGTCCTGTGCCGCGCCGTTCGTGTCAAAATAATCCCCGGTGCGATACAGGTCATTGATGATGAGACTGCGCGTGCGCTTGATCCAGACATCCACGCCGCTGCTGGTGAGGGGCTCTTCCCGCCACGTCTCCAGCGCCTTGCCGAACATGCGGTGCACGATGCGGTCACTTTCCCAGGCGAAATCGTCATGCCGCTCCGGCACGTAACGCGCGAACGTCTTCACGATCGGAGGCGGCGCGGCGGCCAGCGCCTCCGCAGGCAGAACATAAAATGCCCGCGTTTCACCCGGGGCAAGGTCAACTTGGAACAGTAAATTATACGACGCAGAATTCGATTCGGACAAATAAATTTGCGAATCCAAAATCCGTGAGGAAAGCGCGTCCATGACGGTCTCATTAACGAAACCACGTATTCCAACGAATTTAAATTCAACGGTTTCGCTGTCTCGGTTGAAGGCCGCCGGATTTCTTACCTGCACTTTTACCGGATTGACGCTTCCCATCACCGCCAGCCGATAAACCTCGCTGCCCGCGAGCAAAAATGCGCCGACGCCGTAAACTTCCGTTGAATCATCCGCGAATTTCTTCGGGTCGGCCCCGATGGGTTGGACGTGCGTCAGTTTTCCGTCAGCAGCCACGCAGCCGACGAGCGCCGTCCAGGCCTTGCGGACCGCCGGCTCGAATTTCGCGCGGTCGAGCAGGCCCTGATTCATGCCCCACGCGAGCGCGTAGGTGAAGAAACCGGAACCGCTGGTTTCCCTGGCCGGATAACTGGCCGGGTCGAGCAGGCTCGCGCGCCAGAGGCCGTCGGATTGCTGGCACGCCAGGATTCTTTCCGCCATGTCCGCAAACAAATGTTCGAAGCGCGGGCGGTCGGGATGGTTCATCGGCAGGTATTGCAGCACGCGGACGAGGCCGGCCATCACCCAGCCGTTGCCGCGGCTCCAGAAAACTTTTTTGCCGTTAGCCTCGCGCTTTTGAAAATAGGTGCTGTCGCGGAAGAACAGGTGTTCGTCCTGATCGTAAAGATAGTCCGTCGTGCGCCACCAGTTGGTCACGGCGAAATTCAGGAACCGCTCGTCATCCGTCGCGGCGTAAAGGCGCAGCCACGCCGGCGGGGCCATGAACAGCGCGTCGCACCACGACCAGAGTTCCGCCGCCCTGCCGCGCGGCTGACTGAAATCGAGGTTCGTCACGGCGGACGGATGCGCCAGGATGGCGTCAAATCGCTCGCGCATGGGCGCAATCATTTTCGGGTCGCGGTAAAGCAGATAGAGTTCCGCGTAGGTCTGCCCGACGCATTGGTCGTCGGCGTGATACATCCGCGGGCCGGGCCGCCAGCCATTCGTCTCGCCCATGGCGAACATCGCGTCGCGATATTCCGGATCTCCGGAAATTCCCGCCAGCGCCATCATGCCGGCGTCACCGGCCCCCTGCGTCCAGTCGGTCGGCCGGTGCGCCGACGGATGCGCCAGTTGCCAGTCCGCCACGCGCTGCATCGCCTTGAGAACCGCGCGCGGAGTCATCTCCGGTGAAAGCGGCATGATGAGCGCGCCTTCCAATCGTTCGGAATGAACCTCCGGCTGGGGAGAACCAGGCAGTGTTACAATTTGCGGCCACGTATTTGTCCTGAACCGATTTTCAAGAATATCTGGCACGTGCTGCTGTGCGCGCAGTTGAAAACTGGCGGCGAGAAAAACCATTGCCGCAACAAAACCGGCGGGATGCGGAAAGAAGGGCTTCATGCCGGGGACATTGGGCGCCGAAAAGGCGTTTGAATCAACGAAAAATAAGCCCGGAATTGCAAACCCGAAAACCGCCCTTTGCACCACCACCAAGGGTCGCCGTCCCGCCAAGCGGGACGACAGCAGCTCCATCTTTGACACTTCGGGTCAGGGCGCCGCGCCGGTTTCCGTCGCCAGGCCGACTTTCGTAATGTCCAACTGCCGGAGGACATCCAGCACGTAGATCATGTTCTGATAATCCACGTCATCGGCGCCCTTGACCACCACGCTCAGGTCTGGATTGTCGGATTGCAATTGCTGCAGCTTGTCCTTGAGCGCCGGGATGGTGACGGACTCATCGTTCAAAAACGTCTGCCCGTTCGCGTCCACCACGATGTGGTTGATTTTGGGCTTGGGCTGGTTGGTCATGGGCGGCGGTTTGCCCGACGGCAATGTCATCTCCAGATTGTTCATCATCTGCGGCGTCGTGATGATGAAGATGACCAGGAGCACAAACACCAGGTCCAGCAGCGGCGTGATGTTCAATTCGCTGAGCGAACTGTGATGGCTTTGCGAAGTCTTCTTCATACAGACTATTCTGGAAACCACGAAACACACGAAATGACACGAAACGCTTTTCCAGACGAAAATGTGCCTTTGCTTTCGCGTGGTTCGTGTATTTCGCGGTAAAACCCGAAATCCGAAGTTGGGGAGCACACCCGCCTCGGGTGTTGCTGGACGCGCCTCGCGTCCAGCCTCTTGCGCGCGTGACGGACACCGGAGTTCGGGATATTTCGCTGCGTCCGATGTTTTCCGCGCCGCCGTCGCGCTGGCGCGCTTTGGCGCACCGCGGAAGGGCGCGGAAAACCGCACCCGGGGCGGGTGCGCTCCCCATCCGTTTCGGAGTTCGAGTTAAATTTTGCCATCATTGCAGTATGGGTTCGGTTTCCTCCTGCACGTCGAAACGCACCACGATGTGCGGCGGAAAATTGGTGGGCGGCGGATGGTCCATGCGCGCCACCGCCGCCAAGGCACGGCGCACCGAGTCGTCCCAAAGCCGGTTCCCGGACTCCTTTTCCCAGACCGGATCGCGGAGCGCTCCGTCGCGGCCAACGGAGAGCTGAACCTCGGCGACGTAAGCTTCGTCCTTGAGATTGTCGGGGCGGTTCCATTTTGAGCGCAGGGCGTATTCGACCGCGCCCTTGTAAAGCTGCACGGGATCGGAACTGGTTTCCACCGTCTTGCCGCCTTCGAAGACAAAGGACGGCAGTTCGGCGGCCGGCGGCGCGACGGTTGGGGGCGCGGCCGCGGCGGGCGGTGCTTCCTTGGGCGGCTCGGCCTTGGGCGTGGCCACGATTTTAGGTTGCTCGACCTTGGGCGGTTCGGGCTTCGGCTTTTCCGGCGTCTTGGGTTTCTCGGGCGGCTTTTCCTTGATCATCTCCACCGATATTTTCTGGATCTGTTTGCCCAGCAATCCCCCGCGCGCGGCGAAATAGAGCGCCGTCACCACGATCAACGCGTGGAAGGCGAACGAGATCATCAGGTTCACCTTCGACGAGTTGCGCTTTTTGCGCGGCTGGGTGTGCGGCAGCATTTTTTATCAAGGCTGAAGGCCGAAGGCTAATGGCTGAAACTTGACCGGGACGAGAAATCTGTTCATAAACTTTAGCTTTTAGCCTTCAGCCTTTAGAATTTCATTTCAGGGTTTCGGTGGCCAGATCCACCTTGGGCACGTTGGCCTGCTGGCAAACATCGAGCACGGCGCGGATTTGCCGATATTTGGTCTGGCTGTCGCCGCGGATGATGATGTTCAAGTCCGGGTCGTCGGTGCGCAGGCCGATGAGGGTCTCGAGCATATCGGAGGCATCGGCGATTTTCGCCTTGTTCAAATACATCGCGCCGTCAGCCTGAACGGTGATGTAATTGGCCTTGCGAGGCGGGTCTTTGAGATGTTTGGCGGCGGTGGGCAGTTTCAAATCCAGATCGGTGACCGGCGGGATGGTGGTGATGATGAAGATGACCAGCAGCACGAACGCCAGGTCCAGCAGCGGGGTGATGTTCAACTGCGTCAACGACTCATGCGCGGACTTGGAACATTTTTTCATGATTCAACCAGCGCGGGAACTTCGCTGCTCTTGAGCGCGCCGACGATGCGCCCGGCCAGAACTTCGTTGGCGTCCCGGATTTCCTCGGCCAGCGGGCGATGGTCCACATAGACGTGTTCGATCTGGTTGGCATAACGGCTGGCAAACCCGTCCAATTCCTGGGTGAGATGGCGGATGGTGGTGACCATGAAGTTGTAGGCGAACATGGCCGGAATGGCCACCAGCAAGCCGGTGACGGTGGCGACCAGCGCGGCGGCCACGCCGGGCGCCATCGCCGTGAGGGTGGCGGCCTTGCTTTCGGCAATGCCCGCGAACGTGGACATGACGCCCCAGACCGTGCCGAGCAAGCCGATGAACGGGCCGCCCGCCACCGCCGTGGACAGCACGATCATGCCTTTCTCCAAGGCCATCGCCTCCCCGCCGGCGGCCTCTTCGAGGATCACTTTTACCGCCTCGAACGATGACATGCTGATTTTGACCGTTGTGGATTTGGCGAGATAGTCGGTGTTGCCATGTTCCGCGCCATCCACCGGGTTTAGCACCCGGACGGATTGGAGCGGCACCGGATTGTTTTTCAGTTGATACGCCAGTTCATCCGCGCCGCGGATGTAGAGCTGGTAGGCGGGCGCGCCGTCGAATTCCTCGCCCTTGCGCTGGATGTCCAGCGGATCGCGCGTGGAATTGTAGGCGGCAAAGAACTTCCTGGTCGCTCTCCGCGCGATGGACAACTGGCGGAACTTGGTGATGATGATCGTCCAACTGAACAGCGACAGGACCAGCAGCGCGATGACGGTGATCTTGCCTTCGACGGTGGCGTTTTGGATGGCGTACACCGCGGCATTGGCGGCAAACAGGGGATGAACAAACATGATGGTTATAAGGGTTGAGTGGCGGTTTGTTTTTGGGACGAACTGGGCGGCGAACTGCTGGCCGGCAAAATCACGGTGACGCGGCCGGTTTTTTGCGCGAGGGCGACTTCCTTCTTCTTTTTCTTGTCGTCGTCGTCGCTTTGATCGGACGAAGCCACCGCTTTGCTGGCATCGTCGCTGGAGGCGGCCTGGGCGGTGGCATTGGCGGCGGTGCCCTGCCCCAAACCGCTCTGGCCGCTGGTCGCGCCGCTGACATTGGCCGAAACCAGCGAGGCATCAATGCTGCTGCCGCTGGCGTTGACCCCGCCCACGCCAATCAGCGTGCCGGAAATCGTGCCGCCGGAAGAATTGACGTTGACGTTGCCCGCCCCGAGCGCGGTGACATTGACGTTTTGCTGCGCGTTGATGTCGATGTTGTTGCGGGCAAAGATGAGGCCGTTGACGTTGCCGCTGGCATCCAGTTTCGCATTGCTGGCGATAATGCCGGATCCGGTGGCGTTGATGTCTCTGTCCGCGGAAACCAAAGCCGGCGTCCCGTCCGCCAGGTCCCCGGCATTCACGGGATTGCCCATATTGTCGCGCAGTTCGTATCCCGCCAGCACCGTGACGTCGGCATCCGGGTAATTCAATTTGTTCAGCGGAATCTGCAGGATGCCGGACACGTTGGCGGTGATATCGCCGTTGGGGGCTTCGACCAAAATATTGCCTGGTGACGCATCGGGCGCCGGATACGCGGCATCGCGAGGCGGAAACGTCATCGCCACAATGCCGCTGAACGGGATTTGTGGGCTGGTGAAATAAACCGCGTGCGTGCCGGGATCCTCGTAGTAACCCGTCACACCCACGGGCGAGGAGGCGCCCGTGCCGGCGTTGATGCTGCCATTCAACGATTCAACGGTCAGGTTTCCGCCGTCATAGGTTGCAATGCGCGAGCCGTTGACGTTGATGTCGCCGCCGGCGATGACGGACACATCGCCCTGGCTCGCCGAGTAAATGCCCGTGGCGCCAAAGCCACTGACATTCAGAACCGACGAGCCGGCATTGACATCGCTGCCGGTGTTGATGGAGATGTCGCCGCCGTTCAGGGAGGCGATGGAACTGGAATACATGTCCAGATCACCGATGAGATCGCCGTTCGCGTTTCTGTCGGCGGAATGGTTTCCGGTGGTGGTCAGGTTGATGTCGGCCCCGCGGTTGAACACGCCTCCGTTGCCGAACAAACCGGCGAGCGGATAGCCGCCGCGCAACGAGTAAAACGCCACGCCCTCGGATTGGATCCCGGCGGAGGTCCCCAGGTCCATGGTGCGCGCCGTAATGTCAAATTCTCCACCGCCGCCAATGGTGTAACCGTAGGTGCTGGCGTTGTTGGGAATCGCGCCCAGGGCGTTGTATTGCGCCAGCAGCGCATACGCAACGGTGCCCGGTGTCGCTGGGTTGCCCAGGACGGAGACGGTGTTGGGGGCCGGCAGCGGTATGGTATCATACGGCGGAGGTCCCCCGGCGGATGGAGTATCTTCCCATTGAGGAACGCCATTGACGAATTGTTGAACCGTCAAATTGTTCAACAGGTTCAGGACATTGAGGAGAGTAGTCCCGGCGATGTTTCGGTATGTCAGTGTTTCAGTCGCAGGATCGTAATAAAAATTCCCGGCCAGCGTCGCCTCCGAGAGCGGGTTGGCCACGGCTTCGGAAAGGTAGAACAAGTTGGCGGCTTGAGCGGCGGTGACGCCTGAAAGATCCGTGAAAATGCTCCGGTTGATGATGTCACCGGCCACATTGATGCTGGTAACGCCCGGGTCAACCGCAACCAAGCGCGCGCTGCCATCGGCTTCCTGTATCTGAACCTGGAATCCGGGGGCCGGGGACAGGTTCATTCCCTGAAAACCGCAGTTGACCATATTGCCGCCCACGTTGATTTGCGCTGCTTCGGGAACCACGAGATTGACCAGGTCCATGTCGCCGGCAATGTCCAAATCAATGGGCGTTGGGTTGTTGAGATGGATCGGGGAAGCCGAATGATCGCCTGCGCCAAAATTGGCGGCCGTGGTGTATTGGTTATGACCGGCGTCCGAAACGACCAGGTTGAAAAGCTGGGGGGCGCCGCCAACCGAGTTAAGCGCGCTGACGAGTGAACCGGTGGTGTCGAGGGTCAGTCCGCCTTGCGGCGAAGGGAAAAGGGAAAGGCTGGTGGGAGAACCCGGCGACCCCAGTATGACCCCCCCGACACCCGCCGCGATATTCAGGATGGAGGGATAGATGACGGGCACGCTGTTATTGCCGCCACCGGACAAACGCGGCAGCAAGGAGGAAGACGCGCCCAACTGCACGAGGTTGCCCGCGGACAAATTGACGTAGTCGCGAGGCGCATAATTGAAGTAATGGCTGAAAGCGCCGCTGGCGTTAAAATCGCCATTGGGATTCCTGACTTCCTGAAGCAGGATGTTCTGCGCCGCGGCCACATTCCAGCCGCCCGTGACCAAGCTCAGCGCCAGACCGCCAAACGATAAATCCGTCCCGGCGCTGCCGGAGGCGCCCAGCACATAATTTCCGGATGCGTCCATGATGGGATTGCCACTGGCGCCCATTTCCGCGCCGGCGATTATTTTGCCGGCGCCGTTGGCCAGAAGATAATGGCCGGTCACGTTGCCGCCCGCCACGATGGTCACATTGCCGGAGCCATAAGCGCCCGACCCCGCCGTGAGATAATCATTGCCATTATTGGGTGTTGCCTGATTGCCGTCGTAATAAAAGGCGCCTTTGCCGGGCAACACACTCGTCACATTGCCGCCCGCAACGAGGGTCACACTGCCCGACCCCGCCGTGCTGATGCCGCCCAGACCATTGTTCAAATTATAAGCCGCGCCGAGGGAAGCCGCGTTGTTGACAAAATGATAGCCTTGGGCGTCCGAGCCGGTGTCAATGCTGCCCGCCAGCGCATGGGCGTAGATGCTGCCGCTCCCTTTCGTGATCACGTATCCGGAACCGATTGTGATGTCCTGTCCCGCCGCCAACGAGACGCCGCCGTTGGCCGTTTGGATTGAACCGCCGCCGGCCATTCCCGGTCCGCCGTTCAGGTAGATGCTGCCAATGCCAGGCTGGATGATGTTGTTGACGAAATCATATCCGGCGGCAAGGTTCACCGACCAGTTGTTGCCGTCGGCGATTGAAGAACCGTTCTGAAAAATGATGTTATTGCCCGCCTCCAGGGTCAATTGTCCGCTGTTTTGACCGCTGCTTGCGGTCAAATTCCACGCCGTATTTGCATTGAGCGTGATGTCGCCCGAGGCCTGCAACAGGATTTGGGCAAAGCCGGAAAAGGCCGAGTTGACGTTCACCATACCATTCGCGCTCGACGCGCCCAGCACAATGTCCACCGGGTCGAGGAAAAGTTCCCCGCCGTTCCAACCCGCTTGCGCACCGGCGGCCAGGCTTGAATTCAGCGATGAAATGTTCGGCGCGCTGATTTCGACGCCGCCGCCATTGCCGCCCTGCGAACCGCCGCTCACGTCAATTCGGCTGCCAACGTCGTCGCTGAAATTATTGCCTGACCGCACCGTCACGCTGCCGCCGGAACTGCCGCCAGCCGAATCATCGCCCCTGGCGAGAATTTGAGAACCGGCGCCCAGATTAAGCTGGTCGGAGGCAACGAGTTCAATGACGCCGTTCCGGTCGCTGACCGAATTGGCCTGGACGAATCCGTTCTGGTTCACGACCTTGGCGTTCATCGCAATTGTTCCGCCATCGGCGACAATCGTGCCGTAGTTGTTCACGGAGCCTTTGGGCAGCGTGACTTGCATGCTCATGCCGCGGCCATCGGGGCGTTCGCTTAACAGCACGGTCTGGCCTGAGGCGAGGCCGACGGTGCCGCCGGGCGCTTCAATGTCGCCGTGATTTTCGACCTGGTCGGCGATGAGAAAGGCGGAACCGCCATTGCCGATCTGGATTTGTCCGTAATTCACGATGCTGGCCAGCGGCGGCGGGCCGTTGAACTCCCAGGAGCCGCCGCTGTTTTGCGGCGGGATGCAGTTCGCCGTGGACACGATGAGGCCAGCGGTCTGGATGAATGAGTTCGGCCCGAAATAAAACCCATTTTTATTCATCAGCACCACCATGCCGTTGGCCTGCAGGCTGCCGTAAATTTGCGAGGCATTGGCGTCGTGAATGTTGTTGACCACGACGGATGAAACGGAGGGCTGGTTGAAAATGGTGGTTTCGCCGGCGCCGATGTTGAAGCTCTGCCAGTTCAGCACCGCCAGCGGCGACGTGGTGATGGCGAGGCGCGAGCCATTGGCGGCGACGGTGGCGGAACCGCTCTGGACCGTCATGCCCGTCGGGTTGGCCAGCGACTGCCAGCCCAAACCCAGCAGCCAGAAGCCGGTCAGCGCGCGCCAAAGCAAAAAGTCATAACGCCGGATTTTCATAAATGCCGTCCCGTGACTTCTTCCAATTTTAGGCTGCCCGCGCGGGGCGGCACGTTACAAATCGGTGACAATTGAGAATTCATTTCCTTTCAGAATTGGGCGCCGACGCCAAAGTAAATCTGCATATTCCGCCCGGGCCGGAACCCCGGCCTCCCAGCCGGATCAATAAGCGGAAATGCCAATGTGAGTCTTGCGTCCAAGTGGCTGCCAATGTTGGCAGTAAGATTCCAACCGGCGCCGCAAAAACTTAACCGACTGGGATTGTTCGGAATTGATCCAAGCGGCAGCCCATGCAGTGAAGCAAATTCGGCGAAATAGGCCCCATCCAAAGCATGAACCTGGCCGTAATCCATGAACACTGAACTGCGCAACCAGCATGGTTCTTCATGGCCTTCGTTGCCGACCATGCCAATGTTGATCAACGGTGTTTGTGGTTCGATGGAAACGCGCCAGCCAGTGTCACCATAAGCCTGTCCATCTGAGTATCCGCGCACGCCGGCGGTGCCGCCCATGGCATATTGTTCGTTGCTGAACAAGCGGGTGTTGGCCCATTGACCATCTGCATGAAGTTTAACCGACCAATCGTGGTAAATCATTTGCACCCGGTCGGCACCCAGTTGCACGGCTATATAATGGGCATGCGCCGCATTGGTTGTGCCGATGGCTTTGGCAAAATCGTTGTTGCCGGAAAAAAACGGCAACACATTGAAGTTCGCCTGCGCGTTAAAAAATGTTGTTCCCAAACTGTCCTGCATCGAGCCATTCAACCCGACATTAAAAGGCAAATAGTCCAAGGTGGTATAGCTGATTGGCTCTGGTTGTGGGACAGCCGTGTTTTCAATGTGCAGGTTTCCCTGCTGATCGTAATATTGAATTTCAAATAAGTTTTCATTCGTGTTGTAGCTGGTTTGCCGATAACGTTTGAAATCCGCGCCCGCGGAGAGAGCGGCGGAAACATTTCCGATTTGCGGCAGCGGCACGGACAGCTTCAAGCCGAGGTCTTCGTTCAAGATGATGTTTTGTCCGGCACTGTTGGTTGCGATCGAGAGCGGATGAAAGACCGTCCCATTATTCGTGGCCAGGGTGTCCACCAAAAAGTTCCTTGAACCGCGCTGCACACCGGAGTCGGAAACCGAACGGCTGGCGTAGAACGTCAGTTCCGGGCGGCCGGTGGCGGGCGGGAGGTTGAACTGATGCGTCACCTCGTTGTAGCCGAACCGGCCCGGGTTCGCGTCAATCTGCTCCTGTGCCGAAGCCGCACGGCCCAGAGGTATCCGATAGTAACCGCTGTAATTGGCAATAAGCGGGTCGTCGAAGGGGCTGAACCAATAGTTCCGGGTGTTTCTATAATCGTTGAAGGAAAAACTGTATTGCAGGCCGATTTGGTGTTCGAGGTTCCAAAGGTTGTCGTATTGGGCATTGAAGTTGGCGCGCAGGTCGGGTGTGTTGGGCGTGTGCGTGTTGTTCACTTCCAGGCGAGAATGCAGCGGCAGGCGGTCCTTGACCTTGAGCGTCAGTTCGCTGGTGCCCGGCTCGGGGCCGGGGCCGATGACGGGATAAATCTGCCGGTCGCGGCTGGCATTGGCCATGTCCAGTTCGCGCTGGAGAACGTGCGAGTTGAGCAGCATGTTCGTGTGCAGATTCGGCAGCGCGCGCATCACGTTTTGGTCGCTGAAATAGCGGTTGCCGGTGACGTTGATGCCGGCCAGCCGGCCTTCGGTCACCTGCACCTTCACGGTCCCGTTGGTGAGCTTTTGTTGGGGCAGCCCGACGGACACGGTCACGAAGCCGCGCTCGCGATAGGCCATTTGCAGGTCCGTCAACGCCGCACGAATCCCGTCAAAAGTGACGTTCGTCCCAAACGCATCGGGAACATTCGTGAAAACTTCGCCGATGGCCGCCGGAGGCAGAATGGAATTTCCCATGACGAGATACTTTTCCACGTCGAATTTGGGGCCGGTCCCGCCCCGCGGGATGGAAATCGTCCGCGGATGGGCCGCCTGCCGCTCCTGCGCGTCCAGCTCGGCCATTTTCTGGAACAAGGCGGCGCGCGCCCTGGCCATCGCCGCGGCGTCATCGAACGATGAATTGGTTTGGGCAGAGGCAGGGAGGGAGCAGACCAGGCCGAGCATTGCGAGCCAGACGGCGGCGCGCGCCGCCAAACGCGAGAGGCGGCGGCGCGGCTGGGCGGGAATTTTTCTTTCGAGATTTTGCCGGCGCCATTCGCTGGGTGTAACGCCGAAACGTTTTTTGAACATGGCGTTGAACAGGCCGAGGTGCCGGTAGCCGCTGTCGTAGGCCACACTGATGATTTTGGCGTTCGAGTCGGCGAGCAGTTGCCGCGCGCGCTGGAGACGCAGTTCAATCTGCCGCGCCCGGAAGGGCACGCCGAATTCCCCGCGGAACAGGCGGCTGAAATGGCGTTCGCTGCAATGAAGCTGCCGGGACAGGTCGGTCAACGAACACTCGGAAAGTTCGGCCTCGGTCATCTGGCCGACCAATTCCCGGAAATGATCGCGGAGTTTGTTGCCGCCAGGGGAAACCGGAACCGGCGACGCGAGCCAGCCGGTGACGGCGCCGGCCCACAGTTGAAGCAACGCGCAACGCATGGGCAGCCGCTCCGTGTGTCCCGCCGGGCGGGACTCGGCCAGGCGCGTGAATTTCTGCCCCAGCGGTTCGCTGGCGGCGAAAAGAGTGACCGGCGGCGAAGGCTTTTTGGGGGCGACTTCCAGTTGATGCCATTCCGTCACGGTGAGCAGGCCATTGAGATACTGCGGTTGGACGATGAAAAATTGCAATTTCAGCGGACCAAGCTGGCTGGCGCGAACGACGCCGTTCGCGTTCCGCAGGGCAATCAAGCCGTCGCCGACGGCCAGTTGCCGGGTTTCTGCGCCAGGTTGCAACCAGTAGCCCGTCCCTTCAGCCACGCGCGCCACCAGCCATCCCTGATTGCGTGGAATCCATTCGGCCGACGGCGGCAAGGTCAGCTCCTGCAAAATGAGATGTCGCTCAACCGTCATTGAGCTTCAGGGTGACGGCGGATTGTGACAATCACATGGCGGAACTGGGACAATTCTGTGACAACCCGAATTCCGGCCCTGGAATGGCCCCGGAAAAATATTTGTGATGGGAATGCTGATTCCCGTTTTCAACTTCTGCGCCATGACCGTTGCGTGCCCGCACCGGCCGGATACGCAACTTCAGCCATATTTACATTGACTTTGCGGTAAAATCAGTTTAGTATTTGTGTTGTTCAAATCGCTTCACACATTCGCGCCTATGAAAATGGGCGGTTCCCTTCTAAAAACACCTCTAAAGAAGCGATGGTTCCAGGCTGGTCTGGCCTGTTTGATCTTCACCGCAAGCGCCGGGGCCGTCCAAGCCAACCCGACCATCAGCATTAACGCCCGCAACGCCGTCCGCACCGCCGACGGGCGTTGGTTTGGCATCAACACGGGCGATTGGGACACCGATTTTAACCTTCAGGATACCGTTCCCGAACTCACCAAGGCCGGCTGGCAGACGCTGCGCTTTCCCGGCGGTTCAGATGCCGATCATTATCATTGGTATCTCAACACAACTAACAACTCCCGCACCTATCAAGGGAAAAACTCCGTTACCAGTTTCGCTGCAGTCGCCACCAACATAGGCGCCAATGTCATCATTATCGCCAATTACGGCAGCGGCACGGCCGCCGAGGCGGCGGGGTGGGTCGCATACGCTAACGTGACCAATCATTGGGGGTTCAAGTATTGGGAGATCGGCAACGAATGCTATGGCACGTATGAAACCGATAGCAACACTTACCCGCACGATCCCTATACCTACGCCACGCGCGTCGCGGATTACGCGCAACAGATGAAGGCCGTGGATCCCACCATCAAGATCGGCGTCGTTGCCCACAAGGATCCAACCGCCGACTCCAACGGCTACACCAACCACCCGGCCACCAATCTCGTCACCGGCGTGGTATATTACGGCTGGTTCCCCGTTGTGCTGAGCACCTTGAGCCGACTGGGCGTGACGCCCGACTTCGCCATCTACCATTATTATCCCCAGAACTACCCGTTTTCAGGAGACAACGATCAGACGCTCCTGGCGAAGGCCAACTGGGCTGGTGACGCGGCGGATTTGCGCGGGCAGATCACGGACTTCTTCGGTCCGGGCGGCACGAACATCGAGTTGCTCGTCACTGAAAACAACTGCGATGCCGGCACCCCAGGCAAGCAATCCGTCAGCCTGGTCAACGGCCTGTATTACGCCAACAGCCTGGGCCAATTGATACAGACGGAGTTTAATGCACGCGTCTGGTTTGACCTGCACGCCGGCACGCCGCCGTTCATCACCGGAGACTTGAACGACAATCTCTACGGCTGGCGGATGTACGGCGATCTCGGCGTGATGTGGTACGAAAACCTGGGGCTCGCGTTGACCAACCGTTATCCGCCGTATTTCGCCGCCGAGCTGATCTCCCACTTCATCCGCGCCGGCGACACGGTGCTGAACGCCTCGTGCGATAACGCGCTGGTTTCCGCCTACGCGGCGCTGCGGACCAACGGATCCCTGACCCTGATGGCCATCAACAAGAGCCCCACTTCCAACTACCTGGCAAACATAGTGCTGACCAATTACCTGCCCGGCGGGACGGCCACGGTTTACTCCTACGGGATGCCCCAGGACAACGCGGCCCAGGCCGCCAACAACTCGGCGTGCGACATCGCGACCAATTCTTGCAGCGTCAGGACGAACTTCAACTACACCCTCGCGCCCTACTCCATCACCGTCTTTGCTTTCGCGTCAACCCCTTTGCTCTCGGTTTTGCCGCCATCCAGCGCCGGTCAAGTCGTTCTCCAACTGGCCGGTCAACCCGGCGTTCCCTACGTGCTGCAAACCTCCACCGACCTCTCCGACTGGACATCGGTCGCCACCAACACTCTGACAGGCAATGTGCTCGACATCACGAACCCGATCATCTCGGGCGCGCAATTCTGGCGCGCGGCGTGGCTGCCGTGAGGCGGGACGACTGTAAAGCTTGAAATGCCTCTCCCCAGAACGTCCGTAATCTGCCGCTGGCAGCATGCGCCAAAAAGAATGACCGGCGCGGACGAATCCGCACCGGTCATTTGCGTCAACGCCTTAAACCTCAAGGCGCAATTCTGTCGGCAATATCATTCAAACGGCGGGAAGATCGTTCCGCCGACCGCCGGGCGCTCATTGGACATGTCGGAAAGACGGATGGCAGTGGCTCCAGGGCTTCCGGTTTTGCTCAACTCGATTTCGTTTTCGACACTGCCGGGAGTCAGCACACCGCCGTTGAGATAGCTTTGGGCGTTGAAAATGCCCATGAAGGAGCCGGGCGTGGTCTGATCGCCCAACTGGCCATAGGTTAGGTTCTGGCCCGAAATCGTGGCGCCAGGGGTGGCGGGATTCTCGGGATGAACCAGGACTTCAACGCCCCACAACGGATAGTAGCCCAGGGTGATGGGCGAAAAGTCATTGGTGCCGGTGTTGCCGTAAATGCCCGGACCAGCGGCCGTCGGCCACAGGCCGTTGTAGGCCACAACTTGCGTCCAGTTGCTGCCAGCGACGTTGACAATGGTCCTGGCGTCGCCAATGGACAGATAGGCAATGGCCTGGTTGTTGATGCTGGGATTGCCGAGCGAAGTCGCAATGTCGCCGCCGCCAACATACCCGGGTCCCCAGTTGAGGTTGGCATTGTTAAGACCCGCTGGGCCGACCACCGTGTTGGGAAAGGCGCCGCGCGAAGCGGTGCTGTCGGGACTGTTGGTGGCGGGATAAAAGAAATTGTTGGTGTAGTCATAAATATAGACGCCGACCGTGTCACCGTAGGAATAATACGCCCCCTGGGTTTCAGTGCGGCGGGTGCCGGAGTCCGCGGTGCGTTCCACCAGATAAATAAACTTGTTGGTGTCTGCGATCTTTGCCGTCCAGGCGGAGAGCGGAATGCGCCCGGCCGGGATGCCGTATTCAAGCTGTTCCCAGGTGACGTTGTTGATATTGGTCACGGGGCCGCCGTTGGCGGCTGATTTGGTCATGACGAATGGCTGGATGCACACGTTTTCCTCAAGAAAATTGCCCGTTGCCGCGTAAGGACTAACGACGCCGGACGCATCGGAGAACCCAATGGTGGGGGCGTTGGTCACATAAGCATTGGCAGCCCCGCCGTTGGCCCCGCTCGCCGCGGCGAAGGTGAGCAGGGTCCCCTGTTCGGCCGTCTGCAAGCCCTGAATCGAGCCGGTAAAGAGGCCGTGAATCGTCAGCGTATTCCCGGCAAAGGCCGTGATGGTGTTGGTCGGGAGTCCGGTCATGGCCCAGGAGGCCGTTTTGGAATTGAAGTTCGCGTCGCCACCGTGCGCCGCATCACCGTAGAAAATGGATGGCGCGTTGGAGAAGAGTTTTGAGCAGGCGGTATAGACGTTTGCGCGGAAGGCCGTGGAACCGGTGATATACACATCAATGTTGCCGGCCACGAGCGACGGAGCGCCCGCGAGTCCGAGCGCCAGGGTTATGAGGAGCGTTTTTTTCATATGATTGGTTTTTGTTTGGTTGATATTGTTTGGTAAATCCGTGGTTGGTTTGAGTTGGCTGGTTATTGGGCGGAGATGATGTAAAATCTGGCGCTGTCCGTGGTTGTATCCATTACCGTGTGGGTTGCTGTGTCACCGCTCGCCAGAGTGGCAATCGCCGGCCAGGTGGAGACCGGTGCTGCTATATTGTTGGTTCCGTGCAGGGTATATGTGCCGTAAACGCCGGCGGTGTAAGTGATGGTTGACGTGTTGCCCGCACGGCTGATGGAGATGATTGACGGGGTCGTGCTCGGTTTCGACACAAACGTCATCGCGCCGTTGGTGGACAACTCAAAGTAGCCCAGCCACGTGCCGGCCGGATAACCGCTGGCGGGAGTCAACTGATAAAAATCGGAGCGCACCACCCGGCCCGAAGCGGTGAACGTGGACAACGTGGTATTTTCCGGGTTGCCCTGAAACTTGCCGTCAAAGTTGTTGTAAGTGCCATACTCGCCGGCCAGCGCCTCGTGATAACTGGCGGCGCCTATGCCGTAATTGGGGTTGCCCGAACTGCCGTCCTCCTCGACCACGGCGGTGGCAGTGCTCTCAGGATATACATGATTAAGACCATATTCATCATAAGCACCCTTCGGTATGGTCACTGTTTGTCCGATGGTGCCCGCCTGGGCGCTGCCGATATACTCCAGCCACGGGGCAGTCTGTACGTTCAAGGAACTTCTGGCCCTCGTCATAAAGAGCGTGTTGTCGCTCAACCAGGCGAACGCCGACCAACTGACGCTATTGGTGCCGAGGCGGGACAGTTGGGTGCCGGTGTATAGGGTGATGGGTATCCGTTGATTGGGGGATCCGCCGGTGTAAGTGGAAATCGGCCCCGCGTCCACCACCAGATCGTTCCCGCCCTGTCGGAAGCAGACCAGCACATCGCCAACGTTGTAACTGCTGGAAGTGCTGAAATCGCCGGCCATGATTTCACCGGCCGCGAAACCCACAAGCAAAGCAATCAATCCTGTTTTTTTGTTTAACATAAAATTTCACCTTTTTATTTTTTGAACGTAATTTTTTAGAGCTCTCCGTTTTTACCGTGAAACCATCCTATGGGTTCTTCGGCCCGCCAACCTCCAGAAATCAGCCAGCCGCACTCAGTTTCGTGACGGGCGGGTTGCCGTCTTAAAAGTCCGGGCCGCCGCGCCACAAAAGGCCTTTGCGCGCAATGTTTCAGGCAGGTGACATCTCCACCGGGTGCGTAACCAAAATGTGACGGGAGGATTCCCGGGGTCCGGTGAAAAAGTTCTTCATTTCGCAAGCACTCGTGGCGCGATGAATCGGTGGCAGTGTGGTTGCACGAATGGGGACGCGCGGTTACCGCAGCCGCAGTGATGTGGAAATCCCAAAAAACGAAATTGGTAGGGATGGTGCGCTGAGATTGTCTCAAAAGTATCGGAGGGGCGAGTTATACGAGCCCCTGACTGAGCGAATGCCGCTGAAAATGGGGGCTCGTGTAACTCGCCCCTCCGACGAGAAATTGTTTTGAGACAGCCTCCGCTGCGCCGTCACCGCGCCGTTCAGGCGCGGAACCGACCCGAGCTGCGTGTCCACCCTCGCACAATTCGTTCCGCCCGCTGGACGCGGGCGGAGACAGCGCAGCGCGCTGTCTCTACCACCCTTCTCACACGCCCAACTTCGGTTTTCGGGTAAATTCGAAGTTGGCGTCTTCGCTTGCCGGAGCGCACAGCGTTGCTCCGCGCGTTAAGGCGGATTCAGGAACTCGCGGACCAGTGCTCCGCGCTCCATTCGCTCAAATTCGGATGCGGCCAATTCGAACGCGCACCGGCTGAACCCCCGGGGAAAACCTCGCCGGCAGCGGCCGCTCGCTGAGACGGCTCACTTCATCTTGATCCGAAAGGCGCTGGCCCCGGTGATTTTGCCGAGGTCGCCCTGGTAGAATTCGTCGCGGTATTCCTCCGTTTCGAGCAGGTGCTGGTCCAGCTCCCGGTTGTCGCGCCGGATGATGAATTTCAGTTCGTCCAGGTCATCCGACCAGCGGAACCCGTTGAAAAATTCCGCGCCGGCGAATTGCGTTTTATACAACGCCGTCCGCGAATAGCACGTGCCGAGGTAGAGCTGCTTGCAGCCGCGTTCGGCGAACAAAACCACCGCCGAGGTCATCATGAACATGCCGAGATTGCGCGCGTAATAATTCAGGTCGTAGAACGCGTAGTAATAATAGGCCAGCTCCCGGCCTTCGAGGTAAAGTGTCGCCACGCCAACTTCCGCACCCGTCTTCACGTCCGTAAACACGAGCAGATGAGAGATGATCGGCGAACCGAACAGCGCGTCGAGCCGCGCGAACGTCATCACGTCCTTGCCGAATTTGATGTCCGCGTAGGTCTTGAAAAACTGGCGGCGTTCCGGCGTGTAATCGTATTGGTCGCGGGGCACGAGTTTCACTTCGATGCCCGCGCCTTTGCGCCGGATCCGGCGGTTCTCGGACGATGGCTTGAACTTCGCGAGGTTCACGCGCACCTGCCGGCACAGGTAATAGCGGTCGAGGTCGCGCGACGACGGCAGGAAGCCGGCGTCAAAAATGTCCGACGGCATTTCGCCCGCCTCCGGCACGGCCCAGATCACATAGGGAAACTGGTAGTGCTCGTAATCGGAATTTTGTTCGGAGAAAAGCAGCTTCATTTATGCCACCACGAATGGACACCCATCAAGCTGACGCGGCTTGCGCCGCAACCGCAATCTTTGGACTGCGGCGGGAATCCCGCAGAGCGGGAGCCACGCCGCTTTCGGAGGTTGGTGGACGTGCGAAAAGCGGTGTCGCCGCTACGCTCTGCCACCGCACTCCAAATCTTTG
>JBEKEJ010000011.1:0-25333 GCA_050013895.1 Verrucomicrobiota bacterium | reverse complement strand
GCTCCCACTTGCGAGGTGAGACCGGCGCCGAGATTGGCGAGGACCAGCAGGATGGCCAGCGCGTTGAACAGCCAGTCACCCCCACCATCTGGGCCACATCAATGAAGGCGGTATCCACATTCTTGTAGGCGTGAAAGTCAGGCGAGGCAAGCTGCGCCAGGTAGACCAACAGGCCTCCAAAAATCCCCGTAAAAACGCAGACCAGCACCGTGGCAAGCATGATGTCGCGGCGGGGGTTTTTGGCGTCTTCCGCCAGCGTGGTGACGGCGTCGAAACCAAGATAAGTCAGGGCCGCGAACGAGGTTGCGGTGATGAGGGAGTGCAAATCGAAGTTGGCCGGATCATAGAAGGGCTTGAGCGAAAAAAGGCCGCCCCATCCGTGATGCAAAACCAGGAAGCGGACCGCCAGAATAATAAATGCGATCAACACGGCTCCCATGACCGAGAGCAGCGTCAGGTTCGTGCGGGCGGTGGAGCGGATGCCAATCAGATTCAGGAAAGTGATGACTCCGGCGAAGAAGGCCGCCCAGACCGCATAGGGAATGTGGGGGAAAAGCCTTTGGCCGGCCTCCGAGCCGTAAATAACGCAAAACAGGGGAATGATAAGATAATCCAGCAGCATGGCCCAACCCGCCACGAAACCGAGAAACGGGTTGATCCCGCGCCCGACATAGGTATAGGCCGATCCCGCCGATGGGTAAAGGGCCGACATGCGTCCGTAACAGATGGCCGTCAGGACCATGGCGCACATCCCGAGCAGGATCGTGTCCAACACATGGCCGCGCGACATGACCGAGGCCAGGCCGAAAACCGTCACCGGCGCGCTGGGAGTCACCGCAATAATGCCATAGACGAGCAAATCCTTGAGCGTCAGAACCCGCCGCAAGTGCGGCGTGCCGGCGACGGGGTTTGCCGCCATTTTGTTGTCATCAGAGGCCATATTTTTGTGATTTAATCTTCCGTTGGAAAAGCGACCACGCTGGTATGGTAGCGGCGGACGTCTCGTCCGCCGTGGAGGGCTGGCGTCCCGCCGCCCGGAAAAAACGATGGGAAGTTTGTGCGATTCTGAAATGTTCCAGCGCGGTCCGTGGGTTCAACCCGAAATCCGAAGCTGGGGGAGCACACCCGCCCCCGCCTTCGCCTCCGGCTTCGGCGCGGTCGCGTCGAAGCGAAGCGCAGACGGACCGGGTGTGGCTGGACGCGCCTCGCGTCCAGCGTTTTCGCGTGCGGCGTTGCTTGGAACATCGGAACTTTTTGGCGCGCGCGAGGTTTTCCGCGATGGCACGGAAAACGGCACGCGAGGCGCGTGCGCTCCCCATTCCTGTTTCGGAATTCGGGTTCAAGTGTATTTTTCCGCCGGGCGGGACGCCCCGGCTCTACGGCAGGCAGGCTGCCCGCCGCCACGGAAAAG
This sequence comes from Verrucomicrobiota bacterium, assembly GCA_050013895.1. Taxonomy (GTDB): domain Bacteria; phylum Verrucomicrobiota; class Verrucomicrobiia; order Limisphaerales; family UBA11358; genus UBA11358. Next base: position 23,922 of record JBEKEJ010000011.1, on the reverse strand, counting down.
CGACGGAATGTGCCAATGCCAACATGAACTGCCATAGGATTCGTTTCAACAGCGAGTCTCACTTTCCGTTTCCGGAGTGATGGGTGAAGCCCGTTCGAATCTGCTGCCAACTATTCGCTTGGGCCTCATTTCGTTGTCAGGTCAACCAGGCTGATCGCATACGGTGCCAGTTCCAGCGTCGGTTTGTCCCGGCGCAGTGGCCGGGTTTTTGCCGCGGCCGCAAAAAACTCCGGGTTCTTCATTGCATCGGGGGCATTGCTCGCATCCAAAGTCCGGCAGGAAGCGCCACCAACCCCAGGTAATGCCAGCCTGATAATCTGGTGTTCCGCAGTCAAATTGGCCGCCAGCAGATGACAGCCCCGGGGCCTGCGGAAAGCCAGTCCAACCGCGCGCAGCGGATCCGTTGACCTGCAGGTGACAATCTCAGCGGACTTCCACTGCGCCAGATCAAAGAACAGATGGTACAACGGAAATATCAGTCCGGGCGCCGAAGGGAACCGTGCCGGCAAGCGCGAGCCTGCCTCGGTCTCCATCACGCCGCGCCAGCCCGTCGTTTCGTAATAAGTCACCGAGCTGGCGCCACTCTCGGCGAGATATTTTACACTCCCGAGCGTCCAGGCTGCGGCAAACAGCGACATTTGCCGCGGGTCCACTGAAGCCGGAAGTTCACGCGCGGCGTTTGCAGCCTCAGGTTCAGTCGCGTTGGCATTGAACCGCGGCTTCAACGTCACGGGACTGGCCACCAGCCGGCGTCGCCCGGCCCAGGAACGGGCCGATTGCACCGTCACCGCCTGCGCTTCCAGATTCTCGATCATGGAGGTTTCGTCAAAAGCATGGACCTGCGGGGTGATGGGATAGACGATCGCGTCCACCTCAGCCGTTTCCGGACGGTTCCGGTTCAGTTCGGCAAAGTAAGCGTTGGAGCCGACGGCGAATTCGGTTGAGGGAGCCAGGGGTTGCAGCCTGGCTCGGGCGGCGCGAATCCATCGGTCGGCAGCGCCATCTTCGTTCTCGTGAAAGACCAGGAATCGGGCGAAAGACCACGAAGGTTGAATCCAGCCTGCCAGCCGCTCCAATTGAGCCACTGCGTCGCCGTTCAGGAAAAGGGCGGCTTCGAGCCGGCACCCGAGTTGTTGCGATGCCGCCGCCGCCTGTCGAAGTTGGTCTGCCGCTCGCGCCCCGCTGCTGAGGCGAAGATCCACGCGAAGATGATCCAAGTGCAGCCGGCGCAGGCAATGGACTTCCCGCGTTGCCAAAGGAAGGCCATGGCTGGCCATCCCAAGTCCCAACTCGGGAAGCCTCCCCTTGCCGCCGGTCCCGATGGACAGGCACAGTTCCGGCCGTGGATCGCGCATCCGCCCGGGCTTTTTTTCCAGGGTGAGGGTGACTTTCTGCTCAATTTTCTTTCCCCTTTGCGCGGTTCTTGGAAAAGGCAGCGCCAGTGGAGTGCAATAGGTCTTGAAAGAGTGGTCAGTCCAATTGCGCTGGTCCTCCATCTCAAACCAATCCCCTTCAAAATCCAATCGGATGGTTGCCCCTCCGGCCAGGTCCAGGGCAAGCTGCCGGACAGCGGGGAAGAGCGGAATATAAGTGCTGTTCTCGAATCGTTGCGGTCCGATGAATTTCGGCAAGGTCCCGCGGATGGGCCCGGTGCTGGCCAGGCCGCGATAGGGTTGTCCGGCCGTTGTGGTGGGCGGATGGAGGATGCAAAAACCGATCCGGTTATAACGAAAGCTCGAGATGACCTTACCCTTCATGGAATAGGTGATGGCACCCTCCGGCGTCCCCGCGATTTGGCCATGCCATGCAAAATCAACGGCCATTTGTTTATGGCGGACGTCGAAACCAACCTGAAATTGGTTGTGCCCCGCCTGAATCTCAAGGTTGGAGATTTTGCCGGGGATGGTGCGCCAATTCTGATCTCTCACCGCCACATAAATCCTGCGTATGATTTCAATTCCGCCGACCCGCAAACGTCGCAAGTCGCCATCTGCGAATTGAGCCGTCACGGGCCCGGCTTCGAACTGGGACGATTTTCCAGGCGGCTTGTCCCGTCCGTGCCAGATTTCAAATGGGCTCAAGCGTCTCATCGTAACACCAACTATCCGTTTGGCTGACCGCGGATGAAGCGGCGAAACGGTCCACAGCCGGTACCCCGGGCTAGGATGGGCCAGATATCGACCACCAGATCGTCTTCAATCACGTGATAAACTTCGTGAGAGTTAACCGTAATCGGGCAGTAGCCCGACACCACCTCCACCCGGTCTCCGACTTCCAGCGGGCTGTTGCCGTCCACGTCGAACAGCAAATGTTCCTCCGCGCAAGCGCGCGCCGGCAGGCCGGAACCCTTGAGCCGCGGCAACGTGAAATCAGCCCCGATCCCCTTCTTGCCGCAATCCAGCACGGCCGTGTCGGCGGTGCGGCTTATTACGGTGCATAACACGGTCAACGCTATGCCAAAGGCCGGGGCGATGGGCAGGCGGGTCGCATCCATGAAGACATAGCTGCCTGCCTGGATTTCTGTTATCCGGGGGTTGGCGCCCGTCAAATCGTAACTGCCGGTGCCCCCGGCGGACACAACCTCAATCTCAAAGCCGGCCGCCTCCAATGCGTCCGCCACCGCCAGCAACTTCTTCATTGCTTCACCCGCTTTTTCGGCGCGCACGGCGCGGTTAGCTTCGAGCGCGCAATGTCCTTCGTAGCCCATGAGCCCGCGCAATCGCAGGCAGGGAAGAGCGGCCAGCTTCTTGGCCAGGTTGCAGGCGGCGTCAGCGCTGCGCACGCCGCAGCGATTCATGCCGACATCCACGTCAATCAGCACGCCGATTTCAGAATTCGCCTGGCGGGCCGCGGCAGATATCATTTCAGCGTTTCGGACATGATCCACCGCCACTGTCATCCGCGCCATCCGCGCGGTTTCCGCCAGGCATTGAATCTTCTCGTCCCCGACCACCTCATTGGCGATGAGCAGGTCGTCAATGCCGGCACGGGCCATCATCGCCGCCTCCCAAACCGTGGCCGTGGTCAGGCCCGAGGCGCCGGCTTCGATCTGCATTTTGGCGATCTGAACACACTTGTGAGACTTGACATGAGGACGGAGCTGCGGCGACCCCTTCAAATGGGCTGCCATGGTCAGGATGTTCTTCCGCGCCGCGGGCAGGTCCAGAAGCAAGGCCGGAGTCGTGAGGTCGTCGCGCGCCCGACCAACATCGGAACGATACGCTTCCGCCGCCGCTGAAAACTTGTCGGGTGTGATGACCATTGGAACCGGTTTTTTCTAATACATTTCATTCCTGAGGTCAACCGATGACTTTTCGCGCCTCAATTTTGGTTTGTCGGGATGCCGCGCTACGGCATCCGGCTGAGCGCTTTTTTTTGGCCTCCGGCATGGCAACAGACGTTTTGGAAAATTGTGAAAGAAATCCTTGCCAGCGCCGTAATGAAGGGATAAGACGGCATCGTTACACAGGCGGTGCTAAAAAGAACGGGAGTATGTAGATAGCGCAAATGGGGTTAGTCCGTGGAAGCTCAAATTTGGATTTGTCCGTAAATTGAGCCGTTTTGGGGATGGGGGATGGGGGCTGGGGGACATTTGCGTTAAGTACATACTCCCGAAAAAGAATGTGGAAATCTAAAACAACTAAGACAATCTGCGGCTTCGGCTGCTGTCCGTAACGAAACTGACAATTTCACACTCTGAGGACAGCGCTCGAGGCACGCCCCAGGCGGGGCGTGCCGAAAGCGTTCTTTGGAAGGCATGTCAGTGCCTGTTACGGAGCGTAAGTAATCACGCCCTCTGTGTTGTGGGACGAGGACGCCAGAAAGGGAATATGCGAACAATCAGAAATGGTTTCAGCGGTTTGGCAATCATCGGCGGTCTCATTGTGCTATCGGGTTTTATTCATGCCCAAGTTACCACCGAGCAAACGCAAGACAGTTCCAGCAGCGTCGCGCTGCCGGATTCGGTGGTGCAGATTGCGGCGGACGCAGATGGGCTGTCCCTCGTCCCACCGGACCAGATACCAGAAGTGGGAACATTCTGGCTGGTCGCGGGAGCCGGGGCGCCTGGGCCGCTGCCATTCTTGCCACTCAAATACAATCCGGCAAACACGCCGATTTACTCGCTGGGTTCCCCCGGCCAGTTCCTGGTGGATGGTACGATCAACACCAACAGCCTGAGCGCTGCCGACTTGGACGCAGAGGGGAACATGGTGCTGGAATTGATCGCCCAAATTCAGGGAGCACAGGCGAACGCGGCAGAGGTCCAAGGGAGAATGATGACGATGGACGATTCCTTCCCCTCGTTTCCGGGCGACGGCGGCGATGATGAGGGAAGCAACTATTACAGCGGGCTCATGGGTGTCAGCATGTTTGACACCAACGCCCTGTGGCTGGAAATCACGAATGTGGCCAACGGTCTGTCGTATTTAAACCTGCACAATGGCACCAATCAGGTTTATGCCATCTGGAGCACAACCAATCTGGTGGCGAACTGGCAGGTGGAAACGGAAGTATGGCCGACGAACGGGACGGTGATACCCACGCTGACGCCCTTTACGGTGTGGAATTTGAACCGGCAAAATCTGTTTCTGTGGGCGGAGGACTGGACGGGGTTGGACAGCGATAGCGACGGCGTCCCGGATTGGTGGGCATGGCTCTATTGGGGAACCCAAAATCTGACGGACACAAATCTCGACTACTCCGGCAACGGCTTCACCTTTGCCGAGGATTACGCCTACGATGTGCCGCCGACTGTTTTCACATTCAGCGGCCTGGAAGTGACGAATAATTATGTCAACTCCAGTTACGTTCCGGCGCAACTGGACGTGACCGGCTGTCCTTATTACCTCGCCATTTCGGCGGATGACACCAATTATGCCGCCGATGCGGTCTGGAACAATTACACATCAACCAACATTACCATCGCCCTCGGCTCGACGGAAGGCTGGCATGAGGTTTGGTTTGGGTTGCGCGGCCACGCGGATGACCCTTCGGCGGCACTCTGGCAATGGAAACGGTTGAAGCTAGATTTGACGCCGCCATCCTTGGCTATTTTCAGCCCTTCCAATGTGGTTTCGCAGCCGATTATTCAGGTTTTGGGCAGCAGCCCGGAGCCTTTGGCCGGCTTGTCCTGCGATCTGACCAACGCCGCCGGGTTGTTCACCAACCGAATGATTCTGGTGCTGGACCAATATTACGATACGAACACGTTTGAACTCACGACCAACAACTTTCAGATTTTCGACGCGGAACTGACCAATGGCGTCAACACTTTTACGATTCGGGCTGTGGACCTGGCGGGGAACACGACGGTGACCAATTTCAGTTTCACCCTGGTTAGCGACACGACCGCGCCGGTCATCACGTTGGGCTGGCCTACGGACGGCGCGAAAGTTTGCAGCGACACGTTCACCGTGGACGGCTGGCTGGATGACCCCTCGGCAACCCTCACGCTCAGCCTGACCGGCACCAATGGCGCGACGAATACTTTCAAAGGGCTGGTGGAGCGGGACGGGCGATTTTGGGTGGAAAATGTTCCACTGACGGACGGCACCAATCTGTTGACCTTGCTTGCCGGTGATGCCTGGGGCAATACGATGACGACCAATATCAGCGTGGTGAAAGGCGGGTTGAGTCTGACCATTAATTCCATTCCCGGCGACCAACTTAACCAGATGGCGGTCACTGTGACCGGCACCGTGGGCGACGCAAGTTATGCGGTTTGGGTCAACGGTGTCCCGGCCACCGTCAATGCCAATGGCATCTGGTCTGCGGACAATGTGCCTGTAACCGAAGGAGGGACAGCGAGTTTTTATGCCACCGCTTATCCTCCGGGCGAGGCGCCGGCGATTCCCCAAGGCGGCTCGGGCGGTGGCGGGGCCGGAGGCGGCTCGGGCGGGGCTGGCGGTTCATCCGCAAACCCTCCAACCCCAAACGCGCAAAACGCGAATGCGAATACGGACAAAGGCCCCGGCATCAAAGTATTGACCTACCACAATGACCTTACCTCGACAACAACTCCGCATGAATACAGCCCGAAGGGACTTTGGTATGTGGACAGCCATTTGAATTGGAAATTAGCCTCCATCAGCACCCGCGCTTGGACTGGCACGCGAGAAAACGCTGGCACGGACTTGACGATGACCTCGACCAGCACATGGCCAGCCGACGATTTCCCTCCCACCAAACTGGGAACGACCATCAGTTCTTTCAACGGGACATGGTATAACGAGCCGCCGCCCCTTGTCGTTCAGGAGCATTGCGAGGTGAAGGGGAAGTTCCCTTCCGGGCTGATGGCCACAATTGATTACGCCCGCAGCGCCCAAACGACCCTGCAGCTATTCACGGGCGGCAAGGCGGTGCCGAAACGGAACAACCTGTTTGCCATTCGCGGTTCGGCGACCAGGATATTGAGTAAACTGGCGCAGCCTCCTTTGCCGGCGGGCACACCGATGGAGGGGATTCCGAGTGAGAACATCACGATGGGCGAAGTCGGACAGTTGGACACCAACGGGGCGGCGTGGGGCGTGTTTCCGAACGGCACGACCAAAGATGTGACGCCGAAGGTGGTCGGGGTAGATTATTATGTGTTTGGGGCGGACTTCACGAAATGTGTTTTGACGAACGTGTGCTATTCCCCCATACCGGTCAATCGGGACAGAACCGACTTGGGTGTGGGAGAGGAAGTGTCTCTATATTTTATACCACCCGTGGCCAATACAACGATCACCTGGAATACGACGGCCGGCGGCTTGGACACAACAACCGGGTCGTCGGTCGTGTTCACCGCGCCGAGCAATGCAGCCTCCGCAACGGTCATCGCAAAAATTAAAGGGGCCGATTGTTCCATTGACTTCAACGTGCTGGAGCCGAGTGGCATCAACGCTACAATAAGAGGGTCGCCGGATCGTTACGATCCTCTTCCCGCAGTGGGCGCTGGAATGTACATGGATGTGGTTCTTCAACCCGCTACGGTTTCATTTTACCGGTTGGAAATGGAAGAACCAGGTGAGCCTACAACTGGTATCACAGGTTATTACGTAAACCACCCGCCTCCGTCTCATAGCGGTAACGGAGCTGACGTTTGGCATCCTGTTGATTACAACAATCTAACCAAAGGCCCGCCCATCGATTTTTTTGATCATGCCTACGCTTCCGTAAACAATTGGCCGAGTGGTCAATGGGGTTCTTACACTTGGCCAATTCACCCGCTTTGGAGAGTCGCTGGTGACATTGCCCACACCAACGCACTGAGTGGTTGGACCTCCCAAATCCATACCCTCGCTGCTGACGGGACCATGACCGTTGAGAAATTAGGTCATCATGTAACGCGCCACATAAATGAATACTACGGAACGGCTTATTGAATCCCAACTTATGAAAACATTGCGAACAACATTCTCGGTGTGCTGTTTTCTTTTGTTGCCGCATGTTCCGCACGCCGCTCCTTCTGTGGGGCACGTTATAGGCTGGGGAAACAACGCGGGCGGTCAGGCGACCGGTTTTCCATCCGTATCGTTCTCGAATGGAACATTCTCACTAAGCGACAATCCCTTTGCCACAGGTTGTGTGAGAATTGCCAGCCAATCATTGAGCAATGCGGTGGCCGTTTCGGCCGGGTTCGGTCACTCGTTGGCGCTTAGAAGTGACGGCACCGTGGTGGGGTGGGGGGGGAACGGTCTTGGCGCAGCCTTGGGCTATGAAACCCCATACCCCGGCAGAACGAATGGAGTCGTAAGCATCAACGGCCAGATATTGAGCAACGTTGTTTCCGTTGTTGCGGCCCGCGAATTCAGTCTGGCGCTCAAGAAGGATGGAACGGTTATCACATGGGGACAGAAGCCACAAAAAGCCAAGGGCACTTCGTCGTTTTCGCTCCTAAATGCAAATGAACAAACGAACGTGTTGTTCCGAAAGATTGAACAACCGATAGTTGATCCATATACGGGCCGCTTGGTCAGTACAAATGTCATTTTAATTCCAGCTTACCCTGAATGGCAGATGGACATGATAAAAAACAGCCGGGATATCGAATTCAAACCGGATGGTACGGTGACAACATCAATGAAAAATGGCGGGGCGATTATTTTAAGCAACGTAATTAGTATTGCTGCTGGCGGGGCTTGCAGTCTCGTGGCGAAAAGTGATGGCACGGTTCTGGAATGGGGAAACATGCCTGAGATGCAGCCGGGCGTCCCGTCGGGGTTGAGCAACGTGGTTGCAGTCGCCGTTGGCGAATCTTATCAGGGGGCACGAAACATTGCGCTCCTGCGTGACGGCACGGTGACGCATTGGGGAGAGGAAACGGTTTACAAGGACGCCACGCCCCCTGTGGGTTTGAGTAACGTTGTGGCCGTTGCCGCCGGGGCCAACCATTCCGTGGCGCTTAAGAGCGATGGAACGGTTATTGGCTGGGGATTCAATAATTTTGGCCAAGCGACAGGCATTCCCAATACAAATTCCCCCGGCGTTTCGGCGGGTCAAGTCAGAGTCTCAGGACAAGTTTTAAGCAACGTTGCATCCATTTCCGCAGGTCGAGGATACAGCATGGCGCTCAAAAAAGATGGGACTATAATCACTTGGGGTCGGATGGTAAATGATCTTTACCCTGTAACAGTACCCGAAGGATTGAGCAATGTTGTCGCCATTGCAGCAGGAGATAATTTCTGTCTGGTGATCACAACCAACAGTGCCATTGCCGATCGGTATCGGCAAAAGTAATTGCCCTTGTCTCGAATTAGAACGGCACCAATGGCGTGACAAAACGTCACCCACATACAAGTCAAAACCGGAGCAGCTTTACGGTTTTCACCACAGTGGGTACCTTGCAACATTTCCTTTCCATGGTGGGTGATCTGAAATAGAAAGACGCTGGTGCTCAGTGTGAGGACTGAAGCATTTTGCGGGTTTCGGCGGCGTTCGAGCGGTTGACTTGTGCGTCTGCGCCGGTTCTTTCCACCAGCCCCAGCATGGCATCCGTCAACGAACCGGCATAATAATAGGCGATGACATCCCGGATGCCGCTTTGCAGCGGATAATGCGCGTCCGTGTCCGCCATGCCGACGATCAATTCCCGCTCCTTTTGGGCGCGTAACGAGCGCATTTCCAATTCCAGGGCTTCAACCGTGTTGTTTTGAAAAACATTTTTATCCAGGGACGCATTGACCCCAACGACACCCGTTGCAATCGCGGAAAGAATCGTCTTCGTTTCCGCGCCTACAACGGCGGTCGAAGCCGCGGTTAAACCCATTGTGACAACGTCCGCAGTCGCATTCTTTAGAACTTTCTCCGAATGCAGCGTGTCCTCGAACTCGTGGTAATTGAAATCAATCATCGCCATCAAATCGTTGAGAATGGCATTTCTGGTTTTCACCTTTTCCGGCGGAGCCGCGTTGTCATAGACGGTCAGATAATAGTTGGACGCCCTTGGGCTGGTGTAATTAAAAGACGGCAATCGGGCGGCGTTGATGAGCGCGGGTTTGGACGCGCGAGTTGTCGAGCAACCCGTAAAACACAGACTCAACAGGCAAGCGGCCATGACGAGCAAGATGAATCTAAAATGCGATTTCATTGATTTCCCTTTCCCCCTGATGATTTCCAAAATACCCGCTGGAACCAGAGGCTCCAGCGGGCGATTTTGAAACGTGATATTCGAGAATTATGTCGTTCTCAGGTCGCCATGTGCGACACCGGGTCGCTCCACTCGCTGAACCCTTCGCTGCCGCCGATGGCGCGGGCCGACAGGTTGTAGGTCGTGCCCGGCGTGAGGTTCCCCACGACAATGCGGCGTGCCTGTGTGGAGATCACCGACGCTGCCGGTGTGGCGGCACCGTTGATGGCGCGCACCTCATACGACCTGGCGTTGTTGACTGGTTGCAAACGGACCGTCAATTTTGTCGTGCCCTCGTTTTCGACTCCCAGGATCAATGGACTGTCCAACTTTGTTTGTTGGCTCCGGCCCGTCTTGACGGCCGAAAAACCTGACGCGAGCAATACGGTCATGTCCCCATCAGCCACGATTTGGGCGTAGGCGGCAATTTTCCGCAACGCCGACAGGAGCGCATCCCGCGCTGCATTCTTGGCGACCGTCAATGCGGTGCCCCCGTCCATTGCCGCCGCAACGGCCGTGTCGAATGTCGCCTGCAATTTCGACAGATCGGTGAGTGCGACCGGCGGTTTGGCAAACGTCGAATTACCCGTCATACATTTAATGACATTGCTTGTGAAACCGCTTAAATCCCCATCGGACAAGCGGGTGAATCCCAACGCTACTTTTATGTTTTGCATTCCATTTCCCTTTTCCGTGTTTTGTTTGTTTGGCGAGCAATCCGGTAGAACCCCTGGTTCGACTTCGAACCGCCCATTCGGGCGAGCAGCGTAGCAAGCAGCGGGCCAACCAAGAAGCGACGCTAAGTTCATGAACACGTTCTGCCTACCCATCTTATTTCGTTGGGTTTAGAACCATCGGAATAATACGTCAGCCGCGTCAGTCACTGCTGCAAGAATGATGTTCAATCCCATGCGCCCACGGTCTTGACCAGACACAAGTTTTTGATAACAAACAAAATGCCGCTGCAAATTGAAACGCGTCTTTGTAAATTGCAGGACGAGCCAAACGACCTGAAACGGGTCGCAACGAATCTAAATCGCACGGGATATGATTGAATGAGACGCTTTGCAGTCGGCAAGGCGCCGGAGACGACTTGAAAAAGACGATGCAAGACTGCAAATCTCAATGCAAGCTTACATAGGGTCTTTGTAAGGTTGCAAAGAGGCTTTGCAGCGTTGCAAAAGGCTATGTAAGTCTGAAACCGATTATTTCAATTTGCAGGACGACGGAGACGATTGTATCCGGGTCAGCGACCATGCGCGAACCTGTCCTCATTGCGGCGCGCCGGTCATTGCCACCATCAGGCGGCGGCAAAAAGCATATTTGATTGATTTGGGCATTCGTTTGCTCCTCGCCGTCGTGATTAGCATTACGCTCTGGCTCACGCTAGGGCATATCTTCAAGCAAGCATTGGCTCCGCTCAAAGCCATCGGGCAAAAAAGCCATTGACAGTTTTGGAAGCAACGGGATATTAGTCCGGCATCTCACCGGACATTATGTTGATGACAACGCCCAAATCGTGTGGCGCATCCACCCCGCAGGAGCGGCGCGAGCCGGCCGCCGATAAGATGGCGGGACACGCTCAAGGCGATTACTGAAAGGAACCATGAAAGTCCATCTGGGAATGAACACTATTTACGCCACCAAGCGGTGGCCGGAGCCTGACGCCTGGGGCCAGCAAATCGGACAGCGCTGGGGGCTCAAGCACGTGCAATTCGTGTTTGATCTCCTTGATCCCCGGAGCATCCCGAGCGCCCGCCAGAAATACTGCGCCGAGGTGAGGCAGGCCGGAGCCAAATACGGCTTCGAAATACACAACTGCTTTATCGGCGTGGCGGCCTACACTTATAATTATTTGCTGCACCCGTTCAAGGAATTGCGGGACGACGCCCTCGATTGGTGCGACAAGGCTGCGCTCTGTTCCAAGGAGATGGGTTCCAAAGGGGTGGGCGGACCGATTGCCGCCGCCAGCATGCGCGATTACACGAATCCGGCGCGGCGCGAATTCCTGTTGGACACGCTCGTTGAAGGGATGCAGGCGTTCGCTCGCATCGCCGCCAGGCACGGCCAATCGTTCCTCATCTGGGAACCGACGCCCGTCGGCCGGGAGATGGGGACATCCATTGACCAGGTGCGAAAGCTCTACGACCGGTTCAACCGGGGTTCGGCGATTCCGATTTACCTCCAGCTCGACGTGGGCCACTGGTGCGGTTTTGAGCAGAAAGGCAAAGACGGCGATCTCAACGCCTGGCTTGCCGAATTGGGAAGTCTCTCCCCGATTCTGCATCTTCAGCAAATGGACGGCCTGTGGGACCGCCACTGGAGCTTTTCCAAAAAGAACAATTTGCAGGGCGTCATCAAGATGGAAAAAGTGCTCGAAGCGCTTGATAAGGTCGGCTGCAAGGAAGTGTACTGGTATCCGGAGCTTTGCTTCGCGTATGAACTAAATGAAGAGGCGTTGCTTCAGGAAATGGATGAAAGCGTCGAGTATTTGAAGAGGTTCGTTTGATGAAGGGAACGGATTTTATCCTCGGCGTTGACGCGGGAAGTTCGGTCATCAAGGCAGTGGCTTTCGATCTCCAGGGCAATGAAGCCTTTGTTCACGAACGGCCCTCACGGCTCAAGCGGCTGCATCCCTTGTGGATGGAGCAGGACATGGAGGAAATGTGGGGCGAAGTAAAGAAATGCGTGGCCAGGGTGGCCCGGGCGGTGCGGCAACAACATGGAAACCTCATTGCCATCGGTGTCAGTTCCACCGGCGATGGCACCTGGATGATGGATGCCAGGGGAAGACCCGTTCGGAATGGCATCCTGTGGTGCGACGGGCGCGCGGCCGCGATTGTGGATCAGTGGCACGCCGGGCGCCTCGCCCGGAAGGCGTTCGCGATTTGCGGCACTTCGGTGTTCACCGGTTCCCAGGCGGTCCAGCTCGCCTGGCTTAGGCAACATGAGCCGTCTGCGCTGAAGAAGGCCTCCGTCATCTTCCACGCCAAAGACTGGCTCTTCTATAAACTCACAGGCAACATCACGACTGACGAAACCGACGCGTCGCTGACAATGTTGCGCATGTCCACACGACAATATGACGCGAAACTTTTCAAAATCCTCAAAGTGGATGATTTGTTTGATAAATTTCCTCCGGTAAGAGCCAGCCAGGAGAACACCGGCGCGCTCTTGCCGGTGGTCGCGAAAGAATTGGGCTTGTTGCCGGGCCTGCCTGTGGGTTCTGGCCCCATGGATGTCTCGGCCTGCGCGCTTGGTTCCGGCGCCATCGAATCCGGTGAAGCGTCCTCGATCCTCGGAACGGCGGCCATCCATCAGCTCATCATGGACAAACCGATCCTCAAGCCGGACATGGTGGGAATGACGCTGTGTCACGGCGTCAAAGAGCGATGGATCCGGCTGATCGCGGCGATGACTGCAACGCCCAATCTCGATTGGTTCTTGAGCGAAATGGGACGGGACATGGCCGGAGGCGAACGCCCCGGTAGCGGTCGCTTTTACCGTCGTCTGGAGGATATTTTGCGCAAGGTTCCGCCGGGTTCGGACGGTGTTCTTTATCATCCTTATCTTTTTCCCGGAGGAGAGCGCGGCCCGTTCGTCAAACCCACCGCGCGCGCCTCGTTCACCGGACTTACCTTGAATCATGGCCGCAGGCATCTTTTGCGCGCGGTCTATGAAGGCGTCGCGTTCTCCATGCTGGATTGTTACCGCCACATGCCGATCGAACCCAAGTCAATCTATCTTTCCGGCGGCGGAACCAACAGCGGCTTCTGGTGCCAGCTCATCGCGGATTGCCTCGGGAAACGGGTTCGGGTGCCCGCGGGTTCGCAATTTGGCGCCAAGGGCGCGGCGATCAATATTGGCATCGCCATCGGCGTTTACGCCGACGCGAAGGATGCCGTAAGACAAACGGTAAGGTGGGCGCGGCATTACGAACCGGACCGCAAAAACACCGCGATCTACAACGATCTATACACCGTTTACAAGGCAACCTATGAGAGCCAGATGGCCAACTGGGACCTCCGCGCTCAAATTAAACCAGAAGTGAAGCATGAGTAAAAGCCGGAGCAACGCGATCAAGCGCGACATCATTCTTAAATGCCGCTTGCTCGAGAAAATAGGATATTTTATCGGCACTTGGGGAAACGTCAGTGTGCGGGTGGAGGAAGGTTTTATCATCACGCCCAGCCGGATCCCCTATGACGTGATCACCATCGGGGACTTCGTCACAATGAATCTCGATGGAAAAATCCTGAATGGACACCGTCTTCCCTCCTCTGAAACCGAGGCCCATCGTGCGATTTACCGCAAACGAAAGGACGTTGGCGCGGTGATCCACAGCCACTCGCCTTATGCCAGCGCCGTATCCTGCCTGCACTGGCCCATCCCGCCCATCGTGGAAGACCTCGCGCAAGTGGCGGGAGGCAGAATTAATTGCGCCCCATATGTTCCGGGCGGCCAGCACATGAACGTGGCCCGGGCCGTCGCCGCCAGCATCGGCAAGGTGAACGCCGTTCTGCTGGCCAACCATGGGGTCATCGCTTGCGGGCGCGACTTGGATGAAGCCTTCGTGACCTCACAAATCGTGGAGAAAGCCGCCCTGCTGCTGCTGCTCGGGTCGCCGTTGAAGAAACTGCGCCCGATTCCGGACAAGTTCGTCCGCGAGGAACGCCATCGATATCTCTATAAGTATGGGACGGCGAAAGATTTTCAATGACTCCCGGTCATAGCTGAACCGCTTTCCCCGTCCGCGCCGATTCATAGGCTGCGAAAGTCAAAATGATGGTGTTGAGGTTGTCCTCGGCTGTCGTTTCCGCGCGGCCTTCGCCCCGCAACGCCTGCAACAAATTGGCGTTGCACGGCACGATGCTGGAATGCACGACCAGGTAATCCGGATCGGCCCAGGCATAGTGCCGGGGGGGAAAGCGCCTCGCGTGCGTGCCCGCGCTGGTTGTCACTCTCACCCAGTAATCCTGTCCGAGTTCCGCGGAACCCTTGGCGCCTTCCGCAAAAATCAAGGTCTGCGGGAAAACATCATGCTCGAGGTAGTTTTCGGGATAGCCCAGTTCGCAGACCACCGTGGTTTGGCCGCCCATCAACATCATTACGGTCGCCACGTCCTCACCTTTGATGTCCGGGTGCACCCGATGAACCTGACAGTAAAGGCTCTGCGCTTCACCAAAAAGAAAACGCGCCACATCCAGTATGTGCGTGCCCATGTCCGTCAGGATGAAGTTCTCCAGTTCGCCCAGGGTCGGTTCGTTTTTAAAAACCGGATAACCCGAAACCATCCTGATGCGCGCGCGGAACAGCGGGCCGATTTCACCCGAGGCGAGAATGCGTTTGAGTTCCCGGATGGGTGTCTGCCAGCGCCAGTTCTCATGCACAAAGAACGGGACTCCGGCCTTCTGGCACGATTGGATCATCTTCTCTGCCACCGCCACTGACGGCGCCAACGGTTTCTGGCAGATGACCGGAATGCCCTGGCCCGCCGCCAGCTCGACAAAGCGGGTGAAGGTCGCCGGGTTGGTTACAATATCCGCAAAGTCCGGCTTTTCCCGCTGCAACAATTCGGCCGCATCATCATAAACCGCCGGAACTCCGAGGTCCCGGGCAAACTGCTCGGCCTTGGAACGGGTCCGGTTGTAAACCGCGACGCATTCCGCGCCCTCAAGCTCCTTCCATGCTTGAAGCTGAAAACGCGCCCAGAACCCGCAGCCGAACAACGCAAATCTTAGTTTCTTCGCGGCTTTCATCCCGGCCTGATTCTCATTTGGCTCGGCAAAAACCGCAAGTCCATTTGCCCCTGAATCTTCTTGCCGCCGGACGGCTCAGAAGTCTGGAAACCTCACCGGTCAGGCAGCCCATTGCAAGTTCGCCGGCTCATCTCGGAAACTGGAGGACCCCTGTGGCAATCCGGCGGCAATGCAGCTGGAAAATCACGATGAACATGAGCGGCGCTCAATCTCCCGAGGTGAGGAATCAGGCGAAACTTTTGCGTCGGCAGAGTTTTCAATATATGATAGCATTTATCAATTTGCCGACGGCAAAGAACAACTTCTGGCCGAACAGCAAACCATGCAATAAATAGACATAAGTAATAAGTTTAACATGAAAACGACCAAAACCGTCCGTAAGGCGGGTTTCACGCTGGTGGAAATCATGATCGTCGTGGCCATTATCGGCCTCTTGGCGGCGATTGCCATTCCCAACTTCGTCAGGGCCCGCGCCACCGCGCAAGCCAACGCTTGCATCAACAACCTGCGCCAGATTGACGGTGCAATCAATGAATGGGCGCTGGAACAAGGGAAGAAGACCGGTGACGGCCCCGCCAGCTTGAGCACGGATCTGACACCCTACATCAAGCTGAATGCCAACGGCGCCATACCGGGTTGCCCGGCACAGGGAACCTATACGGTGGGCAAAGTGGGGGATACCCCGCAAATTTCCTGCTCGCTGAGCACGCTGGATCCGCCGCACAAGCTGCAATAATTGGGATTCGTTTTGTTGTTCGAATCAACATTTCCCATATCTCAAGACAACGGGGAAAAACGAACACACCGGGAGTGATGTTTACCGTGTAGTTCGAGGGCGCTGAAATGTGGGCTGGATTGACGGCGCTCGCGCTTGCATCGCCAATGTTGGGGAATCTCCTACGTGGCCTTGTGCAGCCAATCCCGGTCGGCGGCCAGACGGCTCATTTCAACAGCGGCAAACCATTTCGGCGCGTTGGGGGCCGGGTCGCCCAGCGGCGCGAACTTGCCCACGGCCATCAAAATCTGAATGTCATGCCCTGAGAAGCCGAGCGGTTTCGCCGTCGCCACGAAATGAAGGTGTGCTGGCAAATTTCTGGCTGCCCAGGCTGCCATCGCCGCTTGGATGATAACCCGACAAACACAGTAGGTGTGGATATTCGATCAAGAGCGGTATTATCCCCTCCGCCTCAGCAAATGCGGGATTGACCCTTCACCAATGGCTGGTCATGTTTTTGAAATGGCCAGCAAATCTCCCGCAACAGACAGGCAAGGATGGTTCTATCGTGTGGATTTCAGAAGTATTATGGCATTGGTTTGGTCGGGGATACTTTGCACGGTAATCTGCCATCCGGCGGCAGCGGCAGCGGGCGGCCTTGATGGTTCTCTGGTCGAGGGCGCGTCCAAGGCGACGATGATGATAAAAGAAGATGGCCTCCACAGAACTTGCGAACTTACGACGACGGCTGACTTGCGCGATAACCAGCCCGCAGACAAACGCATCACTTTCTCCGAGAGGCCGGATCATGCTAGAATCCGCACGGGTGATTTGATGTTCGACGGTCTTTACGCGCTGGCCGTCCATGAGGCACTCCAGGACTCGGTCGCTGAGATCAAGGATGGCGCCTACAACCATGGCAATCCAATCCAACTGGAGGCGTTCCAGACGGGAGCCTTGTGGACTTACGTCTGGACGCGGGATTTGTCGTATTCCACCTATCTGGCGCTGGCGCAATTTGATCCACAGCGTGCTCTTGCTTCGCTCCTGTTCAAGACCTCGGTCATCAAACCATCCGTGACTGGTGGATTTACCAACCAGATTGTTCAGGATACCGGTTCTGGCGGCAGTTATCCGGTGTCGAGCGATCGGGTGGTCTGGGCGCTCGGAGCAAGTCAGGTGCTGCAATATTTGTCCGCCGACGAACAGCAAACGGTTCTCAGGCAGATTTATCCGATCCTGCACGACACGCTCGAACAGGATCGCCGGTTGATTTATGATCCGGCCGACGGCCTATACCGCGGCGAGCAATCGTTTCTCGACTGGCGCGAGCAGACTTATCCGGGTTGGACCAAGACCAATGTTCTCGCCATTGCCATGTCCAAGGCGCTATCGGTGAATGCCGCCGATTATTTGGCGCTGGTGACTGCTGCCGATTACGCCGGCAGATTGGGCCTGCACCAGGACCAGGTCCGTTACGCGACCTGGGCCAGGCGGCTAAAAAAAGCCATCAACGACAAATTCTATGACGCCGGGACGGGGCTATACAGCACCTGCCTGTTTGCGGATGAAGCCAATGGCATCCGAGTGCGGCGTTATGATTTGCTTGGCGAATCACTCGCGATTTTGTCCGGCGTGGCCGGCAGATCGCAGGCGGCATCCATTCTGAGTCGTTATCCAACCGGACCTTATGGTCCGCCCGTGGTGTGGCCGGAGGAAACCACTGTTCCCATTTACCACAACCAGGCGATCTGGCCATTTGTCACCGCTTTCTGGCTGGAGGCAGGACGAAAGGCCGGCAACGCCGCCGTCGTTGATCGAGGCATCCATTCGCTGATGCGCGGCGCGGCATTCAACTTGTCGAACATGGAGAACTACGATTTCGTGAGCGGCGAAACGGAAGTGAAGGACGGCGTGCTCAGCGGGCCGGTCGTTGATTCGCGCCGCCAGATCTGGTCGGTTGCCGGCTATCTGGCAATGGTGCAGGATGTGGTCTTTGGCCTGGAAACATCCTGGGACAAAATTCGTTTTCTGCCCTGCATCACCGGCAATCTCCGCAATCAAACGTTTGCCGCGTCCGATGTCATCGAGTTGAAAGACTTGTCATACCATGGCAGGACCATTTCGGTGAGAGTGCATCTGCCACCGACCGGATTTGAAGGCAAGGGCATATGCCCGATCCGCAAAATCGAGTTGAACGGAAAGCCGGTGGGAAAGGACTTTGTTGCCGCTGCGTCATTGCAGGGAGACAATGAATGGGATGTCTATCTTGGAAAGCCGGCGAACCATTCCGGTAAAGAGCCTCTTGACCTGGTTGCAAACGGTGCTGATAACAGCGCGATTTATGGACCGGTGCAGCCGGAGTGGGAAGACGTTGGCCGCGGCGGGATTACGGTTCAAGACGGAAAGTTGTTGCTGCACTATAGGGAGGCTGACTCCACCAACATTGTTTTCAACATCTACCGGGATGGTTGCCTCTGCGCCGCACACCTCAAGGAAACGGCCTGGCTCGATCCGGATTCGTCCGATTATACGAATCGGACTCACTTCTACGCCGTTGAAGCGGTGGACGTCGAAACAGCCAATGTGTCGCATTTAACTCAAAGCCGGTTTTATGCGGATGCGAACAGCCAATGGGAAATCCCCGCCAAAGCCATGGAGCATCACGGCGGCAACCTGGAACAAGACCGCTGCTTCGAGAATTGGGGTAAACCGGGTGACGAACTCTCGGCGAATTTCACGTCCCGGCGGACCGGGAATTATCTGGTGCGCGTATTATTTTCCAATGGCGCCGGACCCGTGAATACTGGAATAGCCTGTGCGGTAAAGAGGATTGAAATCCGCGGAAGCGGTTCCGGAGAAATGGCGGGGGCTGGTTATCTCGTCATGCCGCAGTCAGGTGATTGGCAACGGTTCGATCTGTCATCTGTGGCGCGCGCAACATTAAAAGCCGGCGAAACCTACTCATTTCGAATCTTCGAAGACCCTTATTCGCGCAACATGAGCTATCTCCAACACAATCGGGACTATACTGCCAACCCCGGTGGAGGCGAGGCGGATTACAACTTTGTAAACATCGCCGCGATACAATTGTTACGAGTCAACGAATAAATACTGCGCGCCGGAACTGGCCGGACATGGTAAAATGAGTCAAGAACGTGTCATGACAGGCATTGCGCATTGCCCGCCGGCGCACGATAGATGCAAGCCGGCACTGGGGCGGAAAGGAACTTCTGCTTTTGGAAATGGAAACGTATAACTATTGACTTTCCTCACTAAATACTGCTTAACTGATCACCTATGAATTCAATCACAAGTCTATCAGTTCAACAATTGCGCCGAGCAGCGGCGCTAAAAGGGAAAATCCAGTTGCTGGAAAAAAAGCTTGGTCAGATTTTGGGTGCTTCAATAAAACCTGGCTCCAACTCCGAACCGAAAAAGAGACGGAAGATGAGCGCGTCAGCCAGGGCAAGGATCGCTATGGCCCAACGGGCAAGGTGGGCGAAACAGCGTAGAACCAGGACCGCGAAACTGGCAGCTAAACCGAGGCGAAAGATTAGCGTCACTGTGCGCAAACGCCTTGCGCAAATGGCCAGGGCGAGGTGGAAGCTTGCGAAGGCGGCTGGCAAAACAAGACTATAAGGCGGTATAAAATCTCCGCCCACTCTGCTCCTCGTGTTTCTTGCGGCAGCCGTCAACGCGGCGGACAATCCACGTTGGGAACTTGGAAGAAATTGTCAGCCTTTTGCATTGATTTTGAGGCGATATGAATTTAGACTTGATGCATCAGGCTTCAAATCTCTATGAAGCATCCGGCACTTTATATCCTTATTTTCACTTGTGTTATCGCTCCCGTTGGTCGTGATGCAAAGCCCAAGCGACGCTGGATGCGTTGATACCCAGTTTCACGGTGGTTAGCGGTCCGCCAGATTCGATCCCTTATTCGCCAACCCCCCTGGGTTCTGTTCAAGGTGGTGCCGGGTGGACATTTACTCCCACAGAAGATTTACTGGTAACGGCTATTGCCTCGACTGCGCCTCAAGTCAATTTTTGGCTGGACTCGAACCAGGTTCTGGCGAGTTTTGATTATTCAATTTCTAACTATGACTACAGCTTCGAATCAATAACCCCCCTTTTACTATTGGCGGGTCAAAACCACTCCGTTTCCACACAGTATCCTGATTTTACCTCGTCGGTTATTGTAAATGATGGTTCGCTATCTGGGGATGGTGGGCCGCTTGTATCAATTTCTTCATATCTCTCTCTTTATGGATATTCGTTGTTGACGACGAGTGGACAACTGACAGCCTACAGTTCTGACGCTGTTTTACCCGGCCCAAACTTCCAATTCCACGTCGTGTCTGAGCCGACGATTGTTGAAATTCTAGCTTTTGGATTCATATTTTGCGTTCGGAAACTCAAGCCATTGACCTAATTGCAAACTGATACACTACCCACCGGTCTCTTGCCTTGATTTTCTAGTGATTTCGGTTCAGCTTCGTCCTATGAAATATTTACCGGTTGCAGTCATATGGGAAATGTCGGCTAAAATTCACTCCTGATGAAAACGCAAGTTCTCGGAAATTCAGACCTGGCCATCACCCCCATCGGCTTGGGCGCATGGGCCATCGGCGGCGATTGGGAATTCGGCTGGGGCGCGCAGGACGACGCACACTCCATCGCCGCGATACATCGCGCGCTCGAACTCGGCATGAACTGGATTGACACCGCCCCCTCTTACGGACTGGGGCATTCGGAAGAAGTCGTCGCCCGCGCGTTGCGCGAGTGGAAGGGGCGGCGGCCTTATATCTTTACCAAGTGCGGCATTATTTGGAACAAGCAGGGCAAGCCAGGTAATTCGCTGCGCAAGGAATCTGTCCGGCGCGAATGTGAAGCGAGCCTGCACCGGCTCAAGACGGACGTGATTGACCTCTATCAAGTCCACTGGACGACGGACGATTTGGACGCGACCATTGAAGGCTGGACGACGCTCGCCGCCCTGCAAAGAGAAGGCAAAGTGCGTTGGATTGGCCTGTCGAACACCAGTGTCGAAGAGATGCAAAAGCTGCAATCCATCGCGCCCATCACGTCGCTGCAGCCACCGTATTCACTCATCCGGTGCGACGTGGAAACGGCGCAACTGCCGTGGTGTCAACGTGAGAAGGTGGGCGTGATTGTTTATTCGCCGATGGCTTCGGGCCTGCTCACCGGGGCGATGACGCGCGAACGCGTCGCCGCGTTGCCGAAAAGTGATTGGCGGACCAAGAACGAGCAATTTCGGGAGCCGAAATTGACGGAGAATCTCAGGGCGACGGAACGGCTGCGCGTTGTGGGCGCCCGGCACGGTCGTTCGCCGGGCGAAACGGCCATTGCGTGGACGCTGCGCCATCCCGCCGTAACGAGCGCGATTGTCGGCGCGCGAAACGCAAAACAGGTGGACGGCATCATTGGCGCGATGGATTTCCGGCTCACCCCGCAGGAAATTGCGGAACTGGAAGGCAAATAAAAGTTCATATGTGGGTTCGGGCGGCTGGAACGCAATGGCAGCCAAAACCTACGGAGGTGCGGCTGGAACCAGCGGCGGGTGACGGCCAGTCCTGAAGTGGTTGACAAACCCGATGGTCTGAGTATGGTTTGACCGTCAAACAAAAGGCATTGTGAACTCAAAACATTTGCTTTTGGCTTTGGCCGCCTGGGCCAGTCTGTTTGGTGCCCTGAATTCCGTTTTTGCCCAAACTCGGACGCAAATCAGCGCGCCTCACACGACTTGGAAAAGTGTTGCATCGTCTGCCAACGGAACCAGGTTGGTTGCCATAGCAACCGGCAGTGGCGGTGTCTGGACTTCTACAAATTCGGGGTTCGCTTGGGTGTCAATCAATCTGCCGAGCGCCGGTTTGTCTTCGGTCGCCTCGTCAGCAGATGGGCAAACATTTGCGGTAGTTTCCAACAGCCGCAACGGTGGTGGTGCTGTCTGGACTTCCACCAATGCAGGGCTGACTTGGGTGTCGAACAGCCTGCCGAACGACCCGTCGGCCGATCGGCCCCCGGCAGTTGACTTGTCAGCCGACGGAGAAACATTAACGGCGATTTCTTTTGGCGGCAGCGGCGCGGTTTGGACTTCTACCAATGCAGGATTGACTTGGATTTCGAACAGTGTGAGCAATGCAATGGTCACCCCAGAGGGAAAAGCAACACCATTCGAGCAGTATGACACTGCCTTTATCAATTCTATCAAAAAAAGTTGGCATGCTTTGCGTGGCGACCGGAAACTCGCCCAACCTAAGACCGGCAAGATCGTATTGCAGTTTCACCTGACCAAGGATGGGCACATTACCGATATGAAAGTCCTTGAAGACAACGTAGGGGAAGGGCAGGCGATGGTTTGTCAAAAAGCAGTTCTGGCTCCGGTTCCTTATAGAAGCTGGCCGGAAGATATGATTCGCCTGGTTGGCGCAGATTATCGTGTAATGACATTTACCTTCAATTATTCCAGCCGGCCATGACATCAAGGCTGGCACTGGTTCTGATGACGACAAACCGCTTTCCAAAGTGCGAGCCTTACGCCTGATACCGGCGTTCTTCCAGGGTTGAGTTTTGTTCTGGCAAAAATCCTTGGTTGAAATCCGCAAATCTACTTTCGCAACCCCACGATGAAAGCCACAGATATAACCCAGCTACACCCACTCCCTCTGCTTTGACACAACAACTCTCACACCACCCGCTCCGACAACAGCTCCATTCCGGCTTGCGCAATGCGTTTTTGTTTGCGACACTTCAGCGGCGGGCGCGAGCGCCAGTGAAGCAATTCGATGCAACGTTATCCCAAACATTATTGCGGCGTGTTCGGCATTTTCGGTCATCCGAATGCCGCCGAACTCACCTACTATGGCCTTTACGCGCTGCAACACCGCGGCCAGGAAAGCGCCGGCATCGTCACCTGCCACGAAGGAAAATTTTTCAAGCACCACGGCATGGGCCTTGTCTCGCAGGTGTTTAATCCCAAAATCCTGCACGACCTCGTCGGCAACATGGCCGTCGGCCACACGCGTTATTCCACGACCGGCACGTCCAATCTCCGCAACGCCCAGCCGCTCACGGTGGATTGCACGCGCGGCCAGATCGCCGTGGCGCACAACGGCAATCTCACCAACGCCGCGCAGCTCAAGGACGAACTTGAAGATCACGGGCTCGTGTTCCAGACGAGCGTGGACAGCGAAATCATCATCATGATGTTCGCGCAGCCGTCGCTCAACGGCGTGGAAAACACCCTCGTGCAAACGCTCCGCCGCATCGAAGGCGCCTATTCGCTGGTTATCATGACGGAAAAGGAGTTGATCGGCGCCCGCGACCCCCACGGCTTTCGTCCCCTCGCCCTCGGACGCGTGGACGGCGCATGGGTGCTGGCGAGCGAATCCGTCGCGTTTGACCAGATTCACGCCCAGTTTGTCCGCGACGTTGCGCCCGGTGAAATCGTCGTCATCAATGAAAAAGGGCTGGTCAGTTTGCAGGCGTTCCCCGAACACACGCGGCGCGCGTTCTGCATTTTTGAATATGTCTATTTCGCGCGGCCCGACAGCACGATTGCCGGCCACAGCGTTTATCAGGTTCGCAAGGAAATGGGCCGGCAGCTTGCCCGCGAACATCCCGTCAAGGCCGACCTGGTGATTCCGGTGCCGGACAGCGGCGTGTGCGCGGCGCTGGGTTACTCGGAGCAATCCGGCGTGCCGTTCGAGATGGCGTTTATCCGCAACCATTACGTCGGGCGCAGCTTTTTGCAGCCGTCGCAGCTCATCCGCGATTTTGACGTGCGGGTGAAACTGAATTTGATTGCGTCGATG
>JBEKEJ010000010.1:0-25397 GCA_050013895.1 Verrucomicrobiota bacterium | reverse complement strand
CTGGAGCTGTGCGGGAGACGAAGCGTTGATGTGCCTGGAAACCTTCTGGCGCAATGGACGCTGGCATTTGCTCTTCCCGCATTCAACCCACGGCGACCCCTCTAAAAATTGAGATGCGCCCCTGGCGACAAAATTGGCCGAGGCTGAACAATTTTTAAGAAGTCTCGCTCCCGCTAGTCAGACGAAATCAATTTCTCCCACAATTCCTCGTTGAGGAGGACCTTCTGGAGGAATTCCTGTTCGCTGGGCGGCGCGGCGCGTTCGGGATTGAGCGGCAGACAAATCGTGAACGTGGTGCCGCGACCGGGCTGGCTATTGGCGTCAATCTTCCCGCCGTGGTGATAAACAATAAAGAAACACGCCATGAGGTGAATGCCGTATTCTGAAGGCGTATCACCGCGCACGACGAACGGATCAAACAGGACGCGCAACGCTTCCTGCGGCAGCCCCGGCCCGTTGTCGCTGATTCGAACCACGATTTCCACTTTGGCGTCGTCTTTTTGGAGTTCCGCCGTCAGCGTGACACGGCTGCCTGCGGGCAGGCTGGCCAGTTCGTCTTTCAGCAAAAGCTCGAACAGCCGGTAAAATTTCGGCTTGTCCGCCAGCAGTGCCGGCAGCGAGTCGGGAACCCGATTGTCAAACTGGATGCGCCGCGCGGCAAATTGATCCGCAAACGATTTGAGGGCGGCTCCGATGGTTTCGTGGATGAACACCTTGTCGGTGAAATGAAACGACGGGGTTTCGGATGCCGTCCACAAATCCTTGAGCAACCCGTTGATTTTTTCGATCTGCGACTGGACGTTCTGGTGGTATTCCTTCCAAAAATCGGGGTTGCGCAGCCCTTTCATCGCCGATTTTTCCTCGGCCATTTTCGCCGGCGCGAGATCGAGAAACGTCTTCACCGCCACGAGCGAATTGCGGATGTGATGGCCGAGGCCGGCAGCCAGCAGGCCCAGGCTCACAATCCGGTCGGCAATCATCATGTTGCGAAGCACCGACATTTTTTCCGTGAGCAGCTGATCGCGCTCCAGCCGCACCATGAAATATTCCAGGCCGCGTTTAAGCGTTTGTTCGAGCTGCGGCGGGTCCCACGGTTTGGTGACGTATTTGTAAATCGCGCCGCTGTTGACGGCGGCGATGGCGGCGTCCATGTCCGCGTAAGCGGTGACCAGCACGCGAATCATGTGCGGCCGAAGCCTGCGCGCGCGTTCCAAAAGCCACACGCCTTTTTCACCGGGCATCCGCTGGTCGGTCATCAACACACCGATTTCATCGGCATGCTGTTCAAGCAGCTTCAGGCCATCCTGCGCGTTGGACGCCGTAAAGATGTGAAAACCGTCCCCAAACGCGCGGGAAAAATTCGTCAGTGATTTTTCCTCGTCGTCCACGTAAAGGATCGCAAATCTCTTATAGTTGTGCAAATTCTCCATGACGTTGCTCCAACGGAACCGCAGGTTGACGCTTCACGGGAAATTCGAGGGTGAACTCGCAATATTTGCCGCGTTCGGTCTTGACGGAGATGCGCCCGTCGTATTCCCGGACAATGCGATAGCAAATGCTCAAGCCTAACCCCATGCCTTCGCCCACATCTTTCGTCGTGAAAAACGGGTCAAATATCTTGTCCAAGTGTTCCGCGTCAATGCCCGTGCCGTTGTCGCGAACCACAATAAGGTTGCGGTCATTTTCCACGCGGCCTTCGATCCAAATGGTCGGTTGCTCACCGACAAACTTTTTACGCCGCAACTCATCCAGCGAATTCTGCAACAGATTCACCAGGATGTGAACCATTTTGTTGCGATTGGCCCAAATCGTCTGGTGTTCGGCCAGCTTGGTCTCAATCCGCACCTTGTCGCGCCATTCGCCGCTTAAGAAGCGCAGCGACGCGCCGACCACTTCGGCCACCTCGACCTGCTCGCGCTGTTCGGTGTCGGGATGCGTGAACGTGCGGAGGTCGGACACGATGTTGCGCACGCGCTTGATGCCTTCTTCAACGTCCCGGAGGATTTCCTCGTATTCATCGCGTTGTTCCGGCACGAGAAATTTGCTCTTGTGGCGCAAGGTGAACAGACCGGTCGTGGCGAAATTCAGCGGGTTGTTGATTTCGTGAATGATGCCGGCGCTCATGCGCCCCAGCGACGCGAGCTTCTCGGTCTGCACCAGTTGCGACTCGGTGTCCTTGAGCTGTTCGATGGTGGATTCGAGCGCTTGGTTTTGCCGGGACAACTTGCGCTGGAACCCGTGCGACTCGACCAGGTTTTTGATGCGCACGTGCAATTCCGTTGTCGAAAACGGTTTCGCCAGGAAATCGCTCGCGCCCACGCCCAGTGCGGTCAATTTTGTTTCCTCGTCGGCGCGCGCGGTGAGGAGGATGATGGGAATGTTTTGCGTGGGTGTGTGTGCGCGGATTTCGCGGCAGGCCTGCAAGCCGTCCTTCTCCGGCATCATCATGTCCAGCAGAATGATGTCCGGCAGAAACTGGCTTGCCTTTTCCACCGCCTGTTGTCCGTCCACCGCTTCAATCACCTCGTATTGCGTGGCCAATTGCGATCTCAAAAATCGCAGCATGTCCGGCTCGTCGTCGGCCACCAGCAACGTGGCGCGTCTGCCGTTGCCGGTGAACTCGACTGGCTTGACGGACTGCTGCAACGGGGTCAATGCCGGGAACAACTCCGCGCGCCGATACAAATTCGCCAGCCACTCCTCCGAAGTCACGGTCCTGCCGGTTTCCGCCTCGCCGGGAACTTTTTCGCCGGTTTCGGACTGCTGTTTTTTTTCCGTCACCGGGGCTTTTTCGTAAGGCAACCGCACCGTGAACGTGGTCCCCTTGCCTTCCTGGCTTTCCACGCTGACTTTGCCGTTCTGGATTTCGACCAGTTCTTTCACGAGGGCCAGACCGATGCCAACGCCCTGATATTTGCGCTTGGACGAACCATCGGCCTGCCAGAAGCGGTCGAATATAAACGGCAGATTTTTTCCGGCGATGCCCATGCCGGTATCACTCACAATCAAAATGAAATCTTCACCCTGTTTTTCGGCGCGCAACGACACGCGCCCGCCGGCGGGCGTGAACTTAAGCGCGTTGAACATGAGGTTCAGCACGATTTTTTCCAGCTTGTCACGGTCGGCCAGCACCGCGCCCAGCGCCGGGTCCACAAACGTTTCGAGCTTGATGCGCTTGTCATCGGCCACCTGTCGCGCGGCGCTGGCGAGCCCCTTGGCAAATTCCGCGACTTCGAGCGGCTCGTGTTTGATTTCCATGCGGCCGGATTCGAGGCGGACGAGGTCCAGCAAATCGTTGATGAGCTTGAGCAATCTCATGCCGTTGGCGTGCATGGTGCTGAGCAGGTTGCGCGTGTCCTCGTCGAACGCGCGGTTGAAGCGCTGCATCAGCGATTCCAACGGCGCGAGCAGCAACGTGAGCGGCGTGCGCAACTCGTGGCTGATGTTGGCGAAAAAACGGCTTTTGATCTGGTCGAGTTCGACCAGCTTGCGGTTGCTGTCTTCGAGCGCTGCACGGTTCTTGTCTAGTTCGTAGCGGGAGGCGAATTCACGGTATCGCAATTGGCTGTTGAAATAACTTCCGGTCGCAACGACGATGCCCGTCAACACCAAAAAGTACAGGTTATTTACCAGACTGACCTGAGAAACATTTCCATGCGCCACGCAGGCGGCGAGATACATCAGCATCACCAAGCTGACGGCAACGAGACTTTCAAGGAACGTCCAGTGCACGACGATACCCACCACCAGCAACACGATGTTAAGTCCCGCGTAGTAAGGCGAGCTGGCCCCCTCCGTGGCAAAAATCATCCACGACATGAAAAAGGCCGGGAACATGGCCAGAAGCACGCCGAGTTTGCGCGGGTGCTTGCGACCAAGGGGGCTTATGACAATCGCCCAGAAAATGCAGATGAGGAACGCACATGCCTGCCGAAGTTTGAGAAAATAGGGGAGTTCCGGCCTGTAAACCCAGTAATCCAAAATCGTGCCGACGGGCATCAGCACTGCCCCAATCACGCACCCGACTTGAACGTTGTTAAGAATGACTTTTCGGTCATACTCCACAAACGCCTTCCGAATTTCTTCGGCTTGTGCGAGAGTTTCAGGCATGGCTTGGCTTTCTCACTTCAAGAAACACATTGGTGCCGGTGTCTTCAGCTTTGACCACCACATCATCGGCGACAGCGCCTTCGGGCGCCAGTGCGGCAACTCGGTTTCGACTGCGGTAAATCAAGTGCCAATCCAGAATATACTCCATGGAATAACGAAACGGCCGTGAAATGTTTAGCGCGTCGTTGACGTTGGTCGCCAGCAACAGTCCGCCGGGCCCGAGCATTTCGTAAAAGATGTTCATAAGCTGTTTGCAAACATTGTCAGACAGATAATCAAACAAGCCGGCGCAGTATATGAAATCATATTGGTTTTCCGATCCGCGCCGCGCTGTTCTTCCCGCTTCCCTCAATATTTGGTATACCGATTTTTTAACCAACCGGACTGAAAGCCGCCGGCTCAGCTTGTGTTCAATTTCTCTGAGCGCTTTATGAAGGTGTTGGAGGGTTTCCTGATTAAAGTCCAGCAAGGTCAAATCCGCCCGCTCGGAAATACGTTCTTCCGCAAAAAAGCGCTGTACTTCCGCCGCCGGGCCGCAACCCAGGTTAAAGATTCGCGCAGTGCGCCCTTGGCCATTTACGCGCGCCGTTTCTTCAAGGAGCTTGCGTTCCAAATAAGCGACGCGATTGCGATGCGCCTGAGAGGGTAATTGTCCAAGCAACCAGACGTTCATGATTTTGGCAAATAATGTCCCGCCCTCGTAGGGCGCGCGAACCATCATGTCCACCAACTGATAATCCCCGGCGTAACCGAGCGGCTTGTGAAAAGCCCGATAGGCAAAAGGCGAACTGAGCACCAAGGGATGCAATTGGCGGCGAAGATAGGCGCGATGCGCCGGTTGCAACTCCACTTCCAGTCCCGCCGCGATGGCTTCGAAACGATCAATGAAAGCGTCAATCCCCCGGATGGCAGGCTCCGCCAGACTGTCAATGACCCTGCGTTCGAGTTGTGCCCAGGCCGCCGAAGGCGAGGCGCGAATTTGCAGTTCCACCTGATCCAGCCACAATCGCAGGTCCGTCAAGAAAGTCTGCATGTCGGCGATGACGACTTTGAATTCCGAGCGAACCTTGTAAAATTTCTGCCACTCGTTGAGGAAGGTATTGAACTCTTTCACCAACTGGCCATTGTGGGTCATATTCAGCCCGGCCTCCACTTCCATCCAATGAGTTTCGTCCAGCGTCACCTCACATACTACTGCCGAGCCGACATCCACCACATTGCGGACTACCGACCGGCCGGAATAAATCGTCCGGTCTTGCAGGATGATCTTGAATTCATTCAGCACTTCGGAAAGCCGCGGCACAACGTTCGGATTATACAACTCGAACGCCACCACGTACCGTGTCACATGCGCTGGCACGCCCTGCATTTCCAGTCCTTCGGCCGTTTGGAATGTGACCAGACTTTTCTTCACGTCGGAGAGGCTTGAAGCGGTTTCGCCCGGCGCGATTTTATCGAGCTGGCGAAGCGGCTGTCCATAGCCTCCGTTCCCGGTGTTGTGGGTGGCTTGATTCATTTCAGAGGAAATTAATAGACCATTTTCCACGCCAAAACAAAGGGATTATTGACTCTCACCAGCCGCTTGACATCAATGAGCGACTATCCACTGCCACAATTTGAGTTGTTGTTTGGCACCGCCGCTGCTTTGGTTCAAAATACCACCAAGGCTGTTCTCAATAAGGCCTGGCGGGGTTTCAGTGAATTAGAACGGGCAAATAGCAACCCTGTCCTGTAACGGGGCAGTCATTGTCCGAAATGCAGGCAATCAAGAATACTGAAAGATAAATATGCAAAAACAGCTACCTTGTTCGGTTGCGTCGCGGTGCGCAAGAAACCGGTTCGCATTGGCGTTTCTAGTTGGCGCCGGCTTGTGTCTGGTGGTTTCGGACAGGCTGGGCGCTGTCGGCTTCCGTCTGCCGCATCAAGACCCGGAAGCCATTGCGCGTGGTGACGCGTTCGCGGCCACCGCCGACAATCCATCGGCCATCTATTACAATCCGGCCGGCATCACGCAACTGGAAGGGGACAGTATCCGGCTGGGAATCTATGCCATTTCTGCCGACACCAAATTCACGTCGACAACCGGGGCTGGTGCGCAAACCGACACCTCTCTCCAGCCCGTCCCGCAAATTTACTATGTGCATTCATTTGCCAACGAGCCGATCTCCCTCGGCCTTGGTGTTTATGCGCCCTACGGGCTGTCACTGGATTGGGGAAATCATTCGCCGCTCAACACCGTGGCCGAAAGCGGCAACCTTACGTATTTGTGCTTTAACCCGGTTATAGCGTGGAAAGTCCATCGCACACTTTCCATCGCCATCGGTCCCACCATCAATTATTCGCAGGCGACACTCAAGCGAGCTCTTGACCCTTCGGGAGCGACCCAATTCAAATTAGACGCCGATGGCATGGATTACGGATTCACTGCGGGCATTCTGTGGCAACCGCATCCGATGTGGTCATTCGGTGTCAATTATCATTCGGCCACGACGGTGAATTATAACGGCACGGCGTCCCAGACTTTGCCCTCGCCGCCTTATCCATTTCCACCGTCCACTTCCTCCAGTGCCTCCATTGACTTTCCACAATTCGTCGTCGCCGGCCTTTCATTCCGACCCACAACCAATTGGAATCTGGAATTTGATTTGGATTGGACTGAATGGGATCAAGTGAAGACCATCACCCTGAAAGACACTCCGTTCGGGGATCAGCCCCTCACACTGAATTATCGTTCGAGCTTCATTTACGAATTCGGTGTCACGCGGCAGCTCGGCAAGGGTTATTTCGTCAGTGTGGGTTACATTTACAACGAGAATTCCAGCCCGGATGCCAATTTCAACCCGCTTATTCCGGACGCCGATTTACACCTTGGCAGTGTCGGGTTTGGCCGTCATGGCCGGCACTGGGATTGGGCAATCGCCTATCACTTCGCCTACGGGGAGCGCACTGTTTCCAATGATTCCAACGCGTTGGCGGACGGGACTTACAAGACGTTCAACAACGCCTTCAACGTTGCGGCCACTTTCAAGTTCTAGAGCGGTCTAAGTTGATTCGTAGCCATTCAAAACGTTGTTTTTGCGGAAGTGCCAACAAATCGTTAATTTCTGCGGCTACAGTATTTCTGAAACGGCTCTAGGCCCAAGCCGGTTCGCCGGTCAGGGGTTTTAAGATGCTCGCCACGTCCATATCAATTTCCCTGACCCAGTTCTGCATCCAGGTTTGGGGGATTTTCGCGTCGGTGGTGAGGTCCGGGTGGATTTGGATTGTCAGGCTGAGACGGTTTTGGAATGTCATACAGCCAACGCCCACCTGTTGGAAGCGCAACACGGGCGGGCAAACCAGCCATCCGCCCAGGCATGCGGGTTGGGTGATTTCCTTGTCGGGATCCCAGACGCCCATGTTCGAAAATCCGCCCAAGTTCCATTGCGGCGTGGCCAGTTCCGTGGCCACGAGGTATCTCCGCATGCCCGCAGTCAGGAACCGCCCAAGTTGATACGCCTGCCAGTTGGTCCAGTGGTCGCCCCGGCACAATGCGGCATAGATGTTCTGATGGATGTCATGCACCGTCTCGTAGGATTGCACCTCGATCCGGATATAACTCGTGTAGTTTGCTGTTTCCCGCACCTGTTTCACTTTGCCCCGCATGTTGATGGGAATCATCCAAGGCACCGCCGCGGATTGGTCTTCAAGAAACGGGCGGATCGCCTTCGTAAGGTGCTTCAGGAGAAAAGAGTTTACCGTGACCTCGATGTTTCTGCAGACGCGACGAATTTGCGTGGTGGCTTCTTCATCGAAAAGATGCCAGGCCACCGCCGGTGGCGGCTTCGAACAATCGCGGGTGCCAGAACCTCGTTCCAGCGGCCCCCATTTGAGGCGATGTCGCAGTTTTAAATACTTCGGCAAAATTCGCAGCAGTGCCAGCTTTGAAGGATCGGCTGGATGCCGGATTGTGGGCAGGCGCTCCAGCATGGCGCCTCTCCGTCTGAGATTTTCCGCAAACCATCCCACCCCATCATAGTCAGCGTGGCGGGGAAACATCCATTCCGGATCGGTCGCACCCGGCGCCACGCGTCCAAACCGCATGCCGATGAATTCCCCCAGCTCCTCCGCTGTGAGAAACCACAACTTCATTACGTCAGTTTTTTCTTTGGGCATAAATCCTTTGGCCTTTTACACGTTTCGCGCCCAGGCGTCAACCGGGGCAGCCTGGGCGCTGTCTGTTTTGAAGCTTTTCCGATGCCAAAAAACCTGCGAATTCAACCTCCTACCCTGGACCGCGACCATCTTTTTTCCCCCTCAATGAGTGGTGGCGAGGCGTTGTCAAATCGGGCAGGAGGCGGAGGCCCGGCGGTTTTGTCAGGCCTATACACACCAACGCGTCTGAACCGGCAGTTCTTACCTTGAGACTACGGGTTGCTCAGAAGTGCAACCCCACGGTCACCAGGACCGCGTGGCTGATGAAATCATACTTCCCATCGGCTGTTTGTCCGGCTATCTGTCCTCCGATTGTCGATGGGGTGCTGCCGGTGACCGTGTGCGTGGGGCCATAGCCGAATTGATAGGCGATGTCGAAGTCGAAACGTTTGCCGTTGCGTCCGGCTCCGACGCTGAAAAAATACCGGTCCAGGTCCGCCACCAGCGGGGTGTAATAGGCTTTCGGAACCGAGTTCTCGTTGTAAACGAAACCCGCGCTGGCGTGCCAGCCATTGTCAAAATACCGTGTCACGCCAAACTCATACATCCAGCTCGCCTGCCAATTGAGTATCAAAGTGGGATGGTCCGGCACTAAATTTTCCGGTGCTTGTCGGATATTTATCGTTCCGAGGCTGCTCCAATCCGTGTAGTCGGCATCAAACTCCAGGTTCCATTTGGGTGTGGGCCGGTAGGAGATGCCAAGAACCGCGGTCAAGGGAAACGCAAAGTCAGCTTGCGCGGATCGATACGTGAGCGGCAGTTGCGAAAGCTTCTCGGCCTCGGTTTGGCCGGCCAACGTAATAGTCGTCGAACTGCGGAAGGCCGCGCCGACGGAAATCTGGTCAACTGGCTGCCAGAGCAGACCCAGATTGTAACCCACGCCCCAACCGTCACCTTTAAAGCGGAAGAAGTTGGGCGGGAGCGGGTCGGCGATCATGCCTTGTTCCAGAACCATGTTCCCATAGTCCACCATTACACCACCGCCGATGGAAAGATTGCGCGTCAGCTTCAGCGCGACCACGGGATTAATTCTGAGGTACGTGAGTGAGCCGTTCATGGCGACCGCGCGAAATCCTGTGCCGTCCGGCCAACTCACGCCCAGGCCATAAGGCGCATAAACGCCCAAACCGAAGCTCAAGGGCAGATTCTCCGGAGTGCAGGTGTAGAAGAGCTGAGGAACTGCGGCGAGATTGTTTTCGATGTGATAAGTATTGCCTCCGTTCGGGGCGCCACTGGGAGGGCGGTAGCTTGGGTTGAGATAAATTCCATAAACGCCGGAACGAAGATTGTTGCCCGCAAGCTGGGTGATGCCCGCGGGATTATAGTAAATGGCCGACGGATTGTCCGCCGTGGCGACAAACGCCTCGCCGCGCGCAGTCGCAAGGCCATCCTGGCTCGCAAGCCGGAAGCCATTCGCTGAAAGCAGCATTGGCAGACCGCCCAAAACTGCTGCCGTCAGGAGCTTCACTATTTTGCGTCGGTTCATGATCGGCTATCCACCGGTTCAAACAACTGAACAAACACCGTAGGTGCGCATGATGCGCGCCCGGGCAGGCAGGTTACCTGCCGCTCTGCGTCGCGCCAGTATTTTTACCGGGAGGATGAGCTTTGGAGCGCATCCTGACACTTTCCCTGGAACGCCGCATTTATGCGGCAACGCCCGGTAGATGCAACGTCCCGCCGGATGAATCCGGCGTTCCCTGCCAAATCACGGCGCTCGTTGGGGGCAGTGTCAAGTTGCACCCTGAACTTTGCGAACGTCCGCAGAAACCCTGCTCTCTGGTGAGTGACGCCCTAATTGGGCTTGCGGTGTCGGTATCCTGCCCCGACATCGGATGTCGGGGTGAAAGCGCCGATGCATTCGAGCCACCCGCCTGCGCCAGGCTCCGGCGCGGCAAGCAGGCTCGACGCCACATTAGTTCAGCACGCTGCCTCATGTGCGCTTCCTTTACTTCCAGGTTCGCGTGATGCAGACTGTGTACGATGCAGTCGTGGAAGGTAAAAATATTGATTCGATTTACATTCGGCATTTTGCTGTTTGAACTCGCCGTTGATCCACTGCGAGCCGCATTCAATTCGATTTACATTTTTGGCGATACCGTTTCCACCACGACCAATAACACGGGGCTGTATCCAAGCCCGACAAATTACTTCGGCCACCGCTTTTCCAATGGCCGGGTTTGGGTTGAGGTGCTGGCGCAGCGGCAAGGGCTGCCCAATAACTCTGTCACCAATGCCAATTGGTTTTACTCCACGAATAACTGGTCTTACTGGGGTGATTACAGCAGTGAACTGGTGAAGAATGTCGGCATTTTCAACGCACCGACAAATGCAACCAATGCACTGTTTGTAGTGTGGGTCAATGACGCTGATTTTACCTATGACGTGCTTAACTATGGTACGAATATCACCCAATGGACCAATGCCATGAACCTGTCGCTGACCAACCATTTTGTGGCCATCACAAACCTTTTTGCCAAAGGCGCCCGTACATTGATCATGCCCAATGCCGTGGATATAGGCAAGGTTCCAGACTATTTAACTTATGGTTCCAACAAACTAGCTTTCATTCGCCAACATATCATTGATTTCAACGCCGCTTTTACCACAACATTGGTGAATCGGCTCAAGACGAATTGTCCCGGCATTACGATTTATGTCCCGGACTTCTTCTCCCTGCTCGACAACATGTTAATAAACGCCGCCGTCTACGGATTGACCAATGCTGGAACTTATGCGCTAAACCAGAACCCCACCAATGCACTAACGGACTTGTCCATGACCGGTCCGGGCGCAAACTACATCTGGTGGGACGATGAGGACCCGACCGCGAAAGCCCAAGCGGTGATGGCCGACGTCGCTCAACAACTCCTCTCGCCGGCGCAAATCACCAAGCTCACAGTGCTTAACGGCAGCAACCGGTTGGACGTGGCCAGCCTTCCCATTGGACTGAATGGCCTCGTGGATGGCACAACGAATCTTGCGCTCACGAATTGGGCTGCCCAGGCAAACTTTGACAGCACCAACGCGACGCAAACCATTTTTGTCCCGGCCTCCGGGCCGCTGGGGTTTTACCGGCTGCGTTTTCCCTTCGCCTGGTCCTGGCCGTAACTCGATCAAATCCGGGCCGTAGCCACGCTTTCCTGCTCCCTCATTGAAGTCAAAATCACGCGAGACCCGATTTGCTTTATTTCAGCGAGTCCAGAATCTTCTCCGCCGCTGCGCGCGGATTTTCCGCCGCGTAAATCGGTCGGCCAATCACCAGCCAGTTCGCGCCCGCAGAAATGGCTTCACGGGGATTCAGTGTGCGTTTCTGGTCGTCGGCTTTCTCCGTACCCGTGCGGACTCCGGGTGTGACCAGTTGCGTGGCGGGCGGGATCGCCTGCCGGAGTTTGGCAACCTCCAACGGCGAACAAACCAGCCCGCGCAATCCGGCTTTGGTGGCCACCGTGGCCAGTCGGCGCACTTGATAATCCACATTCGCGTCGAGGCCGATTTCCTTCAACGCGCCGGCATCGAGGCTCGTCAGCACCGTCACGCCCAGAACGAGCGGCGGACTGTGGCCGAGCCGCCACGCGGTTTCCTGCGCGGCCTGTTCGGCGGCGTTCAGCATTTCCATCCCGCCGCTCGTGTGTACGGTGAGCATCTGCACGTCGAGTTGCACCGCGGCGGCCACGGATTTGGCAACGGTGTTGGGGATGTCGTGAAATTTCAAATCCAGAAACACCATCGCGCCCCGCTCGCGGATCCGGCGGACGATGTCCGGGCCGGCGACGGTGAAAAGCTCGCTCCCGACCTTGAAGCCGCCTGAAACCGGGGCCAGTTGCTCCACGAGCGTCAGCGCGGCCCCGGCCGTCGGCACGTCCAGCGCCACTATGATTGGATTACGCATGGCGAAAATTATTTAACCACAGATGAACACAGATATACACGGATGAAAATAAAAGAATCAAGCGGCCATAAATCAAGACCGGGCCCCGAAATTATTTCCGACCCGCGGGACGCCTTATCCGTGTGAATCCGTGTCCATTCGTGGTTTTTGACTTTTCCCTTGAATCTTTCTAGCCTGCCGGCATGAAAGTCATCCGCCATAGCGACGCGAATTTTGTCGGTAAACTCCGCGCAGTGACCGCCGCGTCCAGCCTGTTTGATCCGGAAATCGAGCAACGCACCCGCGCCATCCTCGACAACGTCCAAGTCCGCGGCGACGACGCTCTGCTGGAATTCACGGAACGCTTCGACGGCGCGAAACTTGCCGCCGACCGGCTGGCCATCACGCAGGCGGAATTGTTCAACGCTTCGCTCGCCGCCGATGAACCGCTGCGCAAGGCCGTATCCGAGGCGGAAAAGAATATCATGGGGTTCGCCAGGCAATCGCTGCGCAAAAAGTGGCAGATGAAGAATTCACATGGCGCGACGGTGGGCGAGAAGTTCGATCCATTCCAGCGCGTAGGAGTTTACATTCCCGGCGGGAAGGCGCCGCTGGCGTCCACGGCGCTGATGACCATCGCGCTGGCAAAAGCGGCGGGTTGCCCGGAAATTGTCGCCTGCACGCCGTGCGGCCGGGACGGCGGAATCAATCCCGCGCTGTTGTTTGCCACGCGCGCGGCGGGCGCGACGGAGATTTACCGCGTCGGCGGGGCACAGGCGATTGCGGCAATGGCTTACGGCACGAAAACCATCCGCCGCGTCCAGAAAATATTCGGCCCCGGCAACGCCTACGTCGTCGCGGCCAAGCGATTGCTCGTTGGCTACGTCGCGATTGATTTGCTGCCCGGGCCGAGTGAACTGCTCGTGCTGGCGGATGACACGGCAAACCCGAGGTTTAGCGCCGCCGACATGCTCGCGCAGGCCGAGCACGGCTCCGGCCACGAGCGCGTCTGGCTCGTGACGACCTCGGACAAAATTTTGAAAGCCGTCGAAAAGGAAATCGCGCGGCAACTGCCGAAACTGGCGCGACGTGAATTTATCCAGCGCGCCTTGCAAAACAACGGCTGGCTGATCCAAGTGAAGACGCTCGCTGAAGGCGTGGCGCTGGCCAACCGGCTTGCGCCGGAGCATTGCGAAGTGATGACGCGCAATCCGCGCAAGGTTTCCGGAGGGATTTTGACCGCCGGGGCGATTTTCCTCGGCCCGTGGTCGCCGACGGTGCTGGGTGATTACGTGGCCGGCCCGAGCCACACGCTGCCGACCGGCGGCGCGGGCGCGTCGTTTGCCGGGCTGACCGTGGACCAGTTCCAACGCCGCACGAGCGTGGTGGAATACACCCGCGCCGCGTTGAGGAAAGCATTGCCGGCCGTGAAAAAATTCGCGGAACTCGAAGGCTTGGGCGCCCATGGTAAAAGCGCGGGACTGAGAATATGAAAATCGAACTCCGAGGCGTAAAGATGCTGAGATTCACCTTGCGGTGAAATTCAAAATTATTTCCGAAAATCTTCCACTGAAATTTCACGATGCTCATTTCGCAATCCGCAATCCGCAATCCGCAATCGCTCATCCGCCCACTGGTGCGCGAGTTGCACCCTTACGTCTATGGCGAGCAGCCGAAGATCAAGGGGCTGATCAAACTCAACACCAATGAGAATCCGTATCCGCCGTCACCAAAGGTGCTGGCGGCAATCAAGGCGGCGGTGGACGGGCGGCTGCGGCTGTATCCGAGTCCGACGGCGCAGGCATTGCGCGAAAAGCTGGCAAAGTTGCACGGCTGTCAGGCGGACAATCTCATTGTCGGCAACGGCTCGGATGAATTGCTGGCGCTGGCGACGAGGGCGTTTGTGGAGCCGGTTTTGGAGCGCGGCCTTCAGGCCGCTTCACGGTCATTCGCCCGGCAACGTGCAAGCGGCGTAAACGCCGCGCTCCTGCCTTCCGTGGTGCAGTATTTCACCCCGAGCTATTCGCTTTATCCGGTGCTGGCGGACATTCATGGCGCGCGAAAAAATCCGGTGCCGCTTAAACCGGATTTCAGCCTGCCCAGCCTGACGGAATTGAAGCGCGACGGCGTCTGGAAATTCGAGGCGGCACTGACTTACGTGACAACCCCAAACGCGCCAAGCGGTCGCGGTTATTCGACCAAAGAATTGGATAAACTTTGTGCGGCGCAGAAGGGCATCGTCATCCTCGATGAGGCTTACGTGGATTTCGCAGAGGAACATGCGCTCAGGCTGGCGTTGCAATATCCGCACGTGCTCGTGGCGCGGACGTTTTCCAAGGCGTATTCGCTGTGCTTCCAGCGTGTTGGTTATTTCATCGGGCACCCGGACCTCATCGCTGCGCTGCACAAAATCCGCGACAGCTACAACGTGAATGGCCTTGGCCAAGCCGCCGCCGTGGCGACACTGGGCGATTTGAGATACTACCGCGCGAATTTCAAAAAGATCATCGCCACGCGCGAGTGGCTGGGCCGCGAGTTGACGTTGCTGGGCTTCCGGGTTTTTCTAAGCCGGACGAACTTTATCCTGGTGCGACCGCCGCGCTTCACCGCGCACGAATGGCAGCGCCAATTGCGCGGGCAGAAAATTATCGTCCGCTGGTTCAATTTCCCGGAAGTGAAAAATTACCTGCGAATCACGATCGGCGCGCCGGGGGAAGTGGAAGCGCTGGCAAGGGCGGCGCGGAAAATATTGATGTAACGTCGAGCCAGCGGCTCGCAAGTCCGGCCACCGGCCGAACGCTGCACGAAAAACCTTTTATTTCCTGCTGGCGCAATTTCTGCTAAGTAGCCGGCGTGTATCTGGAATACTATGGATTGAAACAGGCGCCGTTCGACATCACGCCGAACCCGCGTTTTCTGTTTCACAGCCAGCGGCACCGCGAGGCATACAATCATCTGCTTTACGGCATCTGCGAGCGCAAGGGCTTCGTGCAGCTCACCGGCGAGGTCGGCGCGGGCAAGACGACGCTTTGCCGCGCGTTGCTCGAACAGCTCAATGGCCTGTTTTCCACCGCGCTCATCCTCAATCCGGCTCTGGATGCGGACGGGCTGATGAAGACCATTGCGACCGAATTCGGCCTCGACGTCAAGGGGCGCAACCGGTTGGAAACCATCACGCTCATCGGTGAATTTCTGCTCAGGCAGGTCCAGCAAGGCAAGGAAACCGTGCTCATCATTGACGAGGCGCAGAATTTGACCGAGGAATTGCTCGAACAAATCCGCCTGCTTTCGAACATCGAAACCGATGATCGCAAGTTGCTGCAAATTGTCCTGCTGGGGCAGCCCGAATTGCGCGACCGCCTCAACAGCCACCGGCTGCGACAGTTGCGCCAGCGCATTACCGTGCGTTATCACCTCGCGCCGCTCACGCGGCTGGAGGTCTCCCAATACATCCAGCACCGGCTCGAATCCGCCGGCGCGCAGGGCGTGCCGTATTTCACCCAGCCGGCCCTCTGGCGCGTTTTCGGTTACAGCCATGGCATCCCGCGACTCATCAACGCCGTCTGCGACAAGGCGTTGCTCGCCGGATTTGTCGAACAAAGCGACCACATCACTTACCAGATGGTGGGTCGCGCCATCCGTGAACTCGAAGGAAACATCCGCCTATGAGCCGCATCAACGACGCGCTTAAACGCGCCCAGCGGGCGCAGCAAAAACACCCGCCGCCCGCCGACACCCCCATGCCGAGGTTGCTGCCGGTTGAATCCAAGTCCGGCAGCGTTATCGGCTGGATACTACCGGGGGTGATTGGTTTTTTGATTGTGGCTGCGTGTCTTTTTATCGGGATGGCCCTGATCACACGCACCGTGACAAAAGTCGACGGAAATCCCAGGCTTTCGGTGGTGCAACCGGTGACCCCGGCGCCCATTCCCGCACCCATTCCCGCACCTGCCGCGCCGCCGCCATCGTCACTGCCATCACAATCACCACCGCCGCCACCGCCAGCCGAACCGAAGTTGCAAGGCATTGTCTATGCCACGACGCGCCCGTGGGCGATTGTGAACGGCCAGACCGTCCATGTCGGCGACCGGCTCGGCGAATTCCGCGTGAAGGAGATCTCGCGACGCAGCGTCACGCTGGAAAAAACCGACGGCTCACAGAAGAACTTGGGCTTGGACAGATAAAAAACCACACCATCATTTCGCGTGCGCTGCCTGAAAATATTTCCTGCCGTGTCGCCCGCCACCATCCGGGTCGCGCCGTTTGTGGCCTTCCTCGCGCTGACATTTTGCCAGGGACAATTCGGCGCGGCGTCGGCTTATTGGTTTTACTTCGCCAAGACGCTCGTCGGGGTGTGGCTGATTTGGGAAATGCGCCCGTTTGTGGCGGAAATGCGCTGGGCCGTCAGTGGGGAGGCCATTGTGGTCGGCGTGGGCGTGTTTGCCATGTGGGTTGGAATCGATCCCTATTATCCCAAACTCGACGCCGTGATGGCGAAGATCGGGTTGGGAAAATTTGTCGGCACGGGCCAATTGCCATGGAACCCGTACGCGCAGTTCGGAGAAAATGTGGCGCTCGCGTGGCTGATGATTATCGTGCGGATTACGGGTTCGACGTTTGTGGTACCGCCATTGGAGGAAGTTTTCTTCCGCTCGTTTCTGTATCGCTATATCGCCAAGCCCGATTTCTTGTCCGTGCCCATCGGGCAATTCGCGGGGATGCCCTTCCTGATTACGTCACTATTCTTCGGGCTGGAACATCATCAGTGGCTGGCGGGCATCCTGTGCGGCGCGGCATTCCAATGGCTGGTGCTCCGCAAGAACCGGCTGGGCGACGCGATGACGGCGCACGCCATCACAAATTTTCTGCTGGGCGTGTGGGTGGTTTGGAAGCACGCGTGGCAGTTTTGGTAGGAGCCTTTTCCTGATCTTAATCGTAATCTAAATCTGCTCCGTCCGCGATCAGGATCAAGAGCAAGATTAAGAATCTTACTTCGCCTCAATGTTGATGTTATTGCGTTCGATCGTGCTGCCTTCCTGCGCGGCGAGATTGGCGAGGGCCTCGTTGTAATTGGCCAGCGAGCGGATTTCCTGCGAACGCGCGGCGGTGAGGCTGTTCTGGAGTTGCAGAACGGTGAAGGTGGTGCTCTTGCCGACGGCGTATTTTCTCTGTTCGGCGTCGAGCGCGGCCTCGGCATAAATGCGCGCCTGGCGGGTGGCTTGCACGCTCTGGTAAGCGGACTGCGCCTGCTTCACCGCGTTGTCTATCTGCACCAGAATGTTTTGTTCAAGCTGTTTCAACTGCAACGTGATCTGCTGCAAGGTTGCCTTGGTGGATTTGTATTGGTTGCGGGGGCCGAGATTGCTGAGCGGAATCGACATCTGCGCGCCGTAGCTGTAAAACGGAGCATTGCCCTCGTTAATCTGCCCGAACGTGCCGTTGAATTCCCTGGACGCGCCGTTAAAACCGTAGGTGCCGGTCAAATCCAGTTCCGGAAAAAGCTGGTTGCGGTAAAACTTCAATTGAATGCCCTGTTGTTCCACGTTCAGCCGCGCCTGCAACAGATCGGGCCGCCCGGTCATGCCTTTCCTCCAACTTTCCTGCAAATCAAAGGATTGCAGCGGCGCGGTGAGCGTCGCCGTCGGTTGGATGTCGGTGTCATGCCAGCGGGAATACTCGTCCGTGAGCAGGTTTTTGAGGGCGTTTTGGTCCGTCACCAGCGTGTATTGCGCGGCGATTAGATTGGCCCGGCTTTGCGCCACCTGCGCCTCGTCCTGCTGCACGTCCAGAATGGCCAGCGTGCCGATTTGCGCGCGCTGGTTGTCCTGGTCAAGCTGAGTCTGGGCGAGTTGCAACGCTTCCCGCTGCACCTCCACGTTTTCCAATGCGAAAATCAACTCGTAATAGGCGTTCTCAACGGCGGTGACGCTAGTGATGATTTGCTGCCGCAGGCCCTGCTCCGAAAATTTCAAGCGGTTTTTGGCGACGCGAATCGTCAGCCGCGTGTTATCAATCCAGAAATCTTTCAAGAGCGGCTGCGTCAAAGTGACTCCGATATTGCCGCTGGAATTGTCAAAGGGAACCACGCCGGACGAACCATATTGCTCCAAAATGTTACCACTGAAATCATATTGCAACCCCCACGGCAGCAAGCCGGGGCCACCATTGGGACCACCGATGCCGGAGTTGAACGAGTTCTGATCGGACACCCGGGATGGCGTTCCATTGGTGGCATACGGATTGAAGGTGCTCGGCGACACGTTATAACTGTGCTTGCCGGAGATATTCAACGCGGGATCGTAACCACCGTAGGCCGCGCGCAGGTTGTAAAGCGATTTCTGCGGCTCGAAGCGTTCAAACTGCACGTCGAGGTTGTGCCGGAGCGCCTCCTGAATGCAGTCCTGGAGCGACATCGCATGCCCGTTGGTCCCGCCCGGCGAAACCCCGTCGGCGGTCATGTTCGTCTGCGCCCGCGCGGCCAGGGCCAAAGAAAAAACCCACAAAATGATGCTCAAACGTTTCATGATGCTGTGCATGTTGCGGCTTCCGCCGCGATTCGTCAAACCCAAGACGCGCCGGCGCGCCCGGAGGTAACCAACCGGTTAATTCCGGGTCAACCCGGATTTGCGCCCGGAGCCGGCGGCGCGGACGGCGGGACCTCCTCGATGACCGCGTTCTTTTCCAGCAGGTCAAGCGCCTTTTCGTGCAGGATTTGCTCGTACAATTCGGGCACGCCGTCGCGTTTCTGCAAATCCTTGAGGAATTTTTCAAGCGGAATCTGATACAACGCCGCCAATGACTGGGTCCGCTTCAAAATTTCCTCCTGCGACACCTTGAGCTCTTCCTTCTCCGCGATGCGCTGGATCAAAAACGTCAGCTTCACGCGCTCCTTTGCATTGTGCGTGGCCGCCGAATAAATCTCCTCCTTCTGCCGCTCGATCATCTCGCGGGTGACGCCGCGCTTGGTGTTTTGACGCACGATGTCATAAACCGCGTTGCGCGTCTCCAGCGCGACCGCCGATTCGGGCAGATCAAAATTCACGCGGTCCAGCAGCCCGCGGACGACCTGCGTGCGGATGGCTTTGGCCTGCGAATAATTCAACTCGTTCTCCAGGTCCCGCCGGACGCCGGCGCGCAGCTTCTCCAGGCTTTCCGCGCCGTAAAGTTTGGCGAACGCGTCATCCGCCGGCGGCAGGACTTTTTCCTTTATCTCAACGACTTCAATTTCAAAGATGCCTTTTTTGCCCGCGAGTTCCTTCGTCACAAAATCAACGGGAAAATCCACGCTGACCGCGCGCCGATCGCCCGCCCGGGCGCCGCTGAGCGCCTCGGCGAAACCGGGCAGGAAGGCCTCCGGCCCGATGTCCACCCAGAAATTCTTCTGCTCCGTCAGCCCCTTCGCCGTCGGCGCGGTGTCGGTGATGGGTTTGCCGTCGCACGTGCCGCTGTAATTCACCACCGCAATGTCACCCGGATGCGCCTCGCGCGCGACCGTCTCGAATTTTGTGTGCTGCCGCCGGAGCAATTCCACCGCGCGTTCCACGTCGGCGTCAGTGACGGACTTGACCTCGCGTTTGACCCGCAGCCCCTTGTAATCGGGCATTTGAAATTCCGGTGCGGTCTCGATGGTGGCGGCAAATTGCAGCGCCTGGCCGCGGCCAAACTGGATTTCCTCGATGTCCGGATAGCCGACCACGGCGATCTTCTTTTCGTCCACCGCCTTGCGGTAGGCATCGCCAATGAGCTTGCGCTTGGTTTCGGCTTTGATGTCGGCCTCGTGTTTTTTGGCCACCAGCTCGCGCGGCGCCTTGCCCGGACGGAAGCCCGGCAGCGACGCCTGTTTCTGGAAATCCTTCGTGACGGCGGCGAAGGCCTCGTCCACGGCCTGCGCGTCCACTTCCACCCGCACCAATTTCTTGCACGGGGCCAGAGTTTCAACGGTGACGTTCACAAAAATATTCTTGTCAGCGAGCCGCGCAGCTTATGTGAACCCACCGGATTCCGTCAACGGTTTTGATGGCCTGCCAACGGAGTTTCCGCTTTGATGTTGCCGAATGAAACAAGCATTCTTCATCACCGGCACGGACACCGGGGCCGGCAAAACCGTGTTGACCGCGTTGCTGGCGCGGTTTCTCCGCAAACGTGGCGTGAACGTGGCCGCGCTCAAACCGATCTGCTCCGGCGGTCGCCACGACGCCTGTGTCCTTCACGCCGCATTGGAGGGCGCGCTTTCACTCGACGAAATCAATCCGTGGCATTTCCGCCTGCCTATCGCGCCGGTGCTTGCCGCGCGCCGCGAACGGAAGCGCGTCACGCTCGCGAACGTGCTCGCGCACGTCCGCGCGATGCAAAAACGCTTTGACGCGGTGCTGATTGAAGGGGCCGGCGGTTTGCTGAGCCCGCTCGGCGAAAATTTTGATTCGCGCGACCTTCTCACGGCCGCGCGCGCGATCCCGATTGTGGCCTGCCCGAACCGGCTCGGCGCGGTGAACCAGGTTTTGCTGACGCTCCAGGCCCTGCCGAAAAGTTTCCGGCGCAAGGCGCGGGTGGTTTTGAGGTCGCCGCCGAAGCCGGACGCTGCCACCGCTTCAAACGCAACCTTGCTCGCGGAATGCTTTGACGCGAGACGGATTTTCACGCTGCCGTGGCTGGGCAGACATTTTGAGCCGGGGAAGGTTTTGAGGGATTTGCGAATGCGGAGGACACTCCGTAATCTGGCAAGGTAAATGCCAAAGG
The DNA here is from genome assembly GCA_050013895.1 of Verrucomicrobiota bacterium. Lineage (GTDB taxonomy): Bacteria > Verrucomicrobiota > Verrucomicrobiia > Limisphaerales > UBA11358 > UBA11358. The sequence goes on along the minus strand of JBEKEJ010000010.1, from coordinate 4,486 downwards.
AGCGCCAGCCTCCGGCCCGGCTCGTTATTGTCCGCTTTCCGAATCGGGCCGGATCGGAGACCGGCGCTCCTCTTTGATCATTGCTTCAGCGGCGCGCTGGTAAACTGGGACAATTCCCGCCACGGCTGGCGGCTCCTGTAAAGTCGCAGCCGTTGTTGGCTGCCTTCAAGATTTTTCGATGGGGCGGCGTTGGTGGGATCCAGAGCCTGTTGCGTGACGTCCGGATAAACCAGCAGCGCGATCAGTCCCAGCAACAAACCCATGAGGCGCGCGGGCGGGCCTTCGCCGCGCCGAAGTGCTGGCGTTGGAAAGCCGCACCAGTGCCTTCCGGGCGGGTTTTCTGGCTTTCGCGGTTCTAGCTACGGCCACGCAGGCGGGACACCCGCTTTCTTTTTGAGCCACTTTTTCCATCCGGCAAGCGCGGTGATTTTTTTCCACAAAAAGGCTTGGCATTCCCCATGCGGCAATTAATAATCTGGCCGGCAGGAAAAAGCTCGACCGCCTGCCGCTGGGCCGCTACATCGGTTCCTCACGACCAGCGAAATCGTCGGCATGATGAACGGACACTTGTGCATTGTCGTGGGGGCCGCTTCGAATCAGGCGGAACTCATTTATGTTTGGAAACAGGCGACGCCGGAAGGCAAGGCCGTCATCGCGTGTCTCTTCGTCTTTTCCATCATCGCGTGGTCGGTGATGACGTCCAAGGCCATGCAAATGCGCCGCGCCCGGAAGCTGAACCAGTATTTTTCCACCGAGTTTCGCGCGCAGAAATCCGTGCTGGAAATCTTCGACCGCAGCCTGCAGGTCGAAGGTTGCCCGCTGTTCATGGTTTATCAGGCCGGCTGCTCGCAGCTCGATGCGCGGTTGCGCGGTCCCGGCGGCGACCGGCGCAAGCAACGCGTCACGCTCAAAAACATGGAGCACGTCAAACGCGCCATCGAAAACGTCGTCGCGCAGGAATCGTTGAAACTGGAATCCGGTCTGATCTGGCTCGCCATTGCCGTGAGCGGCGCGCCGTTTCTCGGATTGCTCGGGACGGTCTGGGGCGTGATGAGTGCGTTCGGCGGCATCGCGCAGGCGCCGCAGGGCGCGGCCACGCTGGCGGCGATGGCGCCCGGCGTGGCGGCGGCCCTCATCACCACCGTCGCGGGCTTGCTGGTGGCGATTCCCTCAATGTTCGGCTACAACTGGCTCGTGCACAATTTGCGCGTGTTCACCGTAGGCCTCGACAATTTCGCGCAGGAACTTGTTTCCAAAATGGAAGCGGAGTATCTGGAGGAAGAATGAAAATGAAGCAGGCGCCGAAAGTCGATAGCCGGGAGCCAATCGGTGATTCTGGCATGTCGGCGCTCGACCCTCGTCCCTCGACCTTCGACTGAGTAATGAGACGCTTTTCACAACGCAGTTACCTGGTGACGTTGAGCGAGATCAACATCACGCCGCTGCTCGACCTCGCGTTCGTGCTGCTCATCATCTTTGTCATCACCACGCCGCTGCTGGAGCAGAGCATCAACCTCAAGCTGCCCAGAGGTGGAACGACGGACCCGAGCGTGAGCAAACGCAACATCCGCACCGTCGAAATCAGCAACACGGGCGTTTATACGCTCGATCGGCAGCGGATGCCGTTCAACGAATTGTTGGCGCGGCTGGCGGCGGAATTTCACTCGAATCCGAACCTCATCGTTTACATCCGCGCGGACGAGGACGGCCCCTACAAAAACGTCGCGGCGTTGCTTGACGGCTGCCAGCGCAGCGGCATCACGCGCTATTCCCTCCGCACCGAACCGCCCAAATGAACCGGCTGCAAAAAAAATGCGCGATGGTGACGGTGGGCATTCACCTGCTGCTGGTGGTGATTCTGATCGTCGGCCCCGGTTTTTTTGCGCCGAAACCCAAGGCTGACGACCTGCAGATTCTCGATGTCATCCCGGCCAACTTGATTGACGCCGCGGTCAACAGCGGCGTGCGCAACGCCCAGCCGCCCCCGCCGGCGCCAGTGGTCACGCCGCCAGTGCCGACCCCGCCTGCTCCAACGCCGGTCGTCACGCCGCCCGCGCCACCCAAGGTGGTAACGCCGGAACCCATTAAGGAAATTGTGAAAGCGCTGACGCCAGAGCCGAAGCCCGTGGAAAAGCCGAAAATTCAAATCAGCACGCAACTCGTGACCCGCACCGCGCCGAAAAATCCGACTGCGAATCCGGCCGACGATTCGCGCCGGCAACAGCAATTGCGGCAGCAGGCATTTCAGAATGCCATCCGGAGCTTGAGAAACAACCTTGCTTCAACCATGACAATTGACATGCCGGGCAACAGCAGTGTGGCCTACGCCAACTATGCTTCCGTGGTAAAGAGCGTCTATGAACAGGCGTGGGTGCCGCCGGACAACGCCCAAAACGACGACGCGAATGTCAAGGTCACCGTCACCATCGCCCGCGACGGCACCGTGATTTCCGCGCGCGTTCTCGCGCCGTCGGGTGACACGGGGGTGGATGTCTCCGTGCAGCGCACCCTGGACCGCGTCACCTTCATTGCCCCGTTCCCGGAAGGCACGACGGAGAAGGAACGGACCTATTTTATCAACTTCAACCTCAAAGCCAAACGAGCGCTCGGATGAAAAAAAATCGTTTTAACATTTTGAAACTTTGCCTGCCGGTACTTCTTTTTGCCGCGGTGACAGCGCGCGGCCAAAATGAAATCAACATCGAACAAAGCATCACCGTCATGGGCATGACGAAACCGATTCCGGTTTCGCTGGAAGGTTTCACCGGCGAGGTTTTGGACGTTTTGAAATTCGATCTTTACGTGCAGGGTTTCAGCTTTGTCAGCCCCGACGCCGCGCAATACCTCATCAGCGGCAGCAACGCGAGCAATGTGCAAGGCCGGTTGACGGACCGGTTCAGCAAGAGTTCGCTGCTCGCGCGCAACTACAACGGCGCGTCGTTGCGGCGGGAGGCGCACGCGTTCGCCGACGACATCGTGCTGGCCATCACCGGCAAAAAGGGCATTGGGCTGACCAAAATCGCGTTCAAGGATGAAGCGCCCAACGGCGACGGCGAAATTTACGTCGCCGATTTCGACGGCCACAATCCGCAGGCCGTCACCCACGACGGCGCCATTGTCGCCGCGCCCGCATGGGCGACCGGCCGGCTCGCGCTTTATTACACCTCTTACAAGCTCGGCAACCCGGACATTTTTTATCACGACCTTACCACCGGCCAGCGCCACGCCATCGCGCGGTTTTCCGGCTTGAACACGAGCGCCGCCGTTTCGCCGGACGGCACCAAGGTGGCGATGATTCTGAGCAAGGGCGGCAGCCCGAACGTTTATGTCTGCAACACCGACGGCACGGGCCTGAAAAAGTTGACGAGCACGAGCGAAGATTCGTCGCCGTGCTGGTCGCCGGACGGCCGGTGGATTTGTTTCGCGACCAAAATCAACTCACGGCGGTTGCTGGCCAAGGTGCCTGCCGGCGGCGGCGTAGTCGAAACGCTCAGAACCGTCGGCGTTTCGAACCCAACCGAGCCGGACTGGTCGCCGGACGGCAAATGGATCGCGTTCACGTCGCAGGCTCGCGAGTTTGATGTTTGCGTGGTGCCTGCCGCCGGTGGCGACGTCACCATCATGGTGCCGGGCGAGGACCCGTCGTGGTCGCCAAACTCACGGACGCTGGTCTATGCGCGGCGCACGGCTTCCTACCGGTATGTGCTGTCTTTGCTTGACGCGCCGACGAAACAGTTCAAAGATATGGCCCGGGTTTCGGGAAGCGATTCTCAGCCCGCTTGGGCGCGATGATTTTGAATTTTCACGAACCTTTAACTGAATTTTAAACAAACAAAAATATGAAAACAACCAAACTGATTTTTCCATTGATTCTCGCGCTGGCTGCCACTCTCGCCACGACGGGTTGCAAACACAAACCGGTTGGCCTTACAAAACTGCCGGGCCAACCTCCGCCCCGGATTGGCGAGCCAGGCACCGGAGGCACGATGGGAAATGCAGGAACAGTGAATGAAGGTGTTCCTCCCGGCGGTGGCGAGCTGGCCAAGGCGGAAGAGTTTGACAACATGCTGGCCGATCGCGCGGCGCTGGCGGCGGACACGATTCATTTCGCCTACGACAGCTCCGTAATCCGGAGCAGCGAAAAACCGAACCTGGCCGCCGTCGCCCAGGCATTGAGCACCGACCCAGGCACCAAGCTGCTCATCGAGGGCAATTGCGACGAGCGCGGCACGGAGGAATACAATCGTTCGCTCGGCGAGCGCCGCGCACTGGCGGCGCGCGAAGCGCTGGCCAAACTGGGCGTTGACCCGATGCGTGTCGAGACCCGAAGTTTCGGCAAGGACAAGCCGGTGGACCCCGGCCACGACGAATCCGCCTGGTCGAAAAACCGCCGGGACGATTTCGTGCTCCTGCATCCGAAGGCAGGGTCGTAAATTTTAACGCCAAAGGCAGGGCGGGCAGTCCTCTGTCCGCCGCGAAGAGCATG